>JBBSUB010000375.1:0-3557 GCA_038235345.1 Chitinophagales bacterium
ATAATAAAAACCATCTAAATTCCATTATTCAAGCTATTGATTCTAATGGCATCGATCGTCAATCTTATGTGGCAGCTATTGGTGGTGGATCTATATTGGATCTTGCGGGGTATGCAGCTGCTATTGCACATCGGGGCATCCGGCATATTCGTATTCCTACGACGGTTTTATCTCAAAATGATTCAGGGATAGGTGTAAAAAACGGAGTGAATTACAAAGGCAAAAAGAATTTCCTGGGCACATTCGTACCACCTTTTGGGGTATTCAATGACGATACCTTTTTGTCAACGCTTGATGAAAGAAACTGGCGGTCAGGAATTTCGGAAGCTATTAAAGTAGCACTCATAAAGGATGTTGATTTCTTTTATTGGATTGAAGAGAAGGCTGAAAAATTGATAGCCAGGGACAAGGAGATAATGAATGAATT
The DNA here is from genome assembly GCA_038235345.1 of Chitinophagales bacterium. Taxonomy (GTDB): domain Bacteria; phylum Bacteroidota; class Bacteroidia; order Chitinophagales; family Chitinophagaceae; genus Ginsengibacter. The sequence continues at coordinate 428 of JBBSUB010000375.1, forward strand.
AATACACCGATGTGCAGCCTTGCATTTGCAACATATCGCTTCGGGTGATCCCTTTGAATTTGGTTCCTCCAGGCCTCTGGATTTTGGACATTGGAGCGCGCATAAATTGGAACAATTAACGGATTTCCAGGTATTACATGGTGAAGCGGTGGCAATGGGAATAGCTTTAGATACCATCTATTCTGCGGAGTCAGGCAGATTAAATATGGATAAGGCTATACGTGTTATTCAATTATTATTAAAATTGGGATTTGACATTACCCATCCTTTAATGCAATTTGAAAATGGAAATAACGAGGTGTTGCAAGGTTTACAGGAATTCCGGGAACATTTAGGTGGCAGGTTAACTATCATGTTATTAAAGGATATTGGTTTGGGAGAGGAAGTGCATGAGATGGATACATCTTTATTATTAAAGGCTTCGGATTTTCTAAGAAGTCATGATTATGAAATCTCTGCCTAATTTGAAAGAAGTAGGGGAAGCCATTTGTAATTTTATGGCTGGTTTTATGGCCAATTTATAAATTCTATTCACAATATAAAATTCTGATTTTTAATGATGCAAAATCAAATAAAACCTGTAAGAATATTAGTAGTGGGTTGTGGAAATATGGGAGCTTCCCATGCGATGGCTTATCACACAATTGAAGGTTTTGAAATTTGTGGGTTAGTTTCCAGGGGTAAGTCCAAAGAAATATTAAATGCTCAGTTGGGCAATAAATATGACTTGTTTAATGATATGGAGGAAGCTATGAGGGTCACAAAGCCGGAAGCAGTTTGTATTTCGACCTATCCGGATACGCACGAAGTTTTTGCCGTAAAGGCTTTTGAGCAAGGTTGTCATGTGTTTATAGAAAAGCCTCTGGCAGATTCAGTTGAGGGTGCGGTACGGGTGGTGAAAGCAGCTAAGCAGGCAGGTAAAAAATTGGTGGTTGGATATATTTTAAGACACCATCCTTCCTGGCAGAAATTTATTGAGTTGAGTCATGGGTTGGGTAAACCTTTGGTGATGCGAATGAATCTTAATCAACAAAGTGATGGAGATAAGTGGGCTGTGCATCGGAACCTTATGGGCACGATTAGTCCTATTGTAGATTGTGGTGTACATTATATTGATGTCATGTGCCAGATGGCACGTTCAAAACCCTTACAGGTCTATGCAATTGGTGCCAGGCTAACAGAAGACATTCCTGCAGGAAATTATAATTACGGCCAGTTACAAATCAGGTTTGAAGATGGATCTGTCGGATGGTACGAAGCTGGCTGGGGGCCGATGATAAGTGAAACGGCTTTTTTTATAAAAGATGTTTTTGGGCCAAAGGGATCTGTTTCTATTGTAGCAAAAGAGGCAGGCTCTTCCGGAAATTCTGCGTCTATTGAGGCACATACCAAAACAGAATCCCTTCGGGTCCACCACGCCGATCTGGATGAAAAAGGAAGATTTTCCAAAGAAGATACCTGGATAAATTTAAAAGATGAACCCGGTCACCAGGAACTTTGTAACAGGGAACAGGAATATTTTCTTAAGTCCATCAACGAAGATAATGACCTGTCTGACCATATGGAAGATGCGGTCAACAGCTTACGCATTGCATTTGCCTGTGATGAATCTGTCAGAACCGGAAAAGTGGTGTTTTTATAATGATCAGGACCTAAAAGCCTCCTGAGCAAAAAAAAGAAGCAATCTTAAATGAGGAGAAGATATCTCCGCAATGCAAATAGTAACACCTTTCTCCGTTGTAAATAAGGATGGAGATATAATCGTTTATTAATCATTTTTTAAATACTTCTCACAATAAAAATAAAACTAAAATAAAAATCATTTAACTATGAAGACCCCTTCAGGCCATCTGACTTATTGCACCAATATTCATGCTGGTGAAAGTTGGCCGGATCATTTTGCCGCAATCAAACAGAATTTTCCTTCTATAAAAAAGAAAGTATCACCAGATAATGCTATGGGACTGGGTTTGCGTCTTTCTAATGAAGCAAGTAAAGAATTGATACAAAAGGGAAAATTGGCTGATTTTAAAGATTGGCTTAAAAAAGAAAATGGGTATGTATTTACAATGAATGGATTTCCCTATGGCGGATTTCATCACCAAAGAGTAAAGGATCAGGTACATACTCCTGATTGGACAACTGACGACAGGGTGCATTATACCTTGCGCCTGTTTCACATACTCACCTCCTTAATTCCGGATGGAATGGAAGGGGGGATTTCTACTTCCCCTTTAAGCTACAAGCCCTGGTTTAGCACGGTCAAAGAATTAAATGCAGTAAAGGATATAGGTACAAAAAATATTCTCCTCGTGATCGAAGAGTTGATTCATATCAACCAAACAAAGGGTGTTTTACTTCATTTGGATATAGAACCGGAGCCTGACGGACTATTGGAAACAGGTAATGAATTTATAGAGTGGTTTGAAAATGATTTGCTCCCTGTTGGCATCCCAATTATCAAAAAAAAGTTTACTGTTTCTCATCAACACGCAGAAGATTTAATAAGAGACCATCTTCGTCTATGCTATGACGTATGTCATTTTGCCATTGGGTTTGAAGACCATACAAAAATGATTGAAAACCTGGAAAAACGCGGTATTAAGATTGGTAAAATTCAAATAAGTGCTGCCTTAAAAGCCAGGATGGATTTGTCCGGGGAAGAAACCCATAAGATCAAAGAAAGTTTCGGGAAATTTAATGAACCCGTTTATTTACACCAGGTAATCGGCAAATTAAAAGACGGAAACCTGATACGCTATCCTGATCTTTCTCTTGCTTTAGCAGATCGTAAACAAACTGCCTTTCAGGAATGGCGCGCCCATTTTCATGTTCCGGTATTTGCTGAAGATTTTGGCTTATTATCCTCTACCCGGAATGAAATTGAAGAGGTATTAGCCCTTCAAAAAATAAAACCTTTTACGCAACACCTGGAGGTTGAAACCTATACCTGGGAAATATTGCCCGCAAACTTAAAGTTACCTATAGAAGATTCTATTATCCGGGAATTGGATTGGGTAAAGAAAATAGTAGAAACCTGAGTATTCAACGCATTAAAATTATCAATGAAAAAAACAGTTGTTATTGATGTTGTGGGCCTTTCGGCTTCATTAATCGGAGAGCATACACC
>JBBSUB010000376.1:0-3491 GCA_038235345.1 Chitinophagales bacterium
CAGGCTGAGCTTAGCTTGCCCTGAGTTAATCGAAGGGAAGTCGGTGCATCGTTAAGTGAAGTCGTATCATTAATAAAAGCCCGTGCATCATGAAGTAGCATAGTTTGGACTATTAAAAATAGCTAGATACTTTTAATCAACCCTTCTTCGACGAGCTCAGAATGACAACATTTAAAAAACCTCAAAGTATTTTAGATTAAGCTATTCATTTGGGTGTCAGGCTGAGCTTATTAAAGCTTGCGTATAGTTAAACTCTGCAATTACTTTCGGTGTCAGGCTGAGCCTGTCGAAGTCGATGCATTGTGAAAAGAAAGCCGGTAAATTATAAAGAAAGGTCGCTGCGTTATAATCTTATAGGGGGTCAGATTTTAGAAATATCTGCGATCTTCAAATTAACCCTTCTTCGACAGGGTCAGAATGACAATTTCTTCGACAGGCTCAGAATGACATCTTCTTCGACAGGCTCAGAATGACATTATTCTTCGACAGGCTCAGAATAACAATTTCTTCGACAGGCTCAAAATAACATTATTCTTATTATCAATCATAAATACATTATTTAATCATTTTTTTACCACATGCTTCTACATCAGATTTTTCTTTTTCTTTCCTTTTACCATAACTCACTGATAATTCTTTCAAAAGTTCCCAGTCACCTTTAATTAGCGCTTCCTTCTTTTTTCTTGACCAACCTTTAATTTGCTTTTCAGCTCCTATTGCCTGATTTACATCGTGCGTTGCTTCGCAATACACAAGTATAGCAGGGAGCCTTTTGGAAACGTAAGTGTTTTGTCCAAAGGAATCAACATGTTCTCCGATTCGTCTGTTTATATTATTTGTTACTCCTGTATAATAACTATTATCAGAACATAATAATATATAAACGTAGTAAGTTTTCATATCTAATGAAATTTAAAAATAGTTTTATATTCATCTACTCATTCCATCCTTTCCCCTCCAACATCTTCTCAATACATTTTGCAATTCTTGCCTCCCTGGTCTTTGATTGCTTAGCTTGAGAAAAATAAAGAAGATAGCCTCTTTTTCTGCCGGGAGTAAGCGCTTCATAAGCTTTTTTTAAATCAGGATCATTATCCAGGAAAGTTTGGAATTCCTCCGGAATATCATATTCAATGGTCTTTTTAAAGGTAACTTTCAAACCCAGTCTCTCTATTTCAATTGCTTCATATACATAGGTTTTCAATGTAGATTCCAAGGCTTCAATTTCTCTGAGATTGGTAAAACGAACCTGGCGGCCGGATTGCACATTATCCGTCTGTTGAATGAGGATTTTGTCAGTATCCTTTAGTAGGGATCCTTTATGAAATAAAAGCGCGCAGTATTCTTTAAATCCATGGATTAATACGATGTTATGATTATTATAAGTGTAACATGGAACACCCCATTTAAGTTCCTCCGTGAGGCCGCAATCAAGAACGATCACTCTTAATCTCGTGTACTCTTTTTTCCATATTGAGTCTTTATCAAAGAAGAAATCAACTTTAGGATTCATTGTTTTGTTTGTAGTTAAAGAATTCGAATTTGTGAAAAATAAAAAGTTACACTCCAATCCAACCCCGAAAACCTCTTGCTGCATAATATGATTCCGCACCATTATGATACAAGAAAACATGCCCATAACGAAAATCACAAAAGAGGGCCCCACCTACTTTTCTTATTACGGGAGGAGTCAATATCCAACTGGAGGTTTTTGTATCGAAATCTCCTGTTTCCTGGAGTGCGCGGTATTGGGATTCATTTAAAATTTCGACGCCCATTTCTGTGGCCATATTGATGGCACTGTTCTTTGGTTTGTTTTCTTTCCGTGCATTCAGTGCTTCCTGATCATAACATATACTCCTTCGGCCTTTGGGGCTATCAGGAGAACAATCATAGAAAATATATTTACCGGATTTTTTATCAAGGTCAACAACATCCGGTTCACCACCGGTTTCCTCCATTTCATTGAGCGACCATAGTTTATCGGGCTGAACTTCCATCCTGGCTTGAATTTTAGGCCATTTTAAACCTTTATGCCGGTGCATGTTTTTTTCAAAACGGGTTTGGATAATTTGGAATAATTCGTCTATCCGTTCTGGCTGGAGTTTGTTTTTATGGGTCATGATTTTTTAATTACATTTAATTTAGGGGTATGTAAATGTAAAAAGAATCAAGTTTAGTTTAGAGCCTGGCAGAACTTTATTTATTGCTATATTTTTTTTAATGAGGCGCAAATGCCTGGAGGTTTTACCAGATGATGAAACATAAGGTCGTTTCCAGATAGCCATAGAGCGGAGCAAAACCCTTCGTGTTTGTCTCAAGAGGACCGGTGTCTTCACGATAGCCAACCTCTCAGGGGTTATCCTGCGACTGGAACCACACTACAAACTCCTGGAGGTTTTACATTTTTCTTGTTTAGAAACCAGGATGGAATGATAACAGTACCCTTCCATAAACTTTCAAAAAGTTGTGAATTTCTTTCCTGATAGCAATATCCGGCCTTCGAACTTTTGGAAAGTCAGCAAAGTGCTAAATCGAAGGTAAAAAATAATTTTTCTCTTTTAGATAAATATTTATTGCTTATCAATAAATATTTACTGATATTTGCTTTTTAAATTAAACAACATGAAAAAAACAAAAACAGAAATCATCCTGATTGTTCTGAAATATCTTGCCCTGGTCGCAGGTATTGGTTTTTCTATTGAATGTGGTTCGCAGATATTTTCCTTTGCAGGAAGTTTCATAAACCCTGCATGGGCAGAAAAGGTTTACAAGGCAGAACCGTTTTGGTTTCGCATCCGTGAACATGGCTCCTGGTATTATATTGTTTTGATGTCGATGATTATTGCCATATCCGCTTTAAAAGCCTGGATATGGTACCTAATCTTTGATTTATTGCTGAAACTTCAACTTGAATCTCCCTTTTCACTTTTTGTCACTAAAAAATTAGAAACCATTTCCTACATGCTTTTAGGCGTTTGGGTGATGATGAATCTCATTGGAAAATCCTTTGCGCACTATTTAATGGAAGGCACAGGAATGGAATTACCCGGAAATTTTATTAATGATGAGTATTTTTTTATTGCCGGTATTGTTTTTATTCTATCGCAAATTATTAAGCGCGGAATTGAAATGCAGGAAGAAAACCAATTAACCGTATAATATGCCAATCATTGTAAATCTTGATGTAATGATGGCCAAACGAAAGATGTCGTTGAATGAGCTGTCAGAAATAGTAGACCTCACTCTATCCAATCTATCTATCCTAAAAACCGGAAAAGCAAAAGCAGTACGCTTTAGCACCCTGGAAGCTATTTGTAAAGCACTGAATTGCCAGCCGGGAGATATTTTAGAGTTTGTGAATGAGGAGTAAAATATTTCTTTTCCAGGCGGTATTTTGTTTTAAGTCTAACCGATAAAATCAAAAGAATGTTTTGATATTTTAAAAAACTTGTTGTTTATTTTTTGGAATCATCTTTTGGAAACCCAAA
>JBBSUB010000377.1:0-3476 GCA_038235345.1 Chitinophagales bacterium
AAAAACTCAATCCCGGTTTATCCGTCCTCGAGTTAAACGTTGCCACACCAATCAACTCATCGGCACGGGCGGAGAAGGATTTATAATAAATTAAAATGGTGTACAGGTTTTCTGTTTCATAATAATTTCCATCTAACTCTGTATGGATATTCCTGTTATTTTTATTGGCCAATAAATAAGTGTAATCATAATAGCCCTGCTTTAATAAAACGTGCGTTTCATAAATTCCTTTTTCATTATTAAAGGTCATTTTTAAACTATCGGTTAAACTATAGTTTGTCAATTGCCCAAATAGAAAAATGTCTTTATCAGCATAAGCCTGGTTGTACGGAGGTACAAAAGAGAAGTTAACAGTTGCATAATCTCCTTCCCAAAAAGGATTAATTCCACGAATTGCTTCAATGGTGGACATACCATTTAAATCACGATAATACATGTAACGCTGATCTGCTCTTGACCCATCCGGTTTCAGGTAAATGGTGGTGGAAAGCTTATTATAATCCGCAGAATCTACGCGATCACTTTGCAACCTGAAGTCACGCAGGTCAAGCCAGCGCCACTCTTTACCACCCGGAAAAATTCCGCTGTTCTCACTATTATATTCTACTGAAGTACCTCGGATAAAAGCGGGCTTCAAATCCTTGACTGCATTATCCCAGCGGTTGTTTTGCAAAACAACCACCTTTAAATTTTGGGCAGCGTTAAAATCATTTAATCCTTTCACATCCACATTAAACTGTATTTTTTGATGTGTCCGGAAAAATTCAGGAGCAAATGGTTGCGTCGCTTGCGCCGCGATCACCGCTTTATTGTCCACAACCAATAATCTTTTGGTAAAAGCTATTTTGGATTTATCTCCATCCAAATAAACAATTAATAAATAATTCCCGGCCTTTATCGGATAGCTGTTGCGATCCGGCAAAAGCGTTTGAAAATGGGTGTATCGTGTATTCGCAATAGCTGAAAAACGGTATGTATTGATCCGGGCCTCAGTAAACCCTTTCATATAATCGAATGGACTTAAATTGACAGGTTTCCAATTATAATCGCATAATTGCCAGGTGTAATAGTAATACTTTACATTCGCATCCATATCATCGAAATGAAGTTCAACCTGTTCATTGCTGTTCAGTTTAATAACCGGAAGGGAAAGTTGATTACCGGCGTTATACAGCCTGACGGTTTTTATATAATCCGCATAAATACTATCCGGAACCTGCGCCACACTTGAGATTACAGCGCAGAGTAAAAACTGTAAAAGAATTAATTTTATGAATTTCATTTAAATGTTTTAAAAAAATTATTTTTACAAGATATCAAATGTACATTGTTTGAACCTATCAGCCTTTATTGCTAAAAGAATTGCCTTTAACCGGGAGAAAACCTTTTCAAGGTTTATTATCGGTCTGGCTATTACTGCTACAATGATAAGTGTTGCGGTAATGATCGTTGCATTAAGTTTTGTTAATGGTTTTCAAAATGTAATCAGTGATAAGGTTTTTAGTTTCTGGGGACATATCCGGGTACAGCAAACCATCCTGGCCCAGGCGAATATAGCAGAAGAATCTCCCATCGTAAAGGATGACACGCTGGAACTCCGTTTAAAACAGTTGCCGGGCGTGAGAACTGTAGAAAGATATGCCACAAAATCGGCGATCATTCGTTATAAGGAGGACATTGAAAGTGTATTAATGAAAGGCATTGACAAAAATTTTGACTTTTCACGCATACAACAATTCCTGGTAGAAGGTAACTGGATCAATTTTAAGGACAATGATTACAGTAAAGACATCAACATCAGCGCCTATACAGCCAATCAGCTAGAGGCAAAAGTGGGTGATAGTGCTGTGATTCTTTTTATCCAAAGTGACGGCAGACAGCGGGCGCGTAAACTACGTATAGCAGGGATTTTTAAAACGGGAATTGAAGAGTACGATCATAATTTTTGCCTGGGGGATATTAAATTAATTCAACGCCTGAATGATTGGGGACCGGATGAGATCGGTGGCTATGAAATCTTCTTAAATGATTACAAAAAGATGGATGCCGTGAACAACCAACTTTATGAATCAGATGCACTACCGGGAAATTGGTATAGTAAAACGATCCAGGAAATTTATCCCAACATTTTCGACTGGCTTCAATTACAAGGCAGAATTAAAAATATTTTATTGGTGATCATGGTTATCGTAGCCGGTGTTAATTTAATTACCTGCCTGATCATCCTGGTCTTAGAGCGGACAAAAATGGTGGGTATTTTAAAGGCTGTCGGAGCCACGAATTTCACTATACAGAAAATTTTTATTTACAATACTGCTTTCATCGCTATTACAGGCATCATTGGCGGCACCTTATTAGGATTAGGTATCTGCTATTTACAGGAACTAACCGGTTTTATTAAACTGGATGAAGAAGCCTATTTTATGAGTAAAGCCCATGCAGATGTGGTTTGGTGGCAGGTTGTAGCCGTGGATCTCTTTACCTTACTGATTTGTTTCCTCATGCTGATAATTCCTTCTTTGCTGGTGAGAAAGATAAAGCCTGTGAAGGCGATAGAATTCAGGTAAAAAAACGACCATGGATAAAATCATCAAAATAATATTAGCCATTCTTTTTTTGCTTTGCCTGGTGGATATGCCTTATGGATTTTACCAAATTGTCCGCTTTGCAGGCCTGGTAGGCTTTCTACTTTTAGCACACCAGTCTTATAAAGAAGGCAGGAAAACAGAAACAATCATTTATGGATGCCTGGCGGTTATATTTCAACCATTTTTTAAAATCATTTTAGGAAGGCAAGTCTGGAATATGGTAGATGTGATTGTAGGAATCGGTTTAATTCTTTCTATTTTTATAAAGGGTAAAGATAGCAGTAAACAAAAATAATTATTCCTATAATTCTGAGGATATTGCGCAAGTTCCGGCTTTTATTACGACAAATTTCCGGCGATCTTTGCCTTACAAAATCAGAATTAAATGACAGATCAGCAACACATCGATTACAACCGCATTGCCGAAGCAATAGATTATATCTCTACAAACTTTAAAAATCAACCAAACCTGGAGGAAGTAGCCGAAAAGATTCATTTAAGTCCCTTTCATTTTCAACGCCTTTTTACGGATTGGGCGGGCACAAGTCCAAAACGCTTTTTACAATATATTTCGTTGGATTATGCAAAAAAACTTTTAAAGGAAAATCAGGCAACGCTCTTTGAAACGGCTTATGAGACAGGGCTTTCAAGCACAGGCCGCCTACACGATCTCTTTGTAAACATAGAAGGAATGACACCGGCGGAATATAAAAATGGTGGAAAAGGGCTGGACATCCATTATGATTTTTTAGAAAGTCCTTTTGGAAAGATCATTGTTGCCTCTACCAGGAAAGGAATTTGTTTCATGGCCTTTTATGACGAAGAAATGCTTGCACTTTCTACTCTGAAGAGTCATTTTCCAAATGCACATTTTACTCAAAAAACAGA
>JBBSUB010000378.1:0-3447 GCA_038235345.1 Chitinophagales bacterium
ATCAATGAATTGGAAGAAGTTTTATTTTTTTTGATCTCAATGCAAATCTCCCGGCATCTTCCTTTGATGAATCCCGGTCGGGACGCTTGTCTTTGGCGGCCTGAACGATGGACTTACAATGATTCCCCGGACAATTGGCTTCTTCCTATTATGGTTCAGACCGCTTGGAGCGTTCCGACCCGGCTTCATCCTCCGACCTGGCATCTTGTATAGATTATGGTTCAGACTAAGGAGAAATAACCTTACTCATTTCCACTCTTTTCTCTCTCCATTAATTCATCAATTTCCTCCACTTCATACTCCGGGCATCCACCAGCCTTTGTAGCTACAAATGCCCCGATGCCGGCAGCAAAGTCCAGAGCCTTTTCTGCATTTTCTCCTTTTAAGGTTTGCGCCAGGAAGCCCGCTAAAAAAGAATCGCCGCTACCAATCGTATCCTGTACGGAAACGTTATAGCCCGGATGTTCATATATTTTTCCATGATCATTCACCATCGCGCCATCCCCACCTTTGGTAATAATGATCTGATCAATCTTGAAATGATCCTGCACAAATTTAATCCTGTCGGAGGCACTTCCGCTCTGGTCATACCAATCTGTGACGAGTTCCAGTTCAGCGATATTCATTTTCAGAAGATCTGTTTTTTGCAGTAAATATTCAAGTTGCCTGCGTTCAAAATGCGGCGGCCGGATATTGATATCAAACGCATTCTTTTTTGCAACGTCCAACAATTGATACAGCGTATTTCTGGACACATCATTGCGGGAGGTTAAACTTCCGAAAACCAGGTATTCCGCCTCTGAAACCAAATCAACATATTCCTTTTTCCATTCAATAAAATCCCAGGCAGAAGGATAAACAATATCATACGCCATTTCATGATTCTCACCCTCATTGGCATAGACCAGGCCGGTAGGATATTTCGGATCTGTCTCGTACATTACAGCTACACCATCATTTGAAAGCATTTCTATCAGATCTCTTCCGTAATCATCATCACCCACCTTGGTAATTAATGCCGGATTCATTCCCAGTTTATTGAGGTGATAAGCCACATTCATCGGAGCTCCGCCAGGCAAGGGTCCGGTGAGCAAAATATCCCAGAGAACTTCGCCGAAGCAGATAACTTTATGAGGAGGTGAGGTTGATTTCATAGATTATTATTTTAAAGAAATGACTAAAGGGATAAAAAGTCTTTTTTATTCCCTTAGGGATTACTGATGAGTGATAGGAATTAAGGTACGGAAAAAATATTTGAAGTGGAAAAGTGGGAAACTGAAGTCTATGTGAAATCGTGTTGAAACTGAGATTTTATAACTATAATATGTCCCTTACAAAAGGAAGGTTTGATATGATAAAAGTGTTATTGAGCAAATAATTGGATAAATTTCTTTTTAGGACAAAGAGTCACACCATTAAAGGGATTTAAACTATATATTTTCTTATTAATTTTGTATCTTGTAATCATACTGGAATAGGAATTTGGAAGAATTATTTAACCAATAATGAAGAAAAATAAGTAAACTGTATTTGAAACCTATGATCGATTTTTTAAAATAACCTTTGAAGATTTTTTTAAACAAAATATAGCAGTCCGATGGAAACACAAGAAATATTTATAGCACATCCTAAAACATCTGAACAGGTTGATGCTTTAAAAGCATTTATGCAAGCTCTTAAAATCAAATTTGAAGTATCAAATACAGATAGTTACAACCCTGATTTTGTAAATAAAGTTTTGGAAAGTCGTCAACAGGTCAAGGAGGGAAAAGTAACAAGGGTAAAAAAAGAAAACTTAAGAGAATACATCGGTTTATAAAATGAGGTACCATTTAGATTTTACTGAAAAGGCTAAGGAAGATATTAATGCCCATAAAAAGGCCGGCAACAAGGGTATTCTAATTAAATTACTGTCTCTATTGGAAGAATTGACAGAGCATCCTTTAACCGGTACCGGAAAGCCTGAGCCATTAAAACACTCACTGACTGGTTTGTAGTCCAGAAGAATCAACAAAGAAAATAGACTTGTTTATGAAGTCAAAGAGAACATTGTTTTTATACTTTCAGTTAAAGGGCATTATTAATTATAAAATTCACTTATAGAACCTTGGAATAACCTTTCCTGATTGAAATGTAGTTCTCTTTTCCAGCTGTCATATTTCTTTCACAAATACGCGGGACTTTTCACCAAATAATTCTACATTTTAAAATAAGTTAGCTCATTCAAATACTATTTCCCTAACCCACTTTTTCCTTCCCACTTCCCTTATTTCCAAAATAAGCCGCCAAGGATAAAACGAGCATACCGGCCGCAGTGATATAAATCCAGGCGGGAACCGGCATCGGATCACCTGCCGCATAAGAGTGCAACCCGGACAGATAATAATTCACGCCGAAATACGTAAAAATAATCGACCAAATCGCCCACAGGCTCACAATATTAAAAGTCAATTTACCCTTAAGTTTTGGAACTAAACGCAAGTGAAGTACCACAGCATAAAATATCACCGATATAAATGCCCACGTCTCTTTGGGATCCCAGCTCCAATACCTTCCCCAGCTTTCGTTGGCCCACATTCCTCCCAGGAAAGTGCCGACAGCAAGAGCAAAGATTCCGACGGTTAAAGCCATTTCATTGACGATGGTTAATTCCTTGATGGAGTGCTCAATTTTCGCCGTAGGTTTTGTGCTAAAGAGGACTAATGAAATCGCACTCAATACGGCCGACAAACCGAAGAAGCCGTAGCTGGACGTAATGATGCCCACATGCACCATCAGCCAATAGGATTTCAGAACCGGTTCCAAAGGCGTAATTTGCGGATCAAGCATGGATCCTCCGTGTGCAAATCCCATCATAATCATGGCAACCAAAGCTCCGGCTGCAGGAATAAAAGCATTCCGGTTACGGTAAAGAAGCAAACCGGAGAGGACGCCGATTCCGGAAATAAAGACAATTGCCTCATACCCGTTGCTCCAGGGAGCGTGGCCGGAAAGATACCAGCGAACGCCTAAAGCCATACCCTGGATCGCCAACGCTCCAATCATGATTCCTAATAATATTTTGGTGAGCGTACGAATCATTTTATGATACTTTGACCCGGACGAAAACACTTCTGCAAAACCAAGCATGATCATAGACACACCTAAAAGGCTGTAAGCAATCATCAGCCAAAAGAAAACATTCGCATGATTATAGAGAATTTCCAGGTTGACTTTTGAGGCGGACGGAACAATTTTTTTACCCCAAACCTGCTGAAAGGCACTGATGTCTTCCATACTTTTATCTGCTTTGGAATAATTGCCCGTTTTCAGTCCTTCTTTTGCTCCATCAAAATAATTAGTTAATAGCCCATAAGCGACCTGGTCAATTTCTACCGGATTCTCTTCCGTGCTATAAATCCAGCTTCTCCATGTTTGGGCCGGATCATTTTTTACCGGAATGATTTG
>JBBSUB010000379.1:0-3424 GCA_038235345.1 Chitinophagales bacterium
TCGCGTACGTTAAAAGAAATTGAAGAAATGCTGGAAGATTTTTCCTTTATAAGAGTTCATCATTCATCGTTGGTTAACCTAAATGAAGTAGAAAAATATATTAAAGGCGAAGGCGGGTATATGTTGATGAGCGATGGAACGTCCATTGATGTTTCCCGAAGCCGCAAAGAAATGGTATTAAAAAAATTACAACCGGGGAAAGAATAGTTTTTTATTCGTTCCCGGCTACTGAATCAAAAAACGTAATCAATTTCTTATCGGGATAATAACGCTCAAAAAAAGGCATATTTGCTTCTCTGAGGCATCGATTTATCCCATCGATTTAATCCGTTCTGGTTATTTGCTCAATAAAAAACTTCCTGCCGTTGACTATCGTGGATGGGTCAGGCACTAAATTCTGATGCTTTGATCGAAAGTCAAACTTGTCACTTCCTATAATCTTATTAAAGGTGTCGAAGATACAGTTACACAATGAGAAGAGCGCATCACACCTCTTTTACTCTGATTACTCATTGTAGATAGGTATCGTTTTATTGGTGTAATAATTTTGTTTTGTAGGGGTAGTACATTAATCATTATTTAAATTAAACACCATGAAAACAAAAATTATTTTCCCGATCGCATGTTCTCTGTTTTTCCTATTGATAACAACCGAACTATTTCCCCAGGCGCCTCCTAAAAACGAAGTCCTCAATAATACACTCGCCATATCAGGCGGTCAGGCAAATAAAGTATTTGGTTCAGGCAATACATCTGTAACAATCAATAAAAAGATTCAAAAACATTTCTCAAGAAATTTTGCCGGCGGTTCCGCTCAAAATTGGAGCATGACCGGTAAAAATTTTCACTGTAACTTTTATATGAATAGCTTACCTGCCTGTGCACTTTTTACTGAAAAGGGTCAACTGATTTATGCAATTACTTATGGAGCAGAAAAGAATTTGCCTTCCGAAATAAGAAGGATGCTCAAAAGTGAATGGGAGGATTATACGATTACCAAGGCTACAGAAGTAAAACAAAATAATAGAGATATATGGATCGTAAACCTGAAAGACGGTTACAACCATAAAACTGTAAGGATCGAAGAGGGAGAAATAGAATTGGTACAAAAATTTACAGAACTTCCTGAAAGATTCTGATCCATATAACCCTTATCCCCAGGCTTGCCAGGGCTGACCTTCCCACTTCCTTAATGTTGCAACTTAAAAAGCAGATTCTTCCCTTTACCAGAGAAAATAATACGATAGAAATAATGCCAGTAACTTAAACGTAATTCCGGGTTGTACTGTCTGTAATAGATAGCCCTCATCTTATAAAACCAGCGTTTCTTATAAATCCGGAATTGGTTTAAGAATAGGCGATGTTCATTTAAAAAAACATCATTCCTTCGCTTTCAAATGCCCCAAACCCAGTTCCGGTTTTGCTCCTTCGATCGTTGAAAAGAAGGCGATAATTTCTTTGAAATCTGCGGCTTCATCCTCACTCACAAACATGGGTTCTCCTAATACGACCTGTTTATTTTTAAAATCAAAACCTACCAACACCATAGGAATGTTAGCATTTTTGGCAATCTGGTAGAATCCTGTTTTTAGTTTTTCCACCCGCTTGCGCGTTCCTTCGGGAGAAATTCCCAACATGAAATGTTCATTTTCATTAAAGAGACGAACGGCCTGGTCCACGATACCCTGTCTGCTGGAAAGTGTACCAAACCGATCCACGGGAATGCCGCCTAAATTCCGGAATGATTTACCGAAGGGACCTTCAAATAATTCTTTCTTTCCTAAAAATTTCGCATGGTCTATTTTTAATTCATAGCGTACTGCAAGGCCGATCAATATATCTTTCCAACTGGTGTGAGGCGCCACAACTAAGATCACTTTTTTAAGTTCCGGAGACAGCGCTCCTTTAATTTTCCAGCCGGATAATTTCCAGTATAATTTTAAAAATAATCTAATCATAATATAGAATATTGTTTGTTTTGGTTCCTGGGTATAAAATAGCTTTTGAGGAAAGGCTCTTTTATAAAAAAGATAGGAGTGTAAAGCTATCTTAATTCTATGATTACGGCTATCGGGAAGGGGAAATTATTTGAATGTCGCATGTTTGTATTTTAGATTCGCATTTTGTATGCAATTTTAAAGTTGATTGTACTGAAAGTTGCCGTACATTTCAGTAAATTGTACGATTTTATTCCGTACATTTGTGAAAACGTTTAAAATTATGAGCACATCGATAAAAGAGCAGACGCGATTTGATGCAAGACTTCCTAAAGAGCAAAAACAATTCTTTGAGAGAGCTGCTTATATAGGTGGTTTTAGAAACCTGACTGATTTTGTTATTCAATCAGCTGAAGAAAAAGCAAAAAAAATATTCGAAGAAAATGAACAGATAATTGCCGGTAAAAAAGATAGTCAAATCTTTTTTGATGCAATTACAAATCCCAAGAAGCCATCTGAAACTTTAAGGAAAGCCTTAGATGATTATAATGCTTTTGTCTCTGACTCAAAATAGAATAATGATTGAACTATTACATAAGAAACACAATCGAAACAATTATGACTGCGGAAACGAACTTCTAAATAATTATTTGAAGAATCAGGCCGGACAAGACGTAAAAAGAAAATTAGCAGCTTGTTTTGTATTGTCAGAAAATGAAACGAATAACATTCAGGGGTTCTACACACTTTCTAATAATAGTATTCCGTTAAGCAGCTTTCCTGAGCAAATTAATAAAAAACTTCCCAAGTCTTATACTTCAGTTCCTACAACTTTACTTGGAAGATTGGCAATTGATAAAAAGTATCAAGGAAAGGGAATTGGAAAAATCCTGCTTATTGATGCACTAAAAAGAAGCTTTGACAACTCGCAAATACTCGGTTCTTTTGCGGTAGTTGTTGACCCAATTGACGAAGTTGCAGAAAGGTTTTATAAAAAATATGACTTTATCAAACTTCCGGAAAGCGGAAAGATGTTCATTGCAACAAAAACATTAAGTGAATTATTCGGCTAAATAAAGAAATTCTGCAACAAAGAAATGGTTGGTGTGACATCAACTATGGGCCGTCAGATGTTAAATAAAACTTGAGTCTGTTCCTTCGCATTCTGTCTTAAACTTTTTTCCAAACGAGGAATTAACCAATCCTGCCATTCTGAATAACATCAACATACTTGAGAACTCAAAGTCCCTCTTTTGGGGGATTTAGGGGGTAATCTTGCGAAGTATGACTTCCTATAAATTTTGATGACGTTTGCCGCTGTGGTCATGTGTCCTCCCGACCACGTTCTTTTAATTATAGGATCCTTTACAAAAAGATTTAATCCCAAAATATTCAATAATTATCTCTGCATTTATTTTTACTAAAATAAAACTGTAACATTTTCCACCTCCCTGTATCTAAAGAGAAAATTTAATAAAACAGACCAA
>JBBSUB010000380.1:0-3412 GCA_038235345.1 Chitinophagales bacterium
AATAGAAGTATTGCTTAATCCGGAGGTTTGGTTGATCCATTGAAAGACATCGCCACCTATAGCTTTTAATTCAATGCTTTCTCCTTTACAAATAGAAACCTCCTTCGCCAGTTGAGTCCGGAAGGGATGCACCACATTTATTTTTACAGAATCTTTTTGCCTGCATCCGTTCGCATCTGTAACCTGAACAACGTACATGGAATTGGTAAGCGGATTAGCCTGGATAACAGGTCCGGAAGTATTCGATAGACCCGATACAGGTGACCAGGAATAAACCATTCCGCCGCCGGCAGAAATAGCAATGGAAGTTCCTTCACAAAGAAGCACATCACGTTGCGATAAGGTAACGGTGGGTTTCGGATGAACCGTTAAAATATGCTTTAAAGTATCTGCACAACCATTATTATCAACAATTAACTGGACCGAATAATTCCCCGCACGATCATATTTGCTGGATGCAGGATTTTGTTCGCCCAGGACTGTACCATCTTCAAAGATCCATTTCCATTTTGGTTGACCGGTTATTTTGGTAGCTCCCGTAAATTGAGCCGTTTCTTCCTGGCAGATTTCGGATGGCCCATTTATAACAGCGCCTAATCCCTGGAAGGCTTTCATTAGATGACTGATTTCTTTTTTACAACCAAAAGAGGATTCTACCGCCAGGCTTACTAAATAATTTCCTGGTTGTGAGTATTCAAAAACCGGGTTACTTTTATCAGAAATATCTTTTGGAATTCCGGTCCCAAAATTCCAATGATATACCAATGGAGGAACAGATTTATCACCTCCTATATTTTGAATGGCTGGTTGGAAAACCATCTCCTTAGGGGCGCATATTTGTTCCGGTAAATTGGATAAAGAAACGGACAGCGAATCAATAATAATACTCGTTTTCATTTCTACAAAAGCTTTGCATCCGTTTTCATTTGTCGTGATTATCCGCGGCGTATATACTCCGGGCATTTTGTACCGATGCACATAAGATGCCTCTGAAACGCGCACAATATTGCCATCTCCAAAATCCCATAAATTATTTGCCGCGTTCTTTGTGTCGGCATTAAAAGTTATCCCTTCAGAAGTGCAGGCGCGGGATATATCTGTTTTTAGATCTACTGTATTTTTCTCAATGATGACCGAATCGATATACGTATCTACAAGCCCGTTGTACCCTGTCACAATCAGTTTTACAATATATTTTCCTGGTTCTTTATAAATATGAGATGGATAATTATTTCCGGTTGAAGTGATTCCATCGCCGAAATCCCATTTTACATTGGTGAAATTATTAGACGTGTTTTGAAAACGGGCAAGTACAGAAGAGCATTCAGAAGTATTTACAAAAGAGGTTTGAAAACTAAAATTCACATTGAAATCCCGGATTGTTATTTTTTGATAGGCTGTATCCCTGCAACCGGTTGTAGCGCTGCTGACAATAAGCATCACTTCATAAGTGCCTGCTTGTTTGTAGGTGTAGGATGGGTAATAATTGGAAGATTTGCTTCCGTCTCCAAAGTGCCATTCGTACACTGTATTATTGCTGTTGTAATTATTTGTATTGTTCTGAAAATAAATAGTCGAATTTAAGTGCGCATCAGATTGCGAAGTGGTAAATGCTGCTTTGGGCCCGTTTATGTTCACCCGCTGACTGCTGGATAATGTAGAAGAACTACAACCGGTAGCATCTGTTATTTTAAGCGAAACATTATACTGCCCTGGTTGGTTATACGTGTAAGAAACGATCCCTCCCTGTGGAGCACTTAACGTATTGCCATCCCCGAAGTTCCATATCCTTGAAGTGATGGTTGTGTTTTGCGCACTTGATGTGTCGCTGAAACGGATTGTACTTCCGAAGCATTCATTGTTATTTAAGATCTCATATCCCGCTATTGCACCGGATAACTTTATGGGAAGAAAATTGGTCGTATCCAGGCAATTAAAATAGGCAGACCTGGTAATCATTCTGACGGCTCCTTTGCTCTTATCAAGCGTGCGAAAATTTCCATTAAAAGGGGTGCTCTGTATAGTGTAATTATCATAATATTGCGGTGACATACCGGTGCCATCCGGGTATTCATACTTTACAATTCTATAATTAGGTGATACAAAGGGCATTTTTTCCATATTGTTTATGGTGAAATCAAATGGATCATCACTACATAAAGTCGTTTTTAAAGAGGATAGAAGAGGTTTTTGCTTTAAAATCACTCTTAATGTGACGGAATCCTTATTTGTGCATTGTGCATTGGACGTTGTCAATACCGCTTTATATTCTCCCGATTTAGTGTAATGATGCGAGATATTCTTTTCATCTTTTGCGAAAGATTGTGACTGGCCGTCGCCAAAATGCCAGGTTTGTTTTTCCGCATGAAGAGGGGAGTAGGAAAACCGGACATTTCCCCGGTCATCATCGCAGGTATTTGATACATTCTCTATTCGCGGGAAGGAGGGTAGTACCCGGATATAATCTTTCCTGGTAAAGGTGTCACTGCAGCCGGGATTAGATACGACCATTTTGATCGTGTATAAACCTGTATCCTTAAACTGCTGGTAGGTACTTCCTGCATAACTTTCATTGATCCATAATTGAAAAGTAGATGCATTCGCATCTGAAACAGGCTGAAAATGTACGGGAGAATTTCCACAAATAGTTGTCCCTGATAAAGAAACAAATTCTGCCTTTGGTTTGGCATAAACATAAATTTGATTTAAAAGATTTGCCTTCCCCGTGCATCCCGCTGCTGTCGTATAGTTTAAGCTGACCGAATAATTTCCTATTGAAAATGTGTGTTCCGGTTCGGCTTCTTTTGAAGTCTTTCCATCTCCAAAATTCCAGGTAAAGGAGGTAATTTCCTCATTGCTTGTGAACTTAAATTTTTTGGTGAGACTTTCGCAGCCGGTGAAATTATAATCCGTTGCCTGTAAATTTACCGTTGGTAAGAACATGGAAACCCTTTTCTGTACACTGGTTTTACATCCGTCAATATCCGTAACCGTAAGTGTTGCAGGTATGTTTCCATTTTCGTAATAGGCATGGGAAGCGGATTTACCGGTAGCATCAACCGGGAGCGGATAATAATTGTTACTGAAATTCCATTCTGATTTTACGTTTCCGGAGCTTGTATCTTTAAAATTAACTGTTACAGGATAATTACAAAACGAAGGGTGTTCGACTAAAAATCCGTCCACTTGCGGAAGTTCCTTCACCTCCACAATTTTGGAGATAGACTCTTTACATTCTCCAAATTGATTGACCAATTCAATGATGTAAGACCCTGCATTATAAAATGTATAATTTAAATTTCTATTATAGGAATTAATGGGAGATCCATTAACTATCCATGAAAAAGAAGTGGAAAGAGGAGAGCTTGTGTTCGTGATTTGTGTCGTCGTCCCACGGCAAATAATTTCCGGC
>JBBSUB010000381.1:0-3387 GCA_038235345.1 Chitinophagales bacterium
GATGGACTTTCCTGGCTACCAACAGACTATCAGTCCGATGGTACACATCCTGGTACAAGTGGCAGACAAAAGGTTGCCCAAATGCTTTTACAATTTTTCTCTACAGATGAAACAACAAAGCCCTGGTTCTTAAAACCATAAAGGATGAGAACAAATAAGACTGCCATTGACTTTGGGTTTCATTCTACGATAGTTGACGAATATATCCTCATCGACAAAGTGCTACACATCCGGATCAATTGAGAAACTATATGCATTGAAAAAGAACCTGGTTATTTATCAGCGGTAATTCTTAATATTATTTGTTTCCAAAAAAAAATCATTTTTTTTATTTTTTTTTTGAAAATATTTTACGGAGAGTGCCAGGACTCTATCAGCAAGAAAAACTCTATCAGTAAACAGATTTTGTTTAAAGATTAAAATAGGAATAGTAAAACCGGATAAATTTTAAAACACGCTTAAAACAATTAATACCATTTTTATGACTAAAATGAAATTGCAAGGCTTAATTATATTGACTTTTACCTTTACTATAAGCCTATCTTTTGCACAGGTTTCAAAGTCATCTATCTATAATGACGGATGGATTGATTTTAATAAAAACGGGAAGATGGATGTTTTTGAAGATCCACATCAACCTGTAGAAATAAGAGTACAGGATCTTATATCTCAAATGAATCTTAATGAGAAGACTTGCCAAATGGCCACGCTGTACGGATACAAAAGAGTGCTTAAAGACAGCCTGCCCACTCCTCAATGGAAAAATGAAATCTGGAAAGACGGTATCGCAAATATTGATGAACAACTAAATGGCGTGATCAACGGTCCACAAAGATATTATTCCAACAATCTTACTTATCCTCCATCGAATCATGCGGCAGCAATAAATGAAATACAAAAATGGTTTGTAGAACAAACACGTTTAGGTATACCTGTTGACTTCACCAATGAAGGCATTCATGGCCTGACGCATGATCGCGCAACACCACTTCCCGCACCGATAGGCATTGGCAGCACCTGGAACAGAAAATTAGTTTTGGAAGCCGGAAAGATAGTAGGAAAAGAAGCGAAAGTTTTGGGTTATACAAATATATATGCACCCATTTTGGATGTCAGCCGTGACCCGCGCTGGGGAAGAGTGGTAGAAACCTACGGGGAAGACCCTTACCTGATTTCTGAATTAGGAATTCAGATGGTGAAGGGCATTCAAAGTGAAGGAGTAGCCTCAACCCTAAAGCATTATGCAGTGTACAGTGTGCCCAAAGGTGGCCGGGATGGAAATGCCCGGACCGATCCGCATGTTGCGCCGCGTGAGCTCCACGAAATGTATTTATATCCCTTTAAAAAAGTGATTGAAAAAGCACATCCGATGGGCGTGATGGCAAGCTACAATGATTGGGACGGTGTTCCGGTAATTGCAAGTTATTATTTTCTTACTGAATTGCTTCGGGAAGCTTTTGGCTTTACGGGTTATGTGGTGAGCGACAGCGAAGCAGTGGAATTTGTTTTTTCAAAACATCACGTAGCAGGCGATATGAAAGATGCCGTAAGGCAGGTGGTAGAAGCAGGATTAAATGTTTACACAAATTTTCAACCACCGGAAAAATTCATCCTGCCTTTAAGAGAACTGGTAAAAGATGGTAGTATTAACGTGGAAATAATTAATAAGCGTGTGGCTGATGTGTTGCGTGTAAAATTCAAGCTTGGACTTTTTGATCATCCCTATGTGAAGGATATTAAAGCAGGCGACAACATTGTAGGAACAAGCTTTCATGAAGACTTTGTCATGCAAATGCAAAAAGAATCATTAGTGCTTTTAAAAAATGAGAACCAGACTTTGCCCTTAGATAAAAACAAATTGAAAACAGTTTTTATCACCGGGCCTCTTGCTGCTGAAACCAATTATGGGGTTAGTCGTTATGGCCCTAATCATATCAAGGTCACTTCAGTATTGGATGGCGTAAAAGAATATCTTGGAAAAAATGTAAAAGTGAATTACCTGAAAGGTTGTGAGGTGATCGACAAGACCTGGCCGGAAAGTGAGATCATCCATACGCCCCTTTCAGATACAGAACGGGCAGGCATAACCGCGGCAGTAAAAGAGGCGGAAAAAAATGATGTGATCATTGCTGTTTTAGGCGAAGATGTAGCCCGTGTGGGCGAAGGACTTTCCCGTTCCGGCCTCGATTTGCCGGGCAGACAGCAACAATTACTGGAGGCTTTGTACGCAACAGGAAAGCCGGTGGTGCTGGTTTTAATTAATGGCCAACCATTGACCATTAATTGGGCTGATAAATATATTCCGGCAATTTTGGAAGCCTGGTTTCCTACTCAATATGGCGGCAAAGCGATTGCACAAACATTGTTTGGAGAGTATAATCCGGGTGGAAAATTATCCATGACTTTCCCTAAAACCACCGGACAAATTGAATTGAATTTTCCTTTTAAACCAAGTTCACAGGCTGACCAGAATAACGGGAGTTTTGGCTATGGTAACACACGTGTAAACGGACCGCTTTATCCATTCGGATACGGACTAAGTTATACCACCTTCAATTATAGCAATCTTACAGTTACTCCTGCTACCCAAAAACAGAACGGTGATATTCAAGTGAGTGTGGATGTAACAAATACGGGCAAAATAAAAGGTGATGAAATTGTACAATTGTATGTGAAGGATAAATTAGCCAGCGTTACGGTTTACGATTCTCAATTAAGAGGTTTTGAAAGGGTTCCATTAAATCCCGGTGAAACCAAAACGGTCCAATTCACACTACATCCCGAAGATTTACAAATTTTAGACAGAAACATGAAATGGACTGTAGAGCCGGGTGATTTTGAAATACGTATAGGTGCATCTTCTTCTGACATAAAACTGAGGAAAGATTTTACGATTTTGGAGGCGGATTAAAATATCTATAGAGTTACACCATTGGAGGTCTTACAGATTGGTAAAATCAGGGACTTCCCTTGAAGCTAATCCACTAAGTATACTTAGAGAATAAGGAAATTTATTATCTTTTGTTTTATGAAAAAAAAGGAAAGAATGGTTTCAGGAGACGGTCTTTTTCATAAAAAATTTAGAAACAATCTATTAATAATAACAAAGAAAAAGTTGCATTTCAGGCAAACGTACAATTATAAGAATACAAAATTTTCAAAATGGGGATGTATTTTTATCATGAAATTACCTGGAGACAAAGAAGTAAATTTTTGAAATCCTGTGCTAGATGGTCATAATATCGGCACGGATAATCAATATCAATGTATGATCTTTCCAGATCCAACAACTATCAATTAATAAACGTTTAATAATCCTTTCAAAGATTTCCAAGTGGATACATTCTGTATGCTTTTATGGGAATAGCAATTCATTCCCTAACTCAC
>JBBSUB010000382.1:0-3337 GCA_038235345.1 Chitinophagales bacterium
ATTGAAGAATCGGTGGAATGGATAAAAAAATATGAGAAGGGAGAGGTTGAAGCGAAACCCTTTCAACAATTTCTCGATGAGTTATAAGTGAGTTCCTACTCCCCCTTTGAACGTGAGCTCAAGCAACTCGCAAAAAAATATCCTTCCATTCATAACGATCTCGCACACCTCGAAGTCGATTTATTAAGGTCTCCATTTCAAGGTACTCCCATCGGTAAAGATTGTTTCAAGATTCGAATAGCTATAAAATCGAAAGGAAGAGGTAAATCAGGCGGAGCCAGAATAATTACATTTGTTCAGGTTGTTAATCAAGATATTTTTTTGATCGCGATTTATGATAAGTCTGAATCCGAAAATATCTCTGACAAGGAATTACAGAGCAGGTTAAAAAATTTATAACTTACTTCCAAGAGTTTTAATCATCCAATTATCTGATTGAGGTGTGTTCCCAATGGGGAATGGGTGCTGAAAGCCTGTATCTTCAAATCCAAATTTTTTATAGAAATTGATTGCTCTTTCATTGCACTCCCATACCCCCAACCACAATAATTCGTAACCGTTATCCGCGGCAAAACCCAAGGCAAATTTCATAAGGGCTGCACCAATCTTTTTTGAATGGTATTCCTTTAAAACATAAATTCTTTTTAATTCAATGCCCCATTTAGTTTTGATAATTTCCACCTCGCTTTCCTCTTCCTTCAACCTGATATATCCGGCAGCCATGTCATCAATAAAGGCAATAAAATAAAAATCATTGAGATCCTGCAGCTCTTCGCATATCTGCTTTTCATTAAAGTAATACTCAATGAATCCCTGCATATCTTCATCTGTGCAGGTTCCACCAAATGTATCGAAAAAAGTTACCTCGCTTAAGCGGGAGATTAATGCAGCATCGGCTATGGCTGCCCTTCGTATATGCAAATTTTCCTTTACCAATTTAATTTTAGTGTATTGTTTTTTTGATCAATATCTGCCATTCTTTTTGTGGGGTCAATTTCAGCAAGAATCAAATCAGTAAGTGGATGTTTAAATTCTACAATGTAAGTAGGATTGGTCCAATTCCATTCTTCATGCACAGTTCTTGATTCATTGCTTTCTGCGGGCTTGTTACCAAACATTAAATCCAGCGGAATATAGTGCAGCTCTTTTGTGCTATCCTTAAACGTAAGTTGAAGGTCAATGGGCATAGGCATTTGCCCGATTCTTCTTAACCTGATTTTGGATATTCCATTGTCTTCCCACAGGCTGTCAATGCTATAATCAATAGCCTTGGTGGTATAAACCCAGTACTCTCTGTACCAGTCAAGCTGAATGCCGCTAACATCCTGTGCCAGCTTCACAAAGTCTGATGGGTTAGGATGTTTAAATCTCCATAACTTATAATATTCCAGCATTATTTTATCTCTCACCGAATCACTAACGATGTAGCCTAACTGCTCCAAAAACATATCGCCTTTGGAGTATGAATTTATACTATAAGCCAGGTTTGTATTGTAATGATCTGAATGAGTGCTGAGCGGCTCTTCAAGTTTTTGTTTCATCAAAAAATAATAGCCATTGTAAGAGTCAGCATGATTTATTGGAAGCTGCTTGTCCCTTTCATTTGTTATGCTCATCACCTTGTTATAATAAGCGCTTACCTCGCCTTCGGCAAAAGTTGTAAAGCCTTCATCCATCCAGGGGTACAGGCTTTCATTAGTGCCCATCATCATCTGATACCAGCTATGCATCCATTCATGAAAAACAGTTCCCAGGCTCGGGCCCTTTATCAAAGTAGCCATTGGATATTCCATGCCGCCATCGCCGCCTTGTATAAATGAATATTGAGGATAAGGATATTTGCCAAATCTCTTTTCCATATAAGGAAGAACAATTACCGCTGCGTCTGCAACTCTTTCCCAGTTCTTTTGCAGCGAGTCTACTTTTTTATAAACTACATGCAGTGTTACCCCATCCTGTTTTCTCACAAGATGTTCATAGTTGGGATCGGCAGCCCATACAAAATCATGTACGTTATTTCCAACAAAATGCCATGTCCGTTTTGCGGAAGAAATATTTTTTAAAGGAGTGCCTGACCTATCGTAGCCCCAGCCAATTTCCGAAGCATTTTGTAACACGCCTGTGCCGGCAAGTTTGTAAGATTTATCAATATTAATAGTCACATCATAATCTCCCCAAACACCATAAAACTCCCTCGCAACATAAGGAGTAGGATGCCAGCCTTCGTAATCATATTCACACATTTTAGGATACCATTGGCTCATACTGTAACGAATTCCTTCTTCATTATCACGGCCGCTTCTTCTTACCTGCAACGGAACCTGCGCTTCAAAATCAATTACAAAATTTACCGTGCTTTTTGGGGAAATGGGTTTGGTAAGATCAACTTCTAAAATAGTTCCGTGAAAATTTACAGGCTGCTCAATCCCATCAAGCTTTATAGATTTAATTTTTTGATAACCGATTTCTTCTGGCGTTAATTTTGAAATGCGGTTTCTTACTCTTCCATCCCATTCGGGCCTTCCATTAACTAAGATTTTACCAAGTTCCTGGCTTCTCACATCCATTTCACTTCCGGGTTGGAAAGCATTCCAGTATAAATGGATAAATACCCGATCGAGTTTGTCAGGAGAATTATTAGTGTATGCTAATTTTTGTATCCCGGAAAAGCGATTGGTTTTTACATCAACATCCACGTTCATATTGTATTTCACACGTTGCTGCCAGCGATCAGGTTGGGCAGGCAGAAAAGTGAAAAATGAAAAATTGAGAATGATGAGGACACAGATTTTTTTCATGCAACTAATATTAATTAAGAGCGGCAAACTTCGCAAAATAGAAGTTATGAAAAAAACAAAAAATGAAAAAGGGAATATAGTGGTGAGAAGATTTTATAACTCATTTAAAACGATTACTACTTTCTGCGGCGGTTTTGAGATTAATTCTAAAATAGAAGGATACACGAAGTAATTCTAATTAAAACGTTTCGTCTTAGGGTACAGCTTTTTGCAAGCGGCGGTAATAGAAATCCGTCTACCCTAACTATAGTAAAATTTATAAATAATTATTAATTGTTATCAAAATTGGTCAACAGAGTTACGCCAGATGAAACGTTGGCTGAAACATTCACCAATGCTGAATGTTAGCAGACCAGCCCCTTGTTCAAAACTGCTCGTTCTATGCTGCACAATCTCTTGAACTTACAACTTTAATGATAGTCCAATGCCGCTTGAATATGTATCACCGTTTTGCGGATTTAAATTATATTTCACTCTTGCCTGAATGTTAATTTTATGGAAACAGGCTATTCAACTTCAAGTAACAAGGGAAATCTATA
>JBBSUB010000383.1:0-3321 GCA_038235345.1 Chitinophagales bacterium
AAGATGCTCTTAATTTTGCGTAATTAATAACCTCCGGTAATTTCACCGCCTCACTTAAAAGAAAGGAAAGACCTACTGCCGGATAAAAATAAGAACCGTTTGGTGTAAAAGCAAGGTTAGATGACCAATCGTTCCGTCCGCTAAGGGTTAGAAATAAATAGTCTCTAAAGGAAATATCTCCGCTTGCAAAAATGGATTGAATTTGATTGCGGCCTGCCGGAATTGTTGATGCATTACTTCCGACTGCAGGATAAGCCGAAGCCCCTGCAGGAATAGATCCTGAATTTTGCAAAGCCACATTTTGTTGAATAAATATATTGGGAATAAATAACCCAAGGCCTGCTCCAAAAATATACCCTTCCGTTTTTTGATCTTTTAAACTTCCACCAACTATCGCGTTTATTTTAAAATCGGACTTGGTAGGTATTTTAAAGATGGCTAACACATCACTGTAAATTTGCTGACTTGTTTGATTATTTGCTACAATTTGACCATTTCTTGAATTGATTAAACTAAGGCTGGTTCCGGCATAGGAATGCTGTTCATAATTATCCGTACTTCTATCCACATTTCCTCTTGCCTGGATGGACATCCAACTATTGACATCATATTTAGCCGTAAAACTCAAAATTATTCTGTCACGGGATGAAAAATTTGGATCCCGATTTACTACCCACCAGGGATTTTGCTGAATTGCCTCACTAAAGGGCCAGTTTTGGGTCATTAACCCGCCTCTGTTCACGTCGGGAATCTCAAAATTAGTTTTGTATGGACTAATGTCAAGCCCTCTTGGAAAGAGATATAAACCAGGTAGAGGATTATAACTTGTAATGGTAATAGGTGTATTGTCAATTTTCTGATGGATGTAATTGGCACTTCCATCAAGCGATAATTTGTTATTGAAAAGTTTGGATGTTTCACGCAAATAAAAATTGTTCCGTGCTAATTTATTAGTAGGCTGAATTCCTGTTGCGGTGGTATTCGAATAAGAAAAATAGGTTTGAGCCGTTTCAGAACCCGAAGAGATAGATAACGAGTTTGTATATTCCTGACCTGTCTTGAAAAAAGATTTCACATTATCTGTACCGCCACTAATCTTGGGTCCCCAACTATGAGTAGCTCCTGCCGAAGTTTGTCCATATCCATTCTGAAATTCGGGTAGATATGCCGCCTGACTTAAAGAAGCTGATGAAGAAAAGTTAATCAGTGTTTTACCGGCCTTTCCTTTTTTAGTTGTAATTAAAATAACACCATTGGCCGCCTGGCTTCCATATAATGCGCTTGCAGATGCTCCGCTTAATATGGTGATATTTTCAACATCATCCGGATTAAGATTTGAAATGCCATCACCTCCATCAGGTACGTTTCCGGTTGATCCGGGACTGCTTGGTTGCCCATTGGCATTTGAATTATTAGAAAGAGGAATACCATCAATAACGTACAATGGTTGATTTGTACCTGCGGCAGATTTATTTCCTCTCATGATTACTTTTACAGACCCACCGAGGCCTGAAGAATTTGAAGAAATAGTTACACCTGCGAGTTTGCCACTCAAGGCATTCATCAGGTTATCTGTTTTTACACTGCTGACCTGGTCGCCGCCTATTTGCTGGGAGGCATAACTCAGGGACTTTTCCGTTCTTTTAATACCTAAGGCAGTTACGACGACCGCATCCAGGCGACCTGCTTTGGGCACCATGGAAATAGTATAATCCAGTCGGGAATCCGTTTTTACTTCCTGGTCCTCATAACCAACGATAGAAAAAATCAAAACCGTTCCGGGTTCTGCATTTATCCTGAATGAACCATTTGCATCTGTGCTGGCACCAACTTTACTTCCCTTCACCTGCACACTTACCCCTGCAAGCGCCAGACCTGAGGTTTGATCAACCACCTTTCCATTTATCGGGACAGATTGCCTGGTATCATTTTTTAAAATCGTATTCACTTTTGATTTTGTGGGTCCTGATTCTGGATTTCGCGAAAAGGTTAAAATCGGAAAACACAATAAGGCCAGTAGATGGAGAAGAAAAATATTTCTCCTCCTGTTGGGTTGATGTTTTGAGAATTGATTTCTATTCATATTTTCAGGTTGGTTTTTTTCAACAACCTTTAACAAGTCTACATTTATTTTAAGGATATTTTATCAGTGGGGGCAACCTTTATTTACGCAATCGTTGCCGGCATCGATTGTGTCTTTTACTTAAAGCCAATTTGAGGACTTTTGATCTACCAATAAAGTGTACCAAACTCTGCCTTGAAGCAACTTTTGAGCAATTAGAACCGGTTAGACTTTTACTACTTTGAGTGAACAAAAAACGTTTATTGAAAGCGTTTTCAACGAACGTTACCATTATCTTTTATCAACAAGAGTTTCAAAAAAAATTGCCACCCATTATTGATTACACCATCAAAGAGAATTTCTTTATAAAGACTCCATAATTCAGAATATGATCTAAAAAAATGAATGTATTAAACGTAAGTCATCAGGCCTACCTCTCTTTACATTACATGCGAGCAATCTGGCCCGTCACTGTAATGTCTTTCCATCTTTTTTTTTTCATACACACCGGTATTGCCATTTGCCCAAACTTTCAGTAAACTTTTAACAACATCAGGATGATCTGCCGCGATATTAATATTTTCGTACGGATCATTTTTATGATCATACAATTCGATGACTGGTTCTGCTTTTCTAAAATATTTTGTTAGCCGATACCGATCCGTTCTCATGGTTATCCCATCATTAAAATAGCCGTAGGCCACATTATTTTTCCATTGAGAACTTGCCGGATTCTTAAGTAATGGAACTATACTTTTACCGTCCGTTTTATGCGGCATTTTCACATTGCATAATTCCATTAAAGTGGGATAAATATCTACGGAGCTAATGACTTTATCGCAGGTAAGTGCGGTTTTCATACCGGGCATTTTTACAATCAAAGCGCTTTGTAATGCCCAATCAAAGAGTGTGTGTTTCCCCCAAACGAGGTCATCACCTAAATGCCAGCCGTGATCGCTCCAAAAATAACAATGGTATTTTTATCCAATCCGGATTGCTTTAATTCTGCCAGGACTTTTCCCACCTGCGCATCAGAATAACTAACAGCAGCATAATAGGCATGTTTTAATTTACGGGCATATTCATCCGACACCGGCTTCTCTAATGATGCTGCTTCCTCTCCAAGCTTATATTGATTAAACTCCCCACTCTCATTCAGACTGGCCTTATTCACGTTTTTGGGAATAGAAGGAGAAGGCGTTAAAAGGATATCTGATTCATTATATAAATCCCAGTATTTCTTTGGCGCATTAAAGGGC
>JBBSUB010000384.1:0-3312 GCA_038235345.1 Chitinophagales bacterium
CGGTAAAGGAAACTTTAATAGAAGGAAGTTCCGGAACCTGAAAGAATAACCCGGTTTTATCTTCACTTTTTTCATTGATGGTAACAGATGAAATCGTGAATACTTCCGGTTCTTGGGGAGGAACTTCTTTTTTACCGCAACCGGTAAATACCAGAATGATTAATAAACTATAAAAAGTATTTTTCATGAATAATAATATTTTCTCCGTTAAAATTTAACCTTGCATTATTTCTTACAAAGCAATTCGATAATAAACATTTCCAAAGGAATTAAAATTGCAAACAGTATCCATTAAAAGTTGTGTTTAAACAATGCGTCCATAGTAATATCATTTTGGATCAGCCCGGCAAATGTATCTCCATTTTTAATGCCATGCGTGGATATCAAAGTTAAAAAGATCGATTTACGCGTTTGAGTATGGGCACGAAATATTTCTTCTTTTTGTTTTAACTCCAGTGCATACTTCGTATTTAAAACAAATGGATCCACAGAGAATTTGATTTCACAAAGATTAATACATTTGTCCTGCCGGTCAATTAAAAGATCAATCTGTACTCCCGGATCATCCCCGGTATTCCGGCCCCTCCAGACGGAAGTTTCAGAATAAACTCCTGCAATACCCAATGCTATTTTTATTTGGACCACATGTTTCATACAAATACTTTCGAAAGCAATTCCACTCCATACCCTCCAGGAATTGCCTGTTGAATATTTTATCCACGTTCCTTTCCCTGAAGACTTTTTATTTTCAATGAATTTTATATAAAAAAGAGAGTATTCATCTGTGAGTTTATAAATACAGTTCTTCACGGTAGTATCGAAAGGAATATAAGGAGTAATAAATCCGGATTCAGTTAATTCATCCAGAAGCCTGGTCATTCCCCCGCCGGAAGTAATTTTGGAAGCCTCAATAATCTCCTGCCGTGTAAGCCCGGATGCTTTTTTTGCCAACGCCCGTATAATTACAAGATGATTTCCTGCATTATCAAAAAGTGAATCATATAAATTTTTAAACTCGTTAAACAATAGTCCATCTTTTGTAAAGCAAATTCTGTCAATTGCCTGAACTGTACTTTCTCCCTTTTGTATTTCTTTTAAATAATGCGGGATGCCACCCATCACCATATATACTTGAAGTATCTGGTAACGGTCCAACTTGATGTTCCTGCTTTTTAAAAACAATTCTGTTTCAGCGATAGTAAAGGGTAATAACCGTATTTTCTTTGTTACCCTGTTATGAAGTCCTCCACGGTTATTTACTACTTTTTGGATCATCCAGGAGGCGGAGGAACCACAGATCACAACTATTAAGTTATGCTGTTTTACTGCCCAGCTATTCCAGAAATTTTCGAAGGCCTGCAAGAAACCTGAACGGGGGGAATGTATCCAGGTGAATTCATCAAAGAAAATAACCTGCCTCTTTTTTTTCAGCAAAGGTGTTAAATATTCTGTCAGCATTTTAAAACCATTCAACCAATTAGCCGGGATTGCAAGTGGCAGGCTACCGGAAACTGCTGATAAAGCCAGGCTAAAATTTTCCAGTTGTATTTTCGTATTCGCGTCATGAATACCTGAGAATTCAAAAATGATCTGATCTTCAAAGATATTTCTGATTAAAAAGGTTTTACCTACTCTCCGACGACCATAAATTGCTAATAATTCTGCATTCTCTGAATGTAGAATATCCAGCATTATTTGCTTCTCATCATCCCTGCCAATTACTTTTTCGATCATGAAATACATTTATAGTTGGCCAAAACTACTATAAAAATAGAAGATTTGGCTAAATATAAAAAATTATAACTGGCCAAAACAGGATTAGAATTACCTGATTTGGCCAGTTATAAATAAAATTTCTAACTTTTTATTATTTAGGCCGATGAGATTTTGAGTTGGTACAAATATTATTTTCGACCCCGGAAGTGATCATTAAAATCAAACTTCCAACTAAAAGCAACTAATTATAACGCCAGGAAAAGAATTTGATTTTTTTCCAAATTATCAAATTTAGCAAGTGTATTAAAAAAGGCTACCGATTTGGTAGCCTTTTTTAAAAAATATATTGAAAACTTATCTGCCGGCTGTTTCTAAATCAAACAGGGCTTTAATTTCCGCATCACTTAATGCTTTATTATATAATCTCACCTGGTCAATTGAACCACGGTATAAACCTTGCCAGGTCTGTGCGGGAGAAGCGGGAAATCCTGTTTTCACATTTGCAAATCCTCCAATCAGGGGTTGCAAACCAACAGAAGCCGGCAATACTACCGGACCAATTCCTGTAGTTGTGCCTCCTACTGGTCTAAAACGGAATTTGTTATTGGAAACCAACACGCCGTTGGCAAAGATATCAATGAAGGATCCTGTCCCATCATATCTGGTTACAAAGTGTACCCATTTATTTGCACCAAGTACAGTTTTAAAGTCAACTCCCCTGGCTCCAAAATCATTAATGTTATCTCCTCCTAATTTAACACCTCCCGGATAGCTAGCGAAAGTAGATTTTAGGACAAGTGTATCATTATAAGTTTTTGGGCGACCATTTTCCAACATTTGAAAAATTGGACTATCATTCCAATCTGTTTGCTTACCATTTCCTAATCCAAGAGAGAAAACCCCGGTTGGAACAGACCCTTGGCCCTGGTTTTCGGTGTTTATCCAGGTACTTACAGTAATGCTTCCCCAGTTTGCTGTACCTAAAGAGGAAATGACGGGATATAAGATATAACCGCTATCCAGCTTTAAAGCTTGGCCCTTTATCCCTGCAGTAAAAGAGTTTTTAGAGTTGGTAGTCGGAGCCGAATTAGATTTGGATTCATTGAGGGTACCATCAAAGGACCAATAAGCCTTGAGATTATCTTTAGCTACATCATCAGAAGTATTGTAGCCACCAATAGGAGGCAGAGATACATCCTTATTCTTATTGTCACAACTTGTCAATCCAAACGTCAGAACCGCTGCGGCTACTAAAATTCTTGCCGAATGATTCAGAAAATTCTTTTTCATACTTTTAATTTTTATGATTGATTTAAAATAAATGAGAAATTATATTGCATTTAAATAGCAACAATTGTTCCCAACATAATCTTTTAATTCCGGGTTTTTTAGTATTCAAACTGTTTTAACAAAAAAATCTTCTTAATTCAAAAAACCCAAGGAGTGCGTAGGATAGGGTGCATTTCAAAATGTCGCAACGAAACGTTAATATAGGACAATAGATACCCCATCGACGGGGCACTGCTCATGTTAGTGGGACGCCAACCCGCGACATTTTAAAATACATGAGAGGTATTACGGGGAGCGAGTTTTATC
>JBBSUB010000385.1:0-3310 GCA_038235345.1 Chitinophagales bacterium
ATGGAGAAAGGTATGGAGAAAGGAAAATCAGAAGTAGTTAGAAATTTACTTTCTGCTGATAAATTCTCCATAGCAGAAATTGCCAATTTTGCAAATGTCACTGAAGCCTTTGTACGCAAAGTAAAAAGGGAGATGAAGTAATTGCCACAGTATTTCTCCGTTCCTTAAAGTTTAAATGATTTTGCAGAAATAGATTTATTTAATTCATTTTTTAAAATCCATCAGATAATTTTCGGAATAAAACCTTCCTAAAAATATAAGCCGGTTGCTAAAAATTCCGGCAATTTTAAAAACATAGATATTTTCAAAGCTGTTCAATATAGCTGCGGTATCTAAATTAACAAAGGAGGAATATATGAGTTACAAAAAAAACCTTAAAGAAATCTGGGATGAATATGCCATAAAAAAAACGATAGAATACGATCTAGAATTAGCCAGAAAAGAAGCTGTGGAGAAAGGAAAATCAGAAGTAGTTAGAAATTTACTTTCTGCTGATAAATTCTCCATAGCAGAAATTGCCAATTTTGCAAACGTCACAGAAGCCTTTGTACGTAAAGTAAAAAAGGAGATGAAGTAGCAATAACTCTACTGATCCCTTATCTATAATTTAAAAGTTTTTTTGTTGGAATAGGCTTATTCAATTTCCATTCCCCACGAATGATTTTTAGTACAAAAATCTTACTTCAATTCAACTCCAAATCTTTCTGATAATACTTTCAAATCGTCAATGACGGGTTGAAGTAACGGAATCCCATTTATTTTTCTTTCGATTTCCATTTCCCTTTCCGGCTCTCCGGGTATATACACCCTTTTTTGCCCTTCCACCGTTTTGGCATTTTTAAACCGGTGAATCCATTGATCCATATCTTTTTTAAATTCTTCCGCAGGACGGAATGCATCAATACGCATGGCTCCAAAAAAATGACCAATTCCTTCTCCCGGTTGATTTTCAGGCATGGCTACGTAGGCCGGAAAAGGTGGAACCCATGGACCATAATTCGCACCGCTTAATACCGCTGAAAAAATATCCACAATAGATCCAAGTATATATCCTTTATGACTTCCGTGCTCTTTATCACCTCCCAACGGCAACATAGCTCCACCCTCTTTTAAGGCTGATGCATTTGTAGTAGGTTCCCCGCTTTTGGTTTGAACCCAGCCGTCCGGAGTCTCTTCATTTTTCCGTTGTAATATCTCTAGTTTCCCGTTAGACGCAGTTGTTGTAGCAAAATCTCCAACAAATGGCTTTTCATTTCCCGAAGGGAAAGCCACCGCGATGGGATTCGTACCCAGCATTCTTTCTACAGAATAAGTAGGCGCCACCAAAGCAGAAGCATTCGTCATGGCAATGCCAATCATATCATGTTCCAAAGCCATCATTGCATGACTCCCGGCGATTCCAAAATGATTGCTGTTTTTCACACTTACCCAGCCCGTACCACAATTCTTTGCCTTTTCAATAGCCACATTCATAGCAAAAGGTGCTACAACCAAACCCAATCCCCTATCTCCATCTACTACGGCGGTAGAAGGAGTTTCATGAACGATTGTCATATCAGGAGTCGCATTCACGCGCTTGGCTTCCCAAAGACGCACATAGCCTGAAAGTCTTGCCACACCATGGCTATCTACGCCCCGCATGTCAGCAGAAAGCAAACTATCTG
Source organism: Chitinophagales bacterium (assembly GCA_038235345.1). GTDB lineage: Bacteria > Bacteroidota > Bacteroidia > Chitinophagales > Chitinophagaceae > Ginsengibacter. Next base: position 1,665 of record JBBSUB010000385.1, read on the forward strand.
CTGCTATTGTGGAATCTTTATCGGAGCATCCGATTTTCAGAAAAATATTCCGGGAGAAATTATATAGGTTAGAGTAAGAAAAATTTTGTAACATGGAAGCAAAAGTAAGATTGAATTTTATATTTACATTTGCAAAAAAATAGCTCAAGGCTCTAATTAATATTATGGGAAGAATATTTGAAGTAAGAAAGTCAACGATGTTTGCCCGTTGGGATAAAATGGCCAAACAATTTACACGTATTGGAAAGGAAATAGACATAGCTGTAAAACAGGGAGGTCCTGATCCGGATAACAATTCATCTTTGCGCCGTTGTATTATAAATGCCAAGGCTGTAAACATGCCTAAAGATCGCGTGGATGCAGCCATCAAGCGGGCGATGGGTAAGGATAAAACGGATTATCATGAAGAAGTTTATGAAGGATATGCTCCGTACGGAATAGCTATATTGGTAGAAACTGCTACGGATAATCCTACCAGAACGGTAGCAAATGTGCGCATGCATTTCAATAAAAATAGCGGCACTCTTGGAACGCATGGAAGTGTTTCTTTTATGTTCAACCACCTGGGAGAATTTAAAATAAAAAATGATAATGTCAATATAGAAGATCTGGAATTAGAACTGATCGATTATGGTTTGGAAGAAATTGGAGAAGACAGTGAGGACAATATTATTATCCGCGTTACTTTTGAAGAATTCGGTAACATGACAAAAGCGTTGGAAGAAAGGAAAATTGAAATAATATCATCTGAACTTACACGCATTCCAATGAATGTTGTGGACCTACCGGAGGACCAGGCGAATGAGGTTTTAAAATTAGTAGACAATATGGAACAGGACGATGATGTACAGAAAGTATATCATAACTTAAAATAGAAAATCCACTCTAATATATCATTACAAAGGCCTTAAAAGAAATTTTATGGCCTTTTTTTGTTGAGTCAATAGAAAAGATTTCTCAAAGAATTCCCATCCTTCTCATCGGATCCTTTATTCTACTTAATAATTACCAGAAATCTATCTTCAATTTAAGGAATAAAATTTGAAACTGTTCACAGAAAAATTAGAAAAGAAAGTAACTTTCTATGGAATCAGTACATTACAGGATTAAAATATTCTTTGAACAATTCATTATGCAATTCAAAGTCTATTTGCATCATAATAAGGAATAGGGTAAAAAAAAAACACCCATTCCTCTCAATCATTAATAAATAAATAATATATGCGGTCTGAATATTTTAGTATAAAAACCCTTTTTATCATTTTACTGATGTGCCTTGGCCATTCACAATTAAATGCTCAAAAACAGTTGGACAATTTTACATCCCAATGGAAAAAGATAGAAGAGTTTCAAAAAAAAGGTCTGACAAAATCTGCCCTTACAGAAGTAAATACAATTTATACAAAGGCGAAAAAGAGCAACAACAATCCTCAAATAATCAAGGCGCTTCTCTTTCGAATTACCCTTGAACAAAATATTGAAGAAAACGCTTCTGAAAAAAGCATTGCATCGTTTGAATCAGAGATCAACACTCAAAAAGGAGCTGCAAAAGCCATTTTACAAAGCATTACAGCCCAGATGTACTGGAATTATTTTCAGCAAAACAGATATAAATTTTATTCCCGCACAAATACAGAGAATTTTGA
>JBBSUB010000386.1:0-3277 GCA_038235345.1 Chitinophagales bacterium
CCTACAAAAGAAATGATCAACGTTACTTTTCTTGATGGGGCAGAAATTTCAAATGCTCCTGCTTCATTCGTAATAGTCGTTGCAGCCGGTTTATCCAAGGCAATAGTTGCTCCTGCGAGTGGCATTCCACTTTTTGAGTCATGAACTAATCCACTAATTGTGCGTTGGGCAGAGGCTGAAAATGAAAAAAAACAGGAGGCTAAAAAGATCACGCAGTAATGAAATTGTACGTTTTTGATCATATATTTTTTTTTGGGGGTAAAAAAATAATCGTCATAAACTATTTCAGGTACTTGGAATTTTAGAATTATTTTTTGACAATAAATCTAAAATAGAAAGGAAGGGAAATAATCCTTTATTTATTTGTTAAAAATAAAACAATTCATGGAAAATGCGTTTTTTTTTATTGAAAAAAGGCAAAATATTATTCTCAATACCATCAATGGCGAGCAAGAGAAAAGTGGAGAGTAAAATGAAGATGGTGATCATGGCTAAATTATTTCAGCTACCTAAGTTTTACGCTGCAATAATGAAAATCATTAAGAGTCCGACTGACTTGAAATTTCATTAATTTTGACATCAATTGCCGGTTACGTCAAAATCTTTCTTTTGCAGTCATGCTTGCAGCAACCAATAACCTTTCCTCCAGGCCAGGTAATTAAGTAACTACCCTTTATGATAACAACGGATTGACAATTGCTACCGATGTTATAGATTAAGCGCATCTTTAAGATTGAGGTAGGAGATAAATGAAGAAACGGTTGTAGGTCTTAATACCATAAGCTACCAGAGGGCTCCTAACTCAGGCCCGGCAGAAGATGGATAGAAGAGGAATTATTCATCTCAATGAAAGTTTTTTCAGCAGGAATTCCTTCCGGCTTCTTGACACATTAATGGTTGAACCATCACTCATAATTAAATAGCCGCCTTCGCCTTTAATGTATTTATCCACTTCATTGATGTTCACTATATGCGAATGATGTACCCTTATAAACGGGTAATCTTCCAGCAATTCTTCCATTTCTTTTAGATTACGGGAGGCGATAATTTTTCGTTTGTCTTTTAAGAAAAGATGTGTGTAATTGCTATCCGACTCACAACTGATGATGGAATCAGCTCCAACTAACTGAAACCCTTCCATCGTTGGAATGGCGATCTTATTAATTGGAATCGTTGGATTTTTTAATTTTTGTAACAGCATCTCCAGTTGTTGTGGAAGCGGATGATGATTACGCTGAACAGCTTTCTGTACCGATTTTTGCAGTTCTTCCCGGTCAACCGGTTTTAATAAATAATCCAGCGCGCTAAAACGTATTGCCTGAATAGCATACTGATCATAACTCGTTGTAAAGATCAGTTCAAAATGAATGTCTCCAAGTTTTTCCAGGAGTTCAAAACCATTCATAAAGGGCATTTCAATATCCAAAAAAAGTATTTGGGGTTCATGCTCTTTAATCGACTGCAAAGCAGTTTCAGCGGAATAGCAAATATCCAGCACTTTTATTTCCGGGCAATAACGCTCCAGCAGCATCACCATCGATTCGCAGCAATTGGGCTCATCATCAACAATAGTAGCAGTGATCATTTTATTATTTTATTTTATGCAATAACTTCTGTGAGATCTTTGAAGGGAATGGTAAGGATCACTTTAGTTCCGCAGCCATTTCCTTCGTTATCAAAAAGGTCTTCAATTTTAAAAATAGCAGCCTCATTTTCAGACTTGTTTAAAAGTGCCAAACGCCCTGCCGTAATATTCACGCCCATGGATTTGTTTTTTTCTGCAGATCGGCTATTTAAGTTAGCGGCCATATTCCTGCCAATTCCATTGTCCACAATAGTACATGTCAATATTTTATTTTCTGCACACAATTGAATCTCCAGGCAACCGACGCCTTTCTTGTGCATCAATCCGTGCCAGATAGCATTTTCAGCAAAGGGCTGTATCAGCATGGGCGGCATATACACCGCATTAATATCGATGGTATTGATAAATGTAATACTGTAATTAAAAGCGTTTTTAAACCGTAAACGTTCCAAATCGAGATACAGGCGAAGTGCCTCTAATTCGTTTTCAAGTGTTATCATCGGTTTTTCAGAGTTATGCAAAGCCATCCGGATTAAACGGGAAAATTTAGTCAGATAGTCAGATGCTTCTTCGGTTTTGTTGATCAGAATAAACCTGTTTATTGAACTCAGGCAGTTAAAAATAAAATGTGGATTCATCTGGGCACGCAGGGCTTGCATTTCAAGTTCGGAAGCCTGTTGCTGAAATTCAATTGTCTTTTTTTTGCTTTCCAGTTGTTCCAATTCTAATTGGTGTTCAAGATGCTGTTTTTCATTTTTACGTTTTAGATTGATATTTCGGAATATAAATATACCAATCAATATAAAAACTCCTGTCGTCGCAAAAAGGAAATACCTTGTCAACGATTCGCTTTTTAATGTTTCTTGCTGCAGGGATATCTTTTCCCGGTTGAGCTGCTGGTCCTTTTGAAGTAAACTAATTTTATTTTTTTGCTGTTCGTCCTGCGATTTCATTTCGGATAAAGCGATGTTTCTCCGGTATTCATCACTCAGGATAGAATCCTTTATTGCGATGTATTTTAAACTGTATTTATAGGCACTATCTGTTTTTCCCTGGTGGTCATAAAGTTGCCAATACAATTTATAAGCATCCCGTAAAGATGGCCTTGAGCCTGTTTGTTTTGCTATGTATAATAAACGTTTTGCGTAAAGGAAAGACTCTTTAAATTGTTGTTTGGCCCGGTAGCAAATGGCAAATAGTCCTAATAATCTCATTGTGCTAATTCTATCATTTCCATTTTCAAAAAATTGCAAAGCTTTTTCAAACTGTTTAATCGCCAAATCGTATTCAAATTGTTTAATATAAATTTCTCCAACACTCATACTGGTATAAGAAAGATTTCGTTGCCTGATGGTAGTGTCAGTAGTCCTTATGGTTACATATTTCTGCGATTGGCGGTAATAAAATATGGCTGAATCCAGATGATTTAGATATAAAGAAATATCCCCCATCAGCCTGTTATACCGTACCGGGTTTGTTGGTTTTGCTTTTTCTGCAGCCAGCCGAAAATAGGTCAAAGCTGTTTCGGGCTCTCCTGCATTCTTATATAAATTGGCCATGTTTTCCGGCGAAGAAATTACGCCTCTAGCATCACTTATTTTGTATGTTATCCGGATGGCTTTTAAGGTATTTTCAAAAGCCTTTTCATTGTATCCACGTGCGCTGTAGGTTAAAGAGATCAATCTTAAAATC
>JBBSUB010000387.1:0-3265 GCA_038235345.1 Chitinophagales bacterium
AACATGCTCGATCGCTATCAATCGTAATATTTATTCCTCCGGCAATGTTTTTAAATTCTTGTAGTAAAGGATAATCTTCCCAGCCGGGAATGTTGGGCGCCCACACGGTGCCGGTTTTTGACCTGTAAATCCCCGGAATAGACATTCCGATGGAATCAAAAGCATACGGGTCATTTTCACATAATTCAAGAAAACTGTTGATGATCAAATCACCAACTTCCTTTCCTTTTCTTTGCTGTATAGGAATACTTTTCTTGTTCAATAATTGGCCTTCGTTATTAAAAACGCCTAAAGCTAATTTTGTTCCGCCAAGATCTATTCCTAACAATGCCATTTCAGGATGTTTAGATAAAAAATACTGGTTGCAGGTTTACGCTGTTTTGTATATGTAAGGTAGTAGTTTGCATGATAAAAAAGAAATTTATTTTTTACAAAGAATCCCGACAAAATCAGAAAAAAAACTTTTATATACTACATTTAAATCAACACAAAAAATACTCTTATAGGTATTTAAAAAAGATAAAATATTCTCATCCTTCAATATCTTCGATCAAAATATGGGCTATTTCTTTTTGCGAATTCATTCCCGTTAAGTGTGCTGTTTCATGCGTTTTTGAATTAAATTGTATTTTTAAAGGCTGATTAATGTAAATCAATAACATATGGAAAACTCTTCCCCTTCTTTATTTAAAAATGAACGTCATGAATTTATCCTGCGCCAGATAAATCTTCATAATAAAGTTTTATCCTCCACACTTAGCACGCTGTTAAACGTTTCTGAGGATACCATCCGCAGAGATTTAGCTGAACTGGCAGATGCAGATAAGATCATTAAAGTTCATGGAGGTGCTTTGTCTGTCTCCTATCATTATCCTCTTCAAAAAAACATTGTCTATGCGCAGGAAGAGAAGAAAATAATTGCTCAAAAAGCTGTTGAATTAATTCATCCCGGCATGATCGTTCTAACTGAAGCCGGCACCACTATAATAGAAATGGTGCGGTTAATACCAGATAACCTGGAAGCCACTTTTTTTACCGTAAGTCCTTTAATGGCGTTAGAACTTGCAACCCACCCCTTGCTGACTGTACACCTGTTAGGTGGGCAAGCAGATATTGGTTCGCAAATAGTGATCGGTGCAAAACCGGTGAGTGAATTAGCTAACATCCGTGTTGACCTTTGCTTCCTTGGCGCTAATGCCATGGATGCCAAAAGCGGCCTTACTGAAACAGATTATGCTATTGTACAGGTAAAAAAAGCCATGATCGAATCTTCCGAAAAGCTGGCTGTACTTACGATCTCAGAAAAACTAAATACCGTATTTAAAATGAAATTGTGCTCACCATCCAAGATAGATTACCTCATTACCGAATTGAATCCGGCAGATAAAAAGCTTTCATCCTATCAAAAGAATATGATCCTTTTGTAAGCTTCACCCCGACCCTCCCGAATAAGTTTTCGGGAGAGAGATGAAACATCTTATTTTATACCTGCGCGCTTATTTAATTCTGCAATGGGCATCACGATTAATTTGCCGACTTGTTCTCCATTCCGGTATGTGATTACTCTTAAGTTTGAGGCATCCTTCGGAACAGAAAGAGGCTGTTCATATTTTGGATAAAATTTGTCCGGTTCTGTTTCAGTAAACGTGTAAAAGATATCCAGACCATTTATTTCAGATTCAAGAATGATTTGAAGTTTATTATCTGTCGTTTTTTTAGCTGTAAAAATCGGGTCATACATACTTCGGGAATATTTCGTTTCTGAAGCATCAAACCGATTAAAATGATCTTCCGTCTTCCGGATAAATTTAGTCCAGTTCTTAGCAGACTGTGGCGACCAGATGGATTCGGCTACAGCAAGCCCACGTGGCCAAAGCATATATTCCGCCGCTCTCATAGTTGGAAGTCTTTCTGCCCATAGATTTGCTTGTCCGCCTAAAATAAGTTTAGGATCTATTCCCGGAGGCATCGGATCAAATTCGTAGCTTTTTGAAAACCTGAGCATGCTGTAAGTAACCGGCTCCGCAATTGGATCGCCCTGGTATAAATCAACATAAACATAACTGTTCGGCGTCATTATTACATGGTGATTCATTTTCGCTGCTGCTATTCCTCCTTTCATACCGCGCCAACTCATTACTGTAGCACCGGGAGCCAATCCGCCATCTAATATTTCATCCCAGCCGATTATTTTTTTCCCTTTGGAGTTCACAATTTTTTGTACCCTTTTTATAAAATAACTTTGTACCTCATCCAGATCCTTTAGCTTTTCTCTTTTCATTAGTTTCTGCACTTCTTCATTTTTACCCCAGTATCCCTTATAGGCTTCATCGCCGCCAATATGAATGTATTCAAACGGAAATAAATCTGCAACTTCTGTAAAAACTTTATCTAAGAATTCATACACTATTTCATTTGCCGGACACAGAGTATTATCAACCAGGGCTTTAAAGGTACCCCCACCCCACTCCATAAATTTATCCCCTGAATTTACCTGGTAGGTTCCTGGTGTACAACTTAATTCAGGATAGGAAGCTACGGCAGCAAGGCTATGTCCCGGTACATCTATTTCAGGCAGTACCGTTACAAAACGGTCCTGAGCATACTTTACAATTTCCCTGATATCATCATGCGTATAAAATCCGCCATAGGTTTTTGGCTCATCCGGCGTTGGCTTAGAATAGGTGGTCCAATTACCAACCCTTGGTGCGCGCCATGCACCTACTTCGGTTAATTTTGGAAGACTTTTAATTTCTATTCTCCATCCCTGATCATCGGTTAAATGCCAATGGAACCTGTTATATTTATATTTAACCATGTTGTCGATAAATTGTTTCACCTCATCCATCGTAAAGAAATGCCGGGAAACATCCAACATCATTCCGCGCCATTCAAACCTGGGATAGTCAGTAATATCCACCGCCGGCATAGACCAGGATGACTGTTTAACCAGTTTATTGCTCTCTATGTCCTTGGGTAATAATTGCAACAATGTTTTTGTACCATAATATAATCCTGCAGATTTATTAGCGTGAATTATTACACCGTGCCCATCCACTTTAAGGGTATATCCTTCATCTCCAATTTCCTTATCGTTAGTTTTATTTAAATAAAGCCGGATATTATTAGAAGATGGTGCCTTTTCTTCCACCGTAAATGTAAACCCTGTGGCAGTTGCAATTTTATTACCAAGGTCTTTGGCAATGAATTTAATTTCAGGCAGACTGCTATTCAGCTCTATCCGAAAATTTGCCGGTAAGTTATA
>JBBSUB010000388.1:0-3256 GCA_038235345.1 Chitinophagales bacterium
CCGGTTTAAATTCATCGTTTCTTTTGCGAAGTACGTTTTTTAATCGAGCATCCAGATTTTCCTGCAACTCACTGAAACTGCTTTGACTGACCAGGTTATTAAGTTGGAAAGGGTCTTTAATATTATTAAACAATAACCAGGGCCCTTTCAAATCCCTTACATAAGTATATTGTTTTGTAACTATTCCCCGGTATTCCTTTCCGCCGTTTTTACGACTCCACTGCCCGAAAGGCTGCACGCAGCTAATCAATGTTTCTTCTTCGTTGTCTTTTGATTTTCCCAAAATTATTTGCGATAAATCTTTGCCTTCAACCGTTGCAGGAACAGGTATTTTAGAAAAGCCCAACAAGGTAGGCATAATATCAGGCGTATTCAAAAGCACAGTAGAAGTTTTACCGTGCGGTCCCATTGCTGCAGGATAATGAACCAGGAAAGGCACTCTGATACTTTCTTCATAAGGTTGTTGTTTATTCCACGAACCATGTGCCCCTAACAAGTCACCATGATCGGAAGTAAAAACGATGATCGAATTATCTTCGATACCAGCATCTTTAACAGCTTTCCATATTTTACCGACACATTCATCCAAAGCAGTGATATGTGAATAATATCCTTTCAAATCCTTAAGCAATTTTTCACGGAACTGTGCAGGTACATTTTCATTTATTGTAAAGTCTTTGGTTTCGTACATAGCACGATATTTTTCTGGTGCTGTTTGATAAGGATCATGTGGAGGCGCTAATGATATCAACAGGAAAAAAGGCTTTTCTGACTTTGATTGTTTCCTGATGTAGTTGCATCCATCTTCGGTTTCAGCAATAGCATCATATCCCTCCCACATCAATTTCTTATCAGAATTGCCTTCATAATATTCTGACTTGTTATAATCATGTGAGCACTCGAGTGCTTTCCAATATTGAAAACCCTGGTGCCGGTTTTTAGGAATGTAACTTTTTCTGCCATGGCCGTCGATGTGCCATTTACCAATAAAAGCAGTATTATACCCATTTTTGACCAGGACTTTTGCGATGGTTGTTTTGGAAGTATCCAACATCACATCGTTCATAAAAACACCCGTTGTAAGGGGATACTGCCCAGTCAACAAAGACGCCCGGTGAGGTGTACAAACAGGCATTCCTGATACTGCATTTTTAACATTCATGCTTTGAGCAGCCAACCGGTCGAGATTAGGGGTAATTACATTTTTGTCTCCTGAATAACCGGTGGCTTGCGCCCTCCATTGGTCAACAATGATGTAGATAATATTTGGCTTTTCTCCCTGCCTTTTTTGCGCAAATAAAACATTGGCGTAAAATAAAAGGAATAAAAACTGTAGTAGACTGAACTTAACGTTGAAAAACCATTTTCTTTTCATAATAAGTAATTTTAATCCCTAATCCGGGCAGCTTTCATTTAGTCACAGGTGGTGGATTAAAAGGTATACCTCTGTTCATCAGGCTCGTGGTCAATTTTGACCTGAGAGAAGCAATGATGCTTCTATCCCGGACTATCAATCATATTTTTTGTCTCACCCTTGTCTATTTTTAGATCGACAAACATTTCACGAATTTTTCCACTATTATCCAGTTCATATTTATAACGGCCAGTATGAATCATAAATCCGTTTTCGGTTTCTAAAAATATATGATTGGGCCAGTTGGAGGGTTTCTCCTGTTTGGTTAATGGGGCAACTGATTGTCCCATCAAGCCAGTAGGAGGTTTAATTCCTGCGAAATCACATAATGTTGGCAAAAGGTCTAATCCATTACTTACAAGATGTTCATTATCCACAATTCCTTTTTGTTTCATCGATGGATAAGAAATAATGAAAGGTATATTAGCCGCTTCTTCGTAAAGGATCGTTTTGTGTTCCAGCTTATGGGAGGCATCATGATCACCATGATCGGAAGTGAAAATGACAATAGTATTTTCTAATTGCCCCGATTTTTTGAGAGCGTTCATTACAATTGCTATCTGGGCATCTACCCGTTCTGTAAGTCGCATATATGCCCACCGATGCATTCTCCAATCCTTTTCAGTCCATTTCTCCCTAACTATGTTACGAAATGGCCTGAGTTTTATTAAACTATCCACGCTGCTAAGCTCACCCAGCATAGGTTGATGATTATCTGGTAAAGGAGGACATATTGTTTTAAAAAATGCTTCCTCTGAAATTCCTTTCGGCATCTGCAGGGCTTCATCAAGTTCTTCGGGTGTGTTTTTCGCAAGTTTGCTTTCGGGTTGTGCCCATCTGATGGCATCGTAGCAGATATCGTGGGGATTGATAAAGGATGCAAAAAGCAGGAAGGGCTTATCTTCTTTTTTCCTGTTCATCAGAAAATCAGCACATGCAATTGATAAACTATCTCTCTCATTAAGAGTCAGAAGCTCATATCCCCAGGGTTCAATTTTTGACCCGGTGACGGGCAAATGTATTTTTCCACCATAGTATGTCTGATACCCTGCCTTTTGAAAAAGATTTCCGATAGATTTAGAATACAGACTTTGAACCTTTTCTTTGTCAATTACCGGATTGTCATTTTCTCTCATCCCTATTTCTGATGGAAATTTACCTGTTTGTAATGAAAACCTCGATGGAACGCAAACAGGGTTAGTAGCATAGGCATGAGTAAATCTAATCCCTGATGAAGCAATGGCATCTATTGCCGGGGTTTTAAGCCATTTATTTCCAGTGCAGGACATCATAGAGGCGCTTTGCTGATCTGTTATGATTATCAGGAGATTGGGACGATCAGGAGTTTTATTCTTTGCATTGGTGCATGAACATGAAATTAAAAATAGTAAGGCTGCGGTAATGATCCTTGTCATAGTAGCATTTTTAATTTTGATCTATAATAATGTTTAATTCACTATTGGCAGCCCGTTTTCACCCAATAGTGTAATTCCATTTTTTAACATACTCCATTCCCGGCAAGAATTCATCCTTTCTTTCACGAAACATTTTATCCAACCGGGAGTCAATCTCTTGCAAGGTTGGGGGTAATTACATTTTTGTCTCCTGAATAACCGGTGGCTTGCGCCCTCCATTGGTCTACAATAATATAAATGATATTGGGTTTGTGTGCGGGCGGTTTACCCTTGCTAAACCCATAGCCCGACACTGCAAATGGTAAGGTGGTAGTAATAATTATTTTGTTCATAAGTGTGCTACAAAGTTTAATTTAATAACCGGGATTTTGTTCCAATTGGTTCACTTCAATTTCGATTTGAGGGATAGGAGCCAATAGTTTATAAG
>JBBSUB010000389.1:0-3245 GCA_038235345.1 Chitinophagales bacterium
ATTGTACCTGATATCCTTCCCGGTAAAAAGCAAACCAGGCGTCATCAATCACATATCTTAATAAAAGGGGACGACCCATTTTAAGTAAATTTGCAGCAGATCTTATTTTTCATTTAAATCAACTTAGCATGAAAAAAGAAGAAAGCAATCCTGCACATCAAATTCTCATTGAAAATTTGGTGGACCTTTTAAAGAAAGGAAATGCCCATGTGACTACGGATGATACATTAAAAGACATCAACTTTCATTTGCTTGGTAAAATACCCCATAATTTACCGTACAGCATCTGGCAACTATCGGAACACATCCGCCTCACGCAATGGGATCTATTGGAATTCTCAAGAGATAAACATCATCAATCACCCGAATGGCCGGAAGGATATTGGCCAAAAGAAGCAGCACCTTCATCGGAAGAAGAATGGAATGAATGTTTAAAAAAAATAGAATCCGACCGTGATTCCTTTATTGGTTTACTGGAAAATGCCGGAGAAAATTTATACATTCCATTTAAGCACGGAACAGGCCAATCTCTATTGAAAGAAGCATTGGTTTTGGCAGATCATAACAGCTATCACACGGGTGAAATTCTGGTGTTACGAAGATTGCTGGATGATTGGAAATAATACCATCTTGATTTATAAAATAGGCCAAAGACTATTTTATAAATTTTAGAGGGTATTATACCTATTTAAACCTTGTTGGACCATTTATAATTTATATTCGGTATAAAACATCCCCTTGTTAAAATGAAAAAATTGTTGCAGAACGTGGAATAATCTTTGAGATTTTAATCATTCATAAAATTGAAAGAATATGAAAAAGATTTTGATGATTCTTACCTCCCACGAAAAAATGGAGAATACAGATAGCAAAACAGGCGTTTGGTTAGGAGAATTTACCGATCCTTATTATGAATTTATTGATAAAGGCTATGAAGTGGCGCTTGCCAGCCCGGAAGGAGGAACTCCTCCCGTAGATCCAATGAGTAAATTAACCCAAAACATTACTTCCGCCAACCGCCGGTTTGATAAAGATGAGGTAGCCCAAAAAGCATTTCACAATACTCTTCCCCTTGAAAAAATTACCGCTTCAAATTTTGATGCATTATTCATTCCGGGAGGCCATGGACCTTTGTGGGATTTAGCTTCAAACGAAAACAGTGGCCGGATCATCCTGGATTTTTTAGGGGAGGAAAAACATGTAGCTTCTGTTTGCCACGGCGTAGCTGCTCTTATCAAAGCAGCAGAAATTCATCCCGGACTTCTAAAAGGCAAAAAAATTACCGGCTTCTCTAATGCAGAAGAAACGCTGGTATTAAGAAACGACAATATTCCATACAAATTAGAAACCCGTTTAAAAGAGCTGGGTGCAGATTATAATTCAGCAATAATCCCTTTTTCGTCGCACCTGGAGGAGGACGGATTAATGATAACAGGTCAAAACCCCTTGTCTGCAGGACCTGCCGCCCATGCATTGATCAATGCTTTAGAGAAGAAGGCTTCAAGGATTAAATAAATTTCGATAATACCCGGAAGTATCCCAACAAGTTGCAACCAGTTTTTTGAACATAAGCACTTTGAACTCAAAAGCCAAAATTCGTGTAATTCGTGCCTAAAATTCGTGTTTAAACTGCCGAATTTATATTTATATATTCTCCGAATTTCTCCGTCGGATACCAGAATGATTTTTAGATAAAATTTCAAATATCTTTGGTACCGTATGCAGAATTTACTAACTGAATTGCAAACTCATTTAAAGAAGGATAAACGGTTTGTGGCCGGGGGCAAATTATTGAAAAACAAAATAATTGAATTAAGCCTGCAGCCCGATCCTGAATTTATTAATCTGCTTCTGGCAAATGATGCTATAAAAAAGCATTTCTTCACAGAAACGGGAAAAGCATTGGTATTCGACAAAATCCGCTTTCAGAAATTTATTGGTAACAAAGCTTTCTTGCCAAATAGTTATACCGCTTTTAAGAATAAGATTGGTTTACAAAGAGAAGAAGAATATTTATCCGAAAACAAAGATGTCGTCCTGGCATGGCCTTATAAAGATTGTCTTTTGGAAGGCGGACAAACCAAAGAAGACTCGCAAAAGGAGGAAATTTTCTGGAATGAAACCCTTGCTCCAAAAGATATCGATAGACTTCTTTCCCCAAAAGTATTCACCAATTTCAGGCGTTTTACAAAAGAAAAAGTTGAAGAGATTACATCATTTTCAAAAAATGAGAACTATCTGTTGAAAGGAAACAATCTCATCGTTTTACATTCTCTCTTAAAAATTTTCCAGGGCAAAATAAAACTCATTTATATTGATCCACCTTATAATACGGGGAAGGACAGTTTTGGTTATAATGATTCATTTAATCATTCCTCCTGGCTAACTTTTATGAAAAACAGGCTGGAGATCGCTAAAAAATTACTTCATCCGGAAGGAGCAATTTTCATCCAGATTGATGATAAAGAAATGGCCTACTTAAAAGTTTTGTGCGATGAGATTTTCGGACGTGAAAATTTTAAGGAATGCATCTCTGTAAAAAACGGGTCTGAAAGTGGTGTGAATGCAATCAACGTCATGCGAGGCGAACAATTGTTTAAGGTAAAGGAACATATCCTGTATTATGCGCGGAATAACTCTTTACACAGGTTTAATCCTTTGTATGTAAAGGCGGTTTCATTCAATGAAAGTTATCGCCTGGAGGTAAAAAAACAGGATGATGAATACAAAGTGACCGATATATATAAAGAAGTTTTAAAGAAACTTTTTAACCAAGACACTCTGCGAGGATTAACAAAAGAACAAAAACATGTTTTCGCTGCTACATTTGAAGAGTATTGTTTGGAACACAATGAACACATGTATGCCTTAAAATCGGATATTCAAAAATCTGGTGACACCTTTAAAACCTTTGCTGTCGCAAATAAGAATAAGCTCAAAGTAGAGGAATTTAAAACAGCTGATAACCGAACAAATCTGGTGTACAAAGGCGGAATGCTCACTCCGCTAAAAGACAGAATTGTAGAAGAAAATGGCCGGAAATATTATGGCACATTGATCAGCGATTTCTGGTGGGATATCGGAGCCACTCCATCCTCCGAAGGCAATGTGGAATTAAAATCCGGTAAAAAACCAGAAAAACTTTTAAAGAGAATTATTTCTCTTGCAACAAATGAAAATGACATCGTTTTGGATTTCTTTTTAGGTAGTGGTTCTACTGCTGCAACTGCCCTGAAAATGAACCG
>JBBSUB010000390.1:0-3227 GCA_038235345.1 Chitinophagales bacterium
CTAAAATTCAAGAGCGGAAGATGTATTTTGTAGTCCCCATCAGGAATTAATAAATCATTAAAATAATTGCTTAATTCATTTTATGAAAAAAAACGGAGGTGTAAAAACAAAAAAGGAATTGGAACGTCGCTTCGGCAAAATGGCCGAAAGTATAACTGGATACCAGGAGCATATTGACTTCCGCTCAGTGGAGGATTTTAATGATGAAGCGTTTGCATTTTTAATGGAAAATGTGAAAGGAGTAAATATGCTGGACGTTAATGAAACGGACATAACCAATGAAAGCATCACGCTGCTTACCGGTTTGGAATATGTAAAGGAGTTAAGGGCAAAAGAATGCCATCATTTGGATAATGACTGCGTGGATGATCTCAATAAACTGACCAGCCTGGTTTTTCTTCATTTAAAAAGTACAAACATCACCGTTGATGGTCTTCTGAGATTAAAGAACCTTCCCGATTTAAAAACATTGATGTTTTCAGCAGACGATGTTGCAGCCATCAAAGAAAAACTGCTGCAATTAAAAACAATGTTGCCACATTGTGAGATAGTCATCAATTCAAAACCGTATTATTTTGACGCCATTGATCTTTTCATCCATGCTTTAAAAACAAAGCCTTTCAAATACCGGCTCAAAATAAAAAATCAATCAATCACAGATACCTGGAGCAACAGTCTTGGGCAAACTGATGATAATTCTATTGAAGCAGGAAACCAGGGAATGTATTCTCTTGATGATATTGAATGGGTAGACATTAATCCGATAGTAAGAACAGAGGAAGAGCCAATGAAGGTAAAAGAGCAGGATCATTCCCCAGACATCATCAAGTTGCTGGAAAATTTGACCTTTCCCTATATGATTACTGATGGGATAATAAGTGCGTATGTTTTAAGACTGGAAATATGAAGCATCACATTATTTAAATCATAACGCTTGCCCTAACGCGGGCTTATGGATTCAGTGTTATTTGCTTCTTTGATGGTATTTCCAAACTGCCTCAAAAGCCTTATAAATTTCTGTCTTCATTATATCTCCCTCTACCTGGTAATGTATAGAAATTTTAAACACTTGCTTTTCTGTCGTTAATGCTAATCTGCCACATATGGGTAGTATGAGAGGCTCATTACTGTGAATTTCAACCAGCTCCGTATCATAAGGCTCAAGTGAAACAACATCTTTTAAATTAATTTTTATTTGTTGGTGTTGAATGTTTTTGTTTTCATCAAAATGATCGAAAGTCAAAGTAAAGAATGGCCCGGAAAAAGTGGCTTTGTAGTTATTTGATAGATTTACATATTTTCCATCGAAGCTATAGCCTGTTTGAAAATCTGAATAATAGTCCTCTATAACTTTTATGTAATTGCCTTGAGTATTCATTTGCTGCGCGCTTGCACATCTACACGTGAAAATTAAAAAAATAAAAAGATACTTTGTCATACTTTTTGGTTTGTTTACTACTATCCGATGTTCAGACAGTTTTAATTTCCGGTTTATGTTTAAAACGCGATTCTTTTTATTTTAGTTTATGTCCTGCCCTGTATTTTTAAGTTGGGAATGCTTTCGTAGTAAATAAGGAAATTGGCTGGGCGAATTACAACCGCAATAAATTGTTAGTTCCATGAGACTTTAGTAAAATCTTGAAAAAGGAGCTATTTTTATTGAGTGATTTTATAGTTCCCGTTTTTCATTCTCCCAAATGTATAGTATGAAAAAAATATCTCTGTATGTGATGATTGTCTTTTATATCGCCGCCGGCATAAATCATTTCTGGCATCCCGAACCATATGTAGGAATCATGCCATCATGGATACCCTGGCATAAGGAGTTAGTGATAATTAGTGGTATTTGCGAAATATTGCTTGGTTTCCTGCTTCTCTTTTCTGCAACAAGAAGATTTGCTGCCTGGGGAATTATTTTATTATTAATTGGCGTATTTCCTGCTAATATTCAAATGCTGATCAATTTCAGGAATGAATCGAATCCCAATCTTTGGGTGGCACTTATTAGACTGCCGCTGCAAATTTTGTTGATTTGGTGGGCTTACGGTTTTGCAAAAAGAAAGGAATTAAAGATAAAAGAAGTATCGCTTAAACCTAACACCTAACCTGATCAAGCCAGAACCAAAAAAGTAGTAGGTTGTAGCTAGAAAATAACCCATTTTTAATTTTCTTTTTTCCTTTATGAAAAAAAGAAATGAGATTGACTTTGAATTTATATACCTCAATGAGAACATAGCTCAACGGAATTGTTGGCTGATAAAAACAAAAAAGGTGCTTACCAATTTGAGCCAGATCAGTTTCTGATCTGTTTTCCATTAAGGATAAATACCGGAAGAGAAAGACCTATTACGAAACATTATTGATCAGAAAATACTGGGCGTATCACGATAGCTATATACTTTTTTCAAACTCTTGCCAAATTTGGATAAGATTTGAGTTGTTAGGTACTGAAACCTAATACCTAACACCTAATACCTCCCTACGGTATTTTCACGATTTTCCCACACGCAATAGGCAAGGTTACAGTAGCCGGAATGGTGCCGAGGGATGCTACAGTCGTAGGCAACTTAGTATCCAAAGGAACCCCATGAATATAGAGAACCCGTTTATCAAGATTCAAAGATGAATCACCAAAAGCTTTGGCGAAAGAGACTTTCAGTTGAGTTAAAGGAATTCTTGCTTCATAATGATAGGTGCTGTCGGCGCCTGCTTTTGGATAGGTGTCACTACCTACGTTCATATCAGCAGGTTCCGCATTAAAAGGAACCATGGTCGTTCCTGATGCTGTCCCCGATTCAACAACGTCGATGATTCCATCCTTATTTTGATCATCTGATGTTTCGGCACATGTCGCAGATTTGTTGTCTGCAAAGCCGTGAAAGTGCTGCCAGTGGTCTATACCGGGCGCCACACCTCTTGCAGAAATAGTTACGAACAACGAATCTTTGGTTAAAATAAATTTAGCCTGAGCTGCGGTAGTCATATTTGTAACGTTTGCATTGAGGCCTGTCAGATCAGCTACATAGGTGGCGACTACATCATTTTGATTTCCTGTGTTGTCTGCTTTGCTTTTATTTTGATCGCTACCTGATTGATTGCAACTTGCCAGGGAAAAGATTACGAACGATCCAACGGAGAGTAAAAATGGGATTTTCATGCTTCTTTAATTTTTTAATGCTTGAGAATAATATCTTGTTGATAATTTTTGGTGGGTTAGCATTTATTCC
>JBBSUB010000391.1:0-3223 GCA_038235345.1 Chitinophagales bacterium
CTTTTGCAAATTCATGATATAACTTTTTTGCGATTTCACTGTGCAGTAAAAAATTTTCATCTAAGAAAGGTTTCATATTTTTCTATTCTAAAATTTGAATTGTTATCAATTAATAATTCAGGAGGTAATTGAATTCACTACACCCACTTCAAGTCCTCTTATTTCTGCAAGCCCACGCATTCTTCCTATGGCTGAATAACCAGGATTTGTGATCTTGTTCAGATCATCTAACATCTGGTGGCCATGATCCGGACGGAAAGGAAGGGACTTTTTATATTTCTGCTGAAGCAATGAAATCTCTTTAACGATGGAGTACATGTCATTATCTCCTCCAAGATGGTCTGCTTCATAAAAATTTCCGTCCACATCTTTTGTCACATTTCTTAAATGAAGAAAATGAATTTTCTCACCTATCTGCCGGATCATTTCCGGTAAATTATTGGCAACAGAAGCACCAAGTGATCCGGTGCAAAAACAAACGCCATTGGACTCATTATCAACTTTATTTAAAAAGTATGAAAAATCATCCATGGAACTTACTACGCGCGGCAGGCCCAGTATAGGAAAGGGAGGGTCGTCCGGATGTATAGCCAGTTTTACTCCGGATTCCAGAGCTGTTTCACTAATCTCTTTCTGAAAATCACAGAGATTATTTCTCAATGCATCTGCATCAATGTCATTGTACAATGCCAAATTTTGCAACATGCTTTCTGTAGAATTCTTTTCTTCCCCAGGTATGCCAAACATCACTACGCCAGACAAATCATCTAATTGCTTTTGAGAATATTTTTTGAATCTTTCCTCTGCCTTTTGCAAAATATCTTTTGAATAAGAAGTATTCGCATCTTTCCTTTTTAAAATAAACAGGTCAAAAACAGCCAGGTCGATCCAATTGAAATACAAGGCCAATGAGCCGTCAGGCATTTTATAATTCAGCGAAGTACGGGTCCAGTCATTTACCGGCATAAAGTTGTAAGTAACAGTAGAGATACCGCAGGCTGACAAGTTGCGAATGGACGTTTTATAATTTTCTATACATTTTTTAAAATCGCCCGTTCTTGTTTTGATATCCTCATGAACAGGCACACTCTCTACTACCGACCATTTCAAGCCGGCTTTTTCAATTTCCTGAATCCTCTTTTTTAAATCATCCACCTGCCACACTGTTCCATGCGGGACCTGGTGCAGGGCGGTTACGATTCCTGTTGCACCGGTTTGTTTTACATCTGCTAAAGTAACGGGGTCGTCCGGCCCGAACCACCGCCATGTTTGTTCCATTTTGTATTTCATAAATATATTTTTTAAACACCACTAAAAGCTGAAAACCCACCATCAACATTAATCACTGTGCCGGTTACAAATTTAGAAGCATCGCTCAATAGCCATATTAATGCACCTATTAGTTCATCTGGTTTGCCAAAACGGTTAAAGGGAGTATTTTTTAAAATCAGGTTACTTCTTTCTGTCAGCGTTCCGTCTTCATTTGTGAGCAAATTTTTGTTTTGCTCTGTCAGAAAAAATCCGGGAGCTATCGCATTCATCCTGATGGAATCTCCATAGCGATTTCCCAACTCTACAGAAAACCATTTTGTATAAATATCTATAGCCGCCTTTGCCATACTATATCCTAATACTCTTGTTATAACTCTTTGAGGAGCCATAGAAGAAATGTTCACAATGCTTCCCTGTCCGCTTTGTTGGATCGCTTCACCAAATACCTGTGTAGGCAACACGGTTCCAAATAAGTTCAAATCCATCACCTCTTTAAGTGCAGGCATATTGAGATCGAAAATATCCTGATCTGGTTGTACAACTGCTCCGGCAATATTGCCACCCGCAGCGTTTACCAATCCATCAACTTTACCATAAGCGTCCATTGTTTTTTTCCGGGCATCCTCTAACTGGTCCTTTTTCGTAACATCAGCAATTAATGAAATGGCTTTGCCCCCGTTTTTCACAATAGATGCTACTCTTTCATCTGCCATATTTTGATTCCTGCCAAGTACGCCAACAATACCACCGGCATCTGCAATGCCCCTGACAAATGCTTTTCCAAGAATACCCGTGCCTCCGGTTACTATAATGACTTTTTCTTTTAATGAAAATGCTTCTGCTTTATTCACTTTATATATTTTTAAGGTGATTTAATAAATTGTTTTTTCGAAAGGGAAGGCAGGCAATCCTTCTTTATTCATAAGGTTTGCTTCTCCCGGTAATAACCAACCATACCTGACAGCCACAGGATCTTTTATATCCTCATTCCAGACAATCACTTTCCGGCCATCAAGTTTAGATAGTGCTTTTACATAAATTATGGAATCTGCATCACGGTAACCTATTTCAAAACCTTCCGGTTGTTGATTTTTAATTGTGTATAATTGCTGGTTAAATTCTACTTGCAATTTGTTTTCCTTTTTGCTGACTTTATTTAATTCAGGGCCGTTGAAAATAATGTTTTTGAAACCATAATTTTTTGCTTCAGCAGATAAAAATCGGGATGCTCTACCAACTGAGCTATCAAATAAAAACTTCCAGACCTAAAAAAGGACAAGGCGTTTCTGACTTGTCCCTGGTGATTCGGCCGGGGCTCGAACCCAGAACCCTCCCGATGAAAAATCGGGATGCTCTACCAACTGAGCTATCAAACAAAAACTTTCAGGCATAAAAAAAGGACAAATCGTTTCTGACTTGTCCCTGGTGATTCGGCTGGGACTCCAAATGGTTTTATAATCCCTTAAAAGTCAATGATCTAATTTTTTTAATCGAATTTTTACTCTTAAAATAAGAAAACAACTCCCTAATTTACCTAAACTTACTTAGGCTGATAATTGATTACAAATTTAAATGATTCTTAGTTGGGCAAGAAATATTTTCTAAATAGTGATCGGCATCGAAGCCCTTATTATTGATCATTTAATGTAAAAAAATTGAGCGATAGAAATAACCATCATTTTACAAAGTACTCCACTTCGGTGGGTCCACATTTAGCAAACTCTTTATAAAGAAATCTTTTTTCTTATGCCGACCAAACGTGCCTCCGTCGCTGTGTCCAAGTCCCGGAATTGCCAGAAAATCAAAATTTTTATTGGCTTTGATCAGCGCATCTGCTACGCGGTAGGTTGATTCAGGTGGCACATTGGAATCGTTCTCGCCAACGATCAATAACAGATCACCCTGTAGTTTTGCAGCATTGTTTACATTAGATAGGGCTTCATAATGAGGA
>JBBSUB010000392.1:0-3216 GCA_038235345.1 Chitinophagales bacterium
ATCCATGCTGTAATTGGTTTTCGTGCCCACTTTCATCCATGAATTCACTTTATGTTCCAGGTTATAATTGACAGATTTTCTGCTAAAATCATTTCCCCGCACAATTCCTTCTCTGTCGGTATAGCCTAAAGAGAAATAGTAAGTGGTTTTATCCGTACCGCCGGAAAGGCTCATATTGTGGTTTTGCGTATTCCCTTTACGGAAAATATAATCGTACCAACGGGCATCAATTTCTTTTCCGTCCGGACCGATGGACGTACCATAATAATTCGAAACCGCATTATAGGTTCCTGCATTTTTCAGGGCTTCATTTTTTATTT
The DNA here is from genome assembly GCA_038235345.1 of Chitinophagales bacterium. Taxonomy (GTDB): domain Bacteria; phylum Bacteroidota; class Bacteroidia; order Chitinophagales; family Chitinophagaceae; genus Ginsengibacter. The sequence continues at coordinate 321 of JBBSUB010000392.1, forward strand.
CCAGGTATTGTTTCGCATTTAATATCGGCGCAAGTCTTACGGCCTGGCTCTGGCCAAAATACGTGTCATATGTAAATTTCGCCTGACCTTTTTTTCCGGTTTTAGTCGTTACAAAAACAACTCCGTTTGCCGCCCTGCTTCCATAGATACTGGTAGCAGCAGCATCTTTAGCGATATCGATGCTCTCAATATCTGCCGGGTTAATAGAAGAGAGTGGATTATTCCCTGCATTTCCACCCACGCCGATATCATCTGTATAAATGGGTACACCATCCACCACGACCAACGGATAAGAGCTCAGGGAAAGAGAATTCGTTCCGCGGATTCTGAACACCGGAGCCTGGTTCGCCACCCCGTCATTTGCAATCAGGTTAATACCCGTTCCGCGGCCGCCTAAAGCGCTCTCAAAACTAAAAACGGGTTTATCAGCAACTTCTTTCCCGGATACATTCGCAATGGCTCCCGTCATTTCTGATTTTTTTCCCGTTCCATATCCAATTACCACCACCTGGTCCAACTCCTTCGTAATATCTTTCATTTTTACAAGGATGGAAATCGCCTCGCCTGTTTTCAAGGTATACCCGGAAAGGGTTTGCGTTTCGTAACCGATAATGGAAAAAGTAAAACTGTACTTCCCGTTAAGCGGCAGTTTTGAAAAGGTAAACATACCCTCTGCATTCGTTTGCGCGCCGGAAGTAAAATCTGACAGTGAATTTTTGGCGATGACACTCACGTTCTGTAAGGGCTGACCGTCGGTACTTCGAACAATTCCTTTTACTTCCGCCGAAGTTTGCGCGGCAGCCATAAAGGGATTAAGACAAAAGAGGGAAACAGAGAAGGCAACGAAAAATCCCTGCATAATTTTTTTTAATCTCATAGTAAAGGTTTAATGGTGATGGACATTTGTTCAGGTTTTATTTTTTGGTGATTGAAAAATATTTTCCATTTTTAGTGACCCGTAAATTATTCAGTTTAGCGATATCGGCCAGTAAATTCTCAATAGATTCGCCCTGTTCTACTTTGCCGATAAAACTGATGTCATGTATATCGCGGGGATTGTATTTGATGCGTACATCGTATATCGTTTCCAGGCTTTCAAAAACCATGGCCAGGGATTGATTGTTGAACATATACCAGTTGTTTCGTGCAGTACTCAGATCTGACCCTTCCTTCTTTTTAACCGATTTTTTAGATGCAAGGTCGAATGCTTTTTCCCTGGTTGAAATACCGGAAATCTTTTTCGACCGGTTGTAAAAAAAGACTTCGCCGGGGACCAGGTAATAATCCATACTTAAAGTGGTCTGATGCAGCTCCGCATTGCGGATCACGACACTTCCGGCATACAATTGCACGCTCACATCTTCCATCCCTTTTACGGCAATGACTCTAAAAGAAGTTCCAAGCGCAGTCGTGGCTATTTCTTCGCTGATCACGCTGAACGGCCTGGTGGAATCATGGAAAACATCAAATTTGGCAATGCCGGATAAAACAACTTTCCGGCTTGTGGAATCAAAGGGAACGAGGTAATGCAATTCAGATTTGGGAAATAATTCCACCAGGCTTCCATCCGGTAATTCCAGTTTTATAATCGAATCGGTTTTATTTATTTTATTTACCGGTATACGTACCATTCTTTCCGGCCCTTGCTTTAAAACATCTTTTGTATGCATAAAGAATTGCCAGCCCAATCCCACTAAAAGGAGCAAGGAGGCGGCGATGGCCAGGGTTCTGAAAATTTGATAAGCGTTCTTTTTAGGGTGGATTCCTTCACGGATAACAGAGCGCATTCTTTCCGTAATGTCTAAATCCAATTGCTGACTGGCATCCAAATCCGCCCACTCTGATTCAGAAAAATAAGCCTCCAGCTCATCCGGATGCTCTTTAAAATGAGTATGAAGCATCCTTTTTTCATCGGCGCTACATTCACCCCTATAAAAACGTTTGAGCAGTTTTTTATCCATCGTATATAAGGAATACGATTGAAAACGGGTTACCACCTAGTGAAAGAGTAAATTTTTTTTGAGGGGATTAATAAAGGAGAAAAACAGCCAGGAGTAAAAATGCTTCCCTGATTTTTCGAAGCGCCTGGTTCATGTGGTTTTCCACTGTTTTTAAACGAATGGATTGGAGGGATGCAATCTCTTTATGATTGAGATGATATAGCCGGCTCAATTCAAACACTTTCTTTTGCATGGGAGGCAATTTTGAAAGGACTCTTTGCAATTTTTCCCGGATCTCCTTCTCCTGCAAACTGTCCGGGCCTGCATTACAATCAGCCTCGTTTTTTGATTTTCCTGTAAGGAGCGTTTGCATTTTTTCGTAGCCCGATACATGCCGTAACTGATCAATCAACGTCGTGCGGGCAATCCTGAAAATTTGTGTGTCTAAAGGAATATCCTCGTTAAGGTTTTGCCGGGAGTTCCACAATTTTATAAACGTGAGTTGTGTTATTTCTTCCGCCTGAAATAAGGACCCGGTTTTACCGAGCACATAATGATATAAGCGGCCATGAAATGCTTCATACACCTTATTGAATACTGTTAAATCGCCGCCTTTAAGTTGAACTATTTCGTCCATAAGCAGATCATTCGAATTGATATTAGAGATTGAAAGTAAGCATATTAACGGAACTAATCAGTAACATAAATAGCTTATGGTTTTAAAAGTCGTGAGCGGATAGGGGGAGGTCTTTTGGGCGTTATGATATTTCCGGCAGTACTTAAGGATTTCTTAATAACTCAATCATCCAATTGCGATCTCTCTTATTCCATGTTAGAGATGTCTCTATTAAATTTGAGAATAGAAGTGACAAAAGTTTGCTGACTAATTTGGAATTATCAAGTAAGGCAAAGGGATAAATGAAGGGATAAGTGAAGGGATAAATGAAGGGATAAAA
>JBBSUB010000393.1:0-3209 GCA_038235345.1 Chitinophagales bacterium
AACTTAAATCAAACTTTTATGAACAAATTAGTACGAGGATTAATAGCCGGATACGGCGCAAAAAAATTAGGCGGTGGATGTTTGGGAACCATTGCAGTCTTTTTTATCATTTATTGGCTGCTTGGAAATGTAAACTGCTAAAGAATTCAAATAAATTCTTGAAGCAGAAATGATCATTATCTTAAAAATGTTTTAAATGCAGAGTTTTAGCTCAATTCAAGTATTTTCTAAAAAGACGTAAATATCTCTAAAATTTATTTTGCTTATCAATATAGAAGGAGAAGCAAAGTGATTAAGTAAGAGAAGATTTCCGTAGAAGGATAAAATTATTTAAACAAAAAAACTGCAAAAATTTTATTCCTTGCAGTTTTTTTTATTTATTCAATGTTTTAAAAACTATACCGATACGATGTAGTAAAAAGTTTAACCGGTCGTACATAACCCGATGTCTATCGGCATAATACCAGTGATTTTTTCGGACGAAATGATGTCTTTCTTTGGTATTATTTCACCACCTTAATACCGTTGGCCATAATTTTAATTTCTTTCTTAGGTTCTTTAATCGCTTCTATTTCTTCCTGCGGCTTTTTAGCATCTTCTGCAAAATGTTTTAGTTCACCCACTGATGTGGTCGCCATTTCTACCTTTCCATCAATTTCTATATTCTTACCTTCAAGAGACTTTGGAACAAAGAATTTATAACCTTTCATTTTTACAGTAGCAACACTTTTATCTTCGAGTTCTACTTTTACCCAGCAACCTTTATTAGGACAAACCTCCAAAACTTTTGCTTTCAGTTTTGTTTCAAGAGGTCCTTCCTTTAATTTTCCTGTTAGATTTTTTGCATTAAAGTTTTTACCGGCGGTAACATTATCCCCATATACATCCCCTAAATTTGCATCACCTGCTGGTGGTTGTGCAAAAAGAACTGTTACGGAAACCAGGGCCAGAACACTTAATAATAACTTCTTCATAATATGTAATTTGTAATTGATTTTAATAATTGATTTGTATTTTTAATTTTCAATAGATCATTAATTTCAAATATAGAATGATTTTTTGAAATAATATAAATAGTTGCACTAATTCCTATCCTGGCTTTTTACTATAAGTAAATCAACAGAACGGGATCTGTATTCTGTGAATAATAAATTGAGACTTTCAGGAATTGGCTTTGTAGAATTCGTGTAATTCGTGCCTAAAATTCGTGTTTAAACTTTTCGAGTTATATAATAATTAACGATTTTTTTTTACTTTAATTGAATCCAAATGCTAAAATTCATTGCTTATTTTTTCCTGTTTATTCCTGCTGTTTGTATTGCTCAGCAAAAAAACAATAGCTCATTAACGATTGAACATATCATGAGCGATCCAAAGTGGATCGGTACTTCGCCTTCAAATCCCGTTTGGGCAGATGATGGGCAAACATTGTATTTTAACTGGAATCCGGATAAAGCACCGGAAGATTCCCTGTATTTTATTACAACAAAAAACAGGGTTCCACAAAAGGCCAGTATTGCCCAAAAGCAAAATATGATACGTGCCAGCTCTCTCAACTACAATAAAAACAGAACGGCTTATGTATATAGTCAGAATGGGGATATTTTTTATCATGAAATAAAACCGGGAAAGACACAACAGATTACAAATACAGTAGAAAGTGAAAGTAATCCTGATTTTTCATTCAATGATAAAAGGATCATTTACCTGTCAGGACAAAATATTTATTCCTGGAATTTGGCCACAGGAGAAATAAGTCAATTAACTAACTACCAAGCTTCGGATGGCGGAAGAGAAAGCCGAACGGCAAAATTACCTGAGCAGGAGCAATGGTTAAAAAACGACCAACTTTCATACATGGAAATTTTGAAAGAGCGAAATGAAAAAAGAGAGGAGACAAAAAAATATAATAATGATCTTCCCAAAAGAAAGGAATTAAGAAAATTAGTTACCGGCGGTAACAGGGTCATGAGACAATCCCTAAGTGCCGATGGGAGATATGTTTCTTATTCAATATTAAAACCAGCTACGAATAGAAAAACGACCATCATTCCCGACTATGTTACAGAATCCGGTTATACAACAGATATCCCCGGGCGCACAAAAGTAGGAGAAGAGCTTGCTAAATCGGAGTTTTACGTGTATGACACACAAACTGATACTGTATATTCTATAAAAACAGATTCTATAGAAGGCATCAGGGACCTGCCGGATTATGTAAAGGATTACCCCATCCAACTAAAAGACAGAACGAAAAAGAATGAGGCAAGAGCCGTCAATTTTATGCAGGCTTCCTGGTCACCAAATGGTGAAAACCTGGTATTGGACCTTCGTTCCCAGGACAATAAAGACCGGTGGATCATGCTTTGGAATCCTGCAACAAATAAACTTGAACTTCTGGACAGGCAACGGAACGAAGCGTGGATAGGCGGACCCGGATTATTCAACCTTGGCTGGATTGATGACTCCAACTTATTCTATCAATCCGAAAAAACGGGATACTCACACCTTTACACTATCAATGTAAAAAATCGTGAAAAGAAAGCATTAACAAGCGGTAATTACGAAGTGCAGACAGCAAAATTATCCTTGGATAAAAAATACTTTTTCATCACAACAAATGAAGTGCATCCCGGGGAAAAGCAATTCTACCGTTTGCGCATTTCTGATAATAAAATAGACCGTATTACCAAGATGACCGGTGGTAATGAAGTAACTATTTCACCGGATGAAAAAACGATTGCCTTTCTATATTCTTATTCAAATAAACCCACGGAGTTGTATGTACAATCCATTAACCCTGGGTCTAAAGCAGACCAAATCACCCATCTTGCGCAAAGCGCAGAATTCAAATCCTACCCATGGCGCGATCCGGAAGTGATTACATTCAAAGCCCGTGACGGTGCGGAAGTATACGGAAGAGTGTACAAACCAACGAATGCCAAACCAGGAATGCCGGCAGTAGTATTTGTACATGGCGCGGGATATTTACAAAATGCGCATAAGTGGTGGAGCAGTTATTTCCGGGAGTTCATGTTCCATAATTTCCTGGCAGATAATGGTTATTATGTAATAGATATCGATTACAGGGGAAGTGCCGGATATGGCGCAGATTGGCGGACAGGAATTTACAGGCATATGGGTGGAAAGGATTTAACCGATAATGTGGATGCTGCCGGATACTTAGTAAAAACCTATGGTGTAGATGC
>JBBSUB010000394.1:0-3198 GCA_038235345.1 Chitinophagales bacterium
CAAATTCGTTTAATGCGCATCGGTTAATTCAATTGGCAAAAACAAAGGATTTAGGGAATGAGATAGAAGAGGAATTGTTTAAAGCACACTTTATAGAAGGAAAAAATATTGATAATAAAGAGACTCTTTCAGAATTAGGTGTTTCTGTTGGTCTGGATGAAAAGGAAGTCAACCAAGTGATTTCTTCAGACGCTTTTTCCAGGGAGGTTCAAGAGGATGAAGCAGAAGCCAGGTCCATTGGTGTAGGAGGAGTTCCCTTTTTTGTTTTGGATAATAAGTAGGCTGTGTCCGGCGCCCAATCCCCGGAAACATTTTTATCTGCCCTGACGCAGGTTTGGGAGGAATCAGAAAAGGAAAAATCACCGGTTATTCTGGCAGATGGTGAATCGTGCGGAATAAATGGGGAATGTGATTAGAAAATATACACACAAATCATTTTTTTTACTAAGGACGAATGTGTGTAAAAGCATACATTCGTCTTTTTTATTCGTTCTTCTTTTTTTGAGATCGATTGTCAACACCCAATTAAATTAAAAAAACATTCCAAAGAAACGGGAAACAATAATTCGTTACTTTGAAAAATGGATTCAATTACACATATTGTATTAGGTGCCTGTATAGGTGATGCTGTCTTATCAAAAAAAATAGGTAAAAAAGCAATGCTGGTAGGCGCAATCGCTCAGAGCTTTCCGGATTTCGATTTCCTGGGAGGTTTATGGCTTTCTCTACCCGAAAACCTTTATTTTCATCGTGGTATTACCCACTCTTTTTTCTTTGGCTTTTTCATGGCATTTATATTGGCTTTTGTAACACAAAATATATTCAGGAAACAAGCCTTACCCTTTAAAAAACTGTTTATTTTCTTTTGCCTGCAAATGTGGCTGCATGATATTCTGGATACCTGCAACTCATACGGAACAGGCCTTTTAGAGCCCTTCAGCCACCACCGTTTTTCCTTTGATCTGCTTTTCGTTGCTGATCCTTTTTTTACTATCCCATTAATTGCCGCAGCCATTGCGTTATTAGTTTTAAAAACAAGCAGTTCTTTCAGGAAAAACTGGATCGTAGCAGGATTGTTTCTTCCTTGCATGTATTTAATATATTCTGTTTCAAATAAAGATTCTGTGGATGAACAGGTGGCAAAATCATTGGCGAAACAGGAGATTCAAAATACCGGTTTTATAACAACTCCTACCCCTTTTAACACCTGGCTTTGGTATATTATGGTACCGACAGATAGTGGTGTTCATATTGGATATCGCTCTGTTTATGACACTAAAAATTATGTAACTCCTTTTACTTTTTACCCTAAAAATGAACAATTACTTTCCTCCCGGGAAAATTCCAATGATGTTATCTATTTGAAGAAGTTTGCGGATTCCATTTATACGATTGAAAAATATAATGATTCACTTATTTTCACTGTTCCCCGCTTTGGAAGAATTGCCGGGTGGGATAAAAAACCAAGTGCGTTTAATTTTCAATATTACCTGAATGATGGATTTGATAATACACTGGTCATACAAAGAGGTAGAGCAAAAGAAGTGGATAGAAACATATTTGCCCGCATGTATTATCGCATAAAAGGGGTGGGGAAAGAGTGAAAATCATTGATTAAAACTTAGGACAACTACCTGCGTATTTAAAGCGATGGCGAGTTTTTAAATAATTGTATTTTATTCCGGAAGGAATCAAACGTGTAGACTAAAAGATGGTTTTCTTAGGTCGATTGCCCTCAGTAATTCATCAATATATTTCCAGCGGATAGACAAGCTTTAATTAACTTTAACCTCATTAAATAAAACGGTACAAAATGAATATACAAGATGCAAAAGTCCTGATCACAGGCGGTAGTTCAGGCATTGGATATGCCACTGCCAAACTACTAAAAGACAATGGAGCGCAGGTAGTTATTTGTGGAAGACACGACGATACCATTCAAAAGGCTGCGAAAGAATTGGGCGTTTCAGGGTTCAAAGCAGATGTAAAAAATGAATCAGACGTAAAAGGATTGTTTGAATTTACGCTTAAAAAATTGGGTGGACTGAATGTTGTTATTAATAATGCCGGCCTCGGATATTTCAGTCCGCTTGCAGAAACATCTTCAGAAGATTTTAAAAGGATCTGGGAAATAAATGTATTGGGCTCATTCCTGGTTGGAAGGGAAGCAGCCAAACATTTCATTAAAGAGAATACAGGAAACATCATTAATATTTCTTCCTCAGCGGGCAAACGTGGTTTTGCAAATGGTTCAGCCTATGTTGCCAGTAAATTCGCTCTTTCAGGTCTCACAGAATGCTGGCGTGCTGAATTACGTCCGCATAATGTACGGGTGATGCAGGTAAATCCAAGTGAGGTCATCACCGACTTTTCAGCAAAATTGGGTAATACTCCTTCCAACACTGAACACAAGCTCAAACCTTCCGAAATAGCGCATGTCATTCATTCCATGCTCACCATGAATGATGTTGGTTTTGTAACCGAAACATCCGTTTGGGCTACAAATCCTTAGATATTCAATTATAGAAATTTTACGAATAAAGAAGGTAATTATGGGAATTAAAATTGAAGAATCCTGGAAAAGAATGCTTGAGGATGAATTTGAAAAGGAGTATTTTAAGGGACTGATTCATTTTATAAAAACAGAAAAGGAAGCAGGAAAGGTCATCTACCCGCCCGGCCCATTGTTCTTCCGGGCATTTGCAAAAACTCCTTTTGAAAAAATAAAAGTGGTTATTTTAGGGCAGGACCCCTACCACAATCCAGGGCAGGCCAATGGATTAAGTTTTTCTGTGCCGGATGGTGTACGCAAGCCTCCTTCCCTGTTGAATATTTTTAAAGAATTAAAAGACGATCTTGGTCTGGAGATTCCTGTAAGTGGCAATTTAGAAGGATGGGCAAAAGAAGGTGTTCTTTTATTAAATGCCAGCTTAAGTGTTCGCCAGGGTGAACCGGGAAGTCATGGCCGGGCAGGCTGGGTGCACTTTACAGATGCTGTGATAAAGGAAATATCTGATGAAAGAAAAAATGTCATTTTTCTATTATGGGGGAATTTTGCCCAGGCAAAAGAGTTACTTATTGATCAATCCAGGCATTTTATTTTAAAGGCACCGCATCCATCTCCCTTAAGTGCAAACAGGGGATTTTTAGGCTGCAAACATTTTTCCAAAACCAATAAAATATTGATGCAGGAAGGTA
>JBBSUB010000395.1:0-3197 GCA_038235345.1 Chitinophagales bacterium
ATTATTTCAGGATTGAAATTCATAGTATGATACCTGGAAATATCCTGTTTAAAATACCTGCAAATCCTTTTTAATTGCACATCATGTTCATGACCAGCAAATAACCTTGAAGCCTTTACTGGCTTACATTCAAACGAAATATAATGAAGACAATCCATCTCTAATTCTTCTTTTGTTAATATAGAATCATTGAATGGATTTAACGAAATACACCAGGTACCGGTAGACAATAAAATAAAGGGTTCCTGAAAACAAAGAAGATAGGGTATCAATGCCGCAGAGCTATCATGCAAGCCTGATCCCACCAAATAATTATTACCTGAAAAAGTGGTTTCGAAAACATGATTGCAAGGGATTATCGGACATAGTTTTTCGATAACTTTTTCTTTAATAACCCAATCATGGTAGTCGTATTTAATAAAATCCCACAGGTTGGTATGGCAGCCAATAGAGGTCATATCACTACAAAACTGTCCGGATAATAGAAAACTTAAATACTGTGGTAAATGTAAGGTGTATTTTATTTCACTGAATATAAGTGGCTGTTCATTTTTGATACGATATAATTGCATACCGGAGTTCAGGCTTCCCAAAACAGGCGATGATGTCCTGTAAGAAAATTCTTTTTCTCCCCCATATTTAGCATAAAAATGATCTTTTAATTTTGACGGGTACGCTTTTAAGTAACTATACAAAGGCAAGATTTCCTGTAAATCCTTATTTAAATAAACGAAGCTTGCACCATACGTTGTAAAATTAATTGCACGGATATTAAAATCATGTAATCGGGTTAATTCATATAAAGAATCAAAAAGCCATTTGCGAATGATTTGAACGTTTTCACAAGGTTCACCATCTTCATCAACTGTTTCCGGCAATTGTGCTGATCGCTCCAAAACTATTTTATAATTTTCGTCAATGAGGAATACTTTTTTATTGGTTTTCCCAAAATCAAAAATTGCTATAACATCTTGTTTATTCATTCGTTCACGATAAATCAATTTATAATCCTGTGGCCAGGGTTTTTTCTCCTCTGTCTTTTATTAAGTTTGCCCGCACATCGGCTTCTCGATACAAGGCCAGCGGATTTAATGCACCATTTTCACGAAGTCTTGATTCTGCTAAAAGCGGACGTACATCTGTATTGAATGCCTGTTGCAGGATCTCCTGGGCTAATACTACATCATTATTATTTTGGGCGGCGGCTAATTTTACCTTGTCCACTAATAACGCTTTTGCATAGGCGAGTTTAATGGCCTCTACAGATTGCAATAAGTCTTCAATAGGGTCCTTAATATTATGTGAGGCATCAATCATCCAGGCCAAATCTTTAGCATGATTCATTTTTTGTGAATCCATCCCTTCTACCAATTCATTAAAAATTAAAAATAATTGATACGGTTTTATGCTACCGACTGTAAGGTCATCATCTCCATATTTGCTATCATTAAAATGAAATCCGCCTAGTTTGTTTTCCATTAGTAATAATGCGACAATTTGTTCAATATTCGCATTGGGTAAATGATGGCCTAAATCTACCAGTGAAAATGCTTTGGGCCCCAATTTATTGGCGTATAATAATGATTGTCCCCAATCACCAACTGTCATAGAATAAAAATTAGGCTCAAATGCTTTGTACTCAACAAACATCCTCCAATCTTCCGGTAACGCGCTATAGACCTCATGCAAACTGTCCAGCGTATTTTGAAAAGCTTTTCTGAAATTTAATTGACCGGGAAAGGTGGATCCATCACTTAACCAGACCGTCAGTGATTTAGAACCCAACTCAATACCGTATTTTATTACCTCAATATTATGGTCAATAGCCTGCTTCCTTACCTCCTTGTCAACATGCTGCATTGAGCCAAATTTATAGCTGTATTTCTGATCCGGTTGATTCTGAAACGTATTTGAATTCATGGCATCAAACCGAAGATCGAATTGAGCAGCGAGAGATTTTATTTTTGCCGTATCAGAAGGTATGTCCCAGGGAATATGCAGAGATATGGCATTACTGGATCGACCAAGTGCATGGATCAAGCCAACATCCTCAATCTTCTCCTCCAAACTACGAGGTTCACCTCCTCCACCAAAACGGCCAAACCTGGTGCCTCCTGTTCCTAATGCCCAACTGGGTATGGCAATCTGAAAAGCGGATACCTTTTTAATAATTTCATCTACATTATGTATTTCGCCCGCGAGGATATTATACTTTTTCTCATGACTACTTAGAAATTTCGCGTTGCTTTCATCAATGTGTTTTTTTTCCAGTACCATACTATTTTACTATTTATAATTCGGTTAATAATATAGATCATTCTAATTCCTTTGACAACAAGAATTTGAAAATACACGTTATTCTTAGAACCTCTGAAAATATGGAGCTTGATTTTCTAACTATTTCCTGATTAGAATATTTACAGAAATATGCACTAGCATCTAAGAATACCGGTACAAAGGAACATTTTATTGCCGAAGAGGTTTAAAAAATTACCGGACAAAAGCTGCTGCAATTCCTCCGTCAACGTTTAATATATTTCCAGTGGATTTATTTAACAACCCGCCTATAAATATAAAACAGGCATTCGCTATATCATCTGTCAGAATTGTTTGATTCAATAAAGTTCGACTGGCATAGAAAGCAGGCAATTCTTCCAGTGAAATTCCATATGCTTTCGCACGTCCCTCCGCCCAGCCGTTTGCCCAAATATTACTTCCGGCAATTACTGCATCCGGATTAACTGCATTTACCCGGATTTTATCTTTACCCAGTTCAGCCGCAACCAGTCGGTTCAAATGAAGTTGTGCAGCTTTAGCAGCACCATATGCCGCATTGTTGGGACCACTTACCAAGGCATTTTTACTGACTATATTTATGATATCACCGCCCAATCCCTGGGCACGAAGTACTTCAACACCTGTTTGGGTCACAAAAAACTGGCCTTTAACCAACACATCATAAAGAGAATCCCAATCTTTTTCGGTATGCCCTTCTATGGGTTTGGATATGGATAGACCTGCATTATTTACAATAATATCAATGCCGCCAAATGACAACCTGGCCAGTCCAAAGGTTTCCCGAATTGCCTTCATATCGGTCACATCTAATAAACTAATTACAAAGGCATCATTTCCAAATTCCTCTTTAAATTCCTCTTGAGTTTCTTGTAATCTCTCCAGGTTATTATCTGAAAGAA
>JBBSUB010000396.1:0-3167 GCA_038235345.1 Chitinophagales bacterium
ATGGCAACTTCCGGTATGTGCTGTACGTGCCGTATGCTACCTTGGAATCGACAGGATTACCTGCTAAACCATTTGTTCCCGGAATGCCCTGGCTGATGGATCCCGGCACCTACGAAGCGCATATTATGATTACGCCTCCGGCAAAAAAATAGATTACTATTTAAATTTAATTTTTCTTGCTGCGGAATTTTAAATTTTACCGGCTTACAGGCATATTCATTTCCCGCTGAAATGGATATTCCTATACCATCTCTATTTATAAAATAGTCCGAAGGACAATGAGTAAATATTAGATGGTATAAAGCCGATTTAAGAACAATCTTTGGGCTATTTACCTTTACATTCAGTATTATTTCAAATGCTTTAAGATTTCTCTTTTCTTCGCAACACCGGCGTTTGCCCAGGTAAGTTTTTTGTTTTTGTAAAGATGTAAAACCGGAACCTCTCCCATAAAAAATTCCTTTACAAGGCCAGGGTTTTCATCTGCATTGATACGAATGATTGTCACTTTATCTCCTTTCTTTTTTGATACGGATTTGAGATTGCTTTCCAGTTTATCGCACGGCTCACAGGAAGGTTTGAAGAATTCAACCAGCACGGTTTTACCGGAATCCAATATATTTTCAAATTGATTCCTGGTCATTCGACTTGCCACAGCAGTCGATTCTTCAAAATTTGATTCCCTCCACTCCTTCATCCCTCCGGTCAATTCAAAAATTTGACTGAATCCTACAGCGCGTAATTTATCTGCTGCCACTGTACTTCTTTTTCCACTTTGACAATACACAAATACCGGTGTTGATTTATCCAGTGTAGAAATTTGCCGGTTAAATTCTTCCGGGGCAAGAACATTGTAATTTGCTGCGTTGTTTAAATGCCCTTTTTCAAATTCCTGCGATGTGCGTGCATCAATTATAACTCCTGCCGGAAGCAATTTTATTTGATTTGCAAACGCAGAAGCGGAAAGCTTCCTTACAGTGTCTGTAGTTTGTCCGAACGCGGGTATATAGAAAACAAAAGCGATCAGGAAGAACCCTGTGAAAAGAAATGTATTTCGTTGAAATTTCATGTTTTTAAAAATTTAAATATTTTCAGAATATACCACAAATAGTTTAGTTTTTTTAAGAGAGTCTCTAAAACGTATTGTTTGTACTCTCCTGTAAAAATAATTTTGAATTTTTCGTGGTATGCTATATAATTTTTAGCCCGTTGTTTTAATATATCTTATTCGGGTGATTTAAATAATTCAGTTAGATCAATGCAAATATAAGAACAGATCTCCTGCCGGAAAACTTCAGCGTGCACATAAAAATTCCCGGAAAAAAATATATCATTCCGAACAATTCTTGTTTTATCTAATACCTAAAACCTAATACCTACAACCTTCACCGTCGCAATCGTAAGATTATCCACAAAAACACCACAAAGTTTTTTATAAGCTACTTTATTTTCAATTGATTCAAACACTACTTCGGTGAAATTTTACCTTCATGCGGGAGATCAGTTGGAGAATTTCTTTTTATAAATATGTACATTGTTTTGTTCATAGTTTTCCAGCTATATAGAACCTGCTAAATCAATACTATGCCTTCATTTTCGAGAATGCCCGGACCTGGAGTTATATAATCATGAATAAGGCCTGATAAAAGAAACTATTACAGTTCAAATGACTTTCAAAATAAAAAAGAGGTCAATAACGACCTCTAAAAATATTTAATCAAATAATTCCTGTTGTGCATTTGGTTCTTCCGGTTCCACCCATTCCATTTGATCGGTTTTGGAATAATCTGTGAGTTTGTTCCCGATAGCACGCCAGCCCATAATGTCCACAACTTTATGAAGCTTAATTTTAGCTTTCCGTACTTGTGTTCCACGGCCACTTTGCATTTCCAGGATGGGTTCTTCAGCTGTTGTCGCCTTTATCAATTTATTATCTTTTCCTTCTTTAATGAAAAGGAATTTAGAATTAAGTGTGTTTGTTTCGATCTTGAATCGTTTTACATTGTACTGCAGTTTTTCTGCATCAAGGTAAACGGCAGTGATAATTTTCTCCGGATTAAATTTTTCTATGAGTTCGACCGTCCCGGTTTCAAAACGCTGCGTTATTTCCTGGCTGGTTACCTCATAGTTTCCATCTTTATAAATCACTAAGATCCGGTCATCGCCTTCAAAATTTCCTAAGAGGATTCCATTTTGGTCTTCATTTAATCTTCCAAAAGTTTCATCATACCAAAGTTTGCGCTGGTCAAGGGTTGACCGGCCTTTTTCCAATAAACGAATAGATTTGATCGGGTATTTTGTTACCTGGTTTCCTAAACTGGTACGGCTGCGTATTTCCAGGCTTTCAAAATAAAAATCCAATTCTTTATTTCTTGCGCTGGATCCGGGTGTGAGTAATACACGCACAACTTCTGCTTCTCCATTCGGGTTCACGGTAAAATAAAGTACCCTGGTTTTATCACCACCTTTGGCCACATCATAATCCTTATCCCGTGTAATAGCGGTTACGTTAAATCGTTTTGCATAGCTGATCCCTTTTTTGCCATCCACATAGATCATATTGTAGGTGGTTCGCTCATCGCCTTTACGGAATACCGCTACATGAATAATGTCTTTTCCGATAAAAACCTTATCGGCCACTCTCACAACTTTCATGTTGCCCGATTTGGTAAAGGCAATGATGTCATCCAGATCGCTACACTCATCCACAAATTCATCCTTCTTCAATCCTGTACCAATAAATCCTTCGGATCTGTTTACATAAATCTTTGTATTAGCAATCGCTACCGCCTGTGCCTGAATGGTATCAAATAATTTGATCTCTGTTTTACGCTCACGTCCCTTTCCAAACTTTTTTAGAAGTTCTTCATAGTAGGTAATCGCATATTCCGTTAAGTGTTCCAGGTGATGATTTACAGATGTAATTTCGTCTTCAAGGGATTTTATCTGGCTAATAAGATCTTCAATATCCAGTTTGTAAATTCTACGAACTGGCTTTTCAGTTAGTTTCAGGATATCCTCACGGGTGACCTCTCTTTTCAGAATTTTTTTAAAGGGAATAAATGCCTTATCGATCGCTATGATTACCTTTTCCCAGGTTTCATGTTTCTTTTCTAATTCCTTGTATATCTTTTCCTCAAAAAATATTTTTTCAAGGGAGGTATAAT
>JBBSUB010000397.1:0-3156 GCA_038235345.1 Chitinophagales bacterium
GAGAAAAATAAAAAAGATAACAGTTGGAAGAATAAATAGTAGAAAGAGATTGTAAGGATTTCTGGAAGAGTTAAAAGGAGCGGAGGGTATACTAAATTCATCATTTTTCCACAGCCACTGATTCGTCACACGAATGCCATAGGCATGGTTCATTTTAGTACAACCGATTTTAATCGGTAGCCCGGATGATCGCAGAATTTCAAAGAAAAATAGCACGCACATAAGATTACCTTTTTGAAAGTTGGCAACCTTTATCCGACTCTTTTTTTGATTATTGATTTAGTAACGAACCAGCACAGGTCAGAGACCTGCGCTAAGTACAGAACACGAACATCATCGAACATAAATTGATCATTTTTTACAGCTACTGATTCATTACATGAATGCCGTAGGCATGGTTCATTTTGTAACTACCGATTTTAATCGGTAGCTGAGTGAAGCCGGCACATAAGGTTACCAACTTTTTGAAAGTTGGTAACCTGTATCACTCTCTTCTTTAAAATAATTGATTTAGTAACGAACCAGCACAGGTCAGAGACCTGCGCCAGGTTCAACTTTTGAAACAAGAATGCCCTCCACGCTGAGAAAATTCAACGCCGAAGACATTCAACATAAAATATTCAACACGAAGAATTCAACGCGTGCTCCTTACTGCGTCACCTCATAAATCACTTGGCCGTTCGTTCCGCTGGGCATTTGGATTTTTAAAATAGCAGCTAATGTCGGAGCAATATCATTGATGCCAACTGTGCGGTTTGTTTTACCGGGTTTGATTCCTTTCCCCATCCACACCAGCGGAATATGAGCATCATACGGATTCCAATCGCCATGAGTAGCTCCCATCCGGGACCCACCTTTCCAGCCGGAAGATTTTATGATGACGATATCCCCGCTTCTTTTGGGATGAAAGCCATTGATGAACATAGACTTCAATGGTTCCGGAAGTGTAGCCGATCCAAGTTTTTCGTTTTCAAAAGCGTATTGAATTCCTTTATCTTTTTTAAGTTCCTTGATAATAAAACTACTGACTGCATCGTAATCCAGGTTACGGTTATGAATCGTTTCATAATTCAGGTATAGCTGACTGTTAGCATAGGCAATAATCAGGTTGTCCTGGCCAAACTTCTGAAATAAAACTTTATTCAAATTTTTTACCAGGCTTGGATCCAAAACACCTGTTGGCAAATTATGTTCTTCCAGAAAACCGGGAGATTGGTTTACGCCATGATCTGCCGTGATAAAAAGGAGGTAGCCATCTTTACCGAATTGGCGATCGAGATAATTAAAGAATTTTTCCAGGTCTTTATCCATGCGGAGATAATTGTCTTCGACTTCAATGGAAGTCGGACCAAACTGGTGACCAATACCATCCGGGCTGGAAAGGCTTACAGCGAGCATATCCGTAAATGCCCCCTTTCCTAAACCATATCCTTCAATAGCCCGCTTCGCAAATTCAAGTGTAAACGTGTTGCCAAAAGGAGTTCCGGTGAGGTATGCTGTCGTATGTGGAAACACAGGTTTATCCTCCCCTTTAAACAGATTTTCATAATTATTATCATCCGGATCACTCAGGGTATACGTATTTATGGGATAAAGCGTATTCCACCCATTGGGCATTAGTTCTTTTGTCCAGTCCGTTTTATTAAATTTCTCTACCCAATCAGGCAAAGATTTCATATAATAAGTACTGGTTACAAATTTTCCATCATCATGCCAAAATGCGCCGTTGGCAGTGTGGCCGCCCGGCAGTATGGCTCCTCTGTCTTTAATGGACACACTCACCACCTTGCTTTGAAAATTTGTCGCCATACGTAATTCATCCCCTATGGTTGTCACCAGTAAATTATTTGGTGATTTATTTCCTTTGGATGTACCTCCCACTGCTTCGGCAGTAGAATCTTCCACATTGGATATAGACCGGCCCCATGCCCTGTCGTACCAGTCATTTCCGGCAATGCCATTTATAGCCGGCGTTGATCCGGTATAAACAGATGCATGCCCACAGGCTGTAACGGTGGGTGCATATTTTATCATGGTGTTTTCACAGGAAAATCCATCACGCAACAATCTTTTAATGCCTCCTGCACCATATCTCTTTTCAAACTTGTAGAGATAATCCCAACGCATCTGGTCTACCATCAAACCAACAACTATTTTTGGCCTGTTTGCCGTTGTATTTTGAGTGCGGGACTGGCTTTGAACGCCATATCCTGCAAGAAAAAAGATTGAACAAAAAATTAAGGTACTTTTCATTATTATGGTTTTATTTAAGCGGCGGATAAGTCTTCGCCACTCTGTTTTAATTTGTATAGATTATTCCGGGTTAGTTCCTCTGTTTTCATTTAAAATAACCCGGCCTTTTTTACATCGACAAATGAAATTGTTTATTCTCTTTCATCATTTCAGCGTCATTAGCCAGATATCTTTCAAGGAAAATAATCTTTAAACCTTTGTAAAATAAGAAGATTCCTCCAAACCTTCCGGACCATTTTTAGGAAAGGTAAATGACTGACACTATTCCGGCTGAACTCCGGGCATATTTTACGCACGTTTTTTCTCACATCAAACTGATGTTCCTACGAAAAAAGTACAAAAGAAGAACTTTTAAAGTTAAAAGAAAGTAGAAAAACAAAATAAAAAAATGAAAGGCAAGAGAATAGAGTACACCCGAAATTCATGCCTTCAGGATAAATAAAAAGATTCGCATTTTTCACTATGCTCCCTTTGTGACCTCATGACCAAAAGATCACTTTTAGTAATAAACCCAAACTATATTTTTTATTTTAATCCTATCCAATTTCATTCGTTTATATTGAAGAGAAATAAAGGATTTACCACGGCCACTCAAATGCATTACACACGGCCCGATCACCTTGTTTTATGATTACAATCTATTTTTAACGGCCATTTAAATATTGATGGGTTTTAAAAAGCAGTATCTCTTCTTTTTAAACTAAATTGGGCACTATTTATTTGCCTGTTAATCTATAGAAATATGCTTAAGAAATTATTCGTGAATCTGATGTTCCTGGTCATTTTGTTGTACCCGGACCTCTCTCTTTTTGCCCAGCAAAAAACGGAAGCAGATTCCATTCAAAAAAAAATGCAATGGTTTGAAGATGCCAAGTTGGGCATATTTATTCATTGGGGAATGTA
>JBBSUB010000398.1:0-3149 GCA_038235345.1 Chitinophagales bacterium
CATTTGCTCCGGCAAAGAAGCTCATTATTAAAAAAGTAACAAAGCTTTTTTTGAGAATATTTTTTACGTGCATATTTATCTGTTAATATATTTTATCCTGTTAACCGGCTAAATATCCGAATAATTTTTCTTGATGGACTGAATAGTTTTTCCAATTCCTATCTAAACTTTAATAAACTCTTTCCATTCTTGAAAATGGATAGCCATTACAACCTTTCTTAGGATTTTGCCTGTCGGCAGATGCGGATTTCTTTGCTTCTTCGATTGTTTTTGCCTTATACACCGTGAGGCAGAAGCCCCATCTGAAAGGTTCCATATCAGGCAAAAGCATATAATCTATACGGGTGTACAGACCAGGCTCACTTGGGTTGTTCATATCATTCCTGGCCACCAGATATTGCGCGGTTGTATCCCAACTGAGGATATGGTATTTCACATTTGGATGTTGCATCCAAATGGAGTCGCTTATGGTAAATCGAATTCCGTAATCATCCCTGAAATCTCCTTTCAACAGCGTTGGAATATTTTCAGATACCGTTTTTCTTCCGTGTTTTGTGGAATTGCAGGAAACTTGTGCTAAGAATATAAATGTCATTAATAAATAGGTGATGAATTTCATGGTCTATTTTTTTATAAAATTAAGAATTGATTTTGAAGAAAGAATTTGATTCAATTTTAAACGACCATTTATTTAATCCTTTAGAACGAAGAAGAATTTGACCACGAAGTCTCAAAGAGCACAAAGAAGAAAGATAAATAAAAACGAAGTTTTTCCCTTTGTGTACTTGGTGCCTTAGTGGTATCTTGTTTTCTTTTTTAACGCTTACTCCTTCTTGAGTTTCTCGCAAAAAAAGATGAGGTGATTGTTCCATTTTAATGGAATATTCTGTTCCCAATTAAACTTTATAGAAGAGTAATATTAAACATGACCGCTCAATCTATTATTTTCAATAATTTTACGGCTCAAAAATAATCCGGAGATTTTGGTAAAAAGAAAATTTTCCGGATTTACCTTTTGAAGGAATGAATTATATCACGCAATGTGCATCTATGCGTTGTGCTGATTTACAAAACATACAAACTATTCACATGAAAAAAATCACCCTTTTCTTATTACTGCTTATGCCCATAGCTCTGCTTGCCCAAAACGTAATGACACCGGAAATACTCTGGACCCTTGGCCGGGTTGCTGCCGTGGGTTCCAGTCCGGATGGTAAAACTGTTATATACAGCGTTTCTAAAACAAACCTGAAAACAGAAAAAAGCGACAAGGAGTACTTCTTTCTGAATGTGGCGAATAATCAGGCTCAAAAAACAGAAGTTTTTAAAGATAAATCCTTTGTGCAATGGGATAAGAACGGCCTTTATTCAACAGCTAAAAAACAATTATTCATCAGTAAAGATCTTGGTAAAACCTGGCGGCCGATTTATGGAAAGCTGGATGATGCCCTGGATGTGCGCGTATCTCCGGATGGAAGTAAAGTTGCATATTCCAAAGAAGTTCAGGTGGAGAAAATCCTGGGAAAGGATATTTATAGTGATGTAAAAAATAGCACCGCTCAAATTTATACAGACCTGGATATCCGTCATTGGGATAAATGGAATGAAGGGAAAGTGAACCATGTTTTTGTCGCCTACCTGGATAGCACAAAACCCAAAGTGACCGATATTTTGCAAGGAAAATCTTACAGTTGCCCGCAAATGCCTTTTGGTGGTTCTGAGGATTTCATCTTTACTGCTGACAGCAAAAGCATCCTGTATGTAACCAAGCCCAAGACTGGGAAAGAGTATGCGCAAAGTACGAACACAGATATTTTCCTGTATGACATCGCTTCTGCATCCACAAGTAATCTTACCGAAGGAATGATGGGTTACGATATTCAACCAACGATAAGTCCTGATGGAAAAAGAATGGCCTGGCAGAGTATGCGCCGCGATGGATATGAAGCGGATAAGCAGGATATCATAGTGATGGACCTGGCAACTAAAACAAAATTTAACCTGACTGCCGGCTGGGACGAAACCGTGGATGGAGGTTTTAAATGGAGTAATGATGGAAAGACAATTTATTTCACCGCTTCCATTAAAGGCACTCAGCAATTATTTCAAGTAAATGTGCCAGATAATCTGAATGTGCGCATGCAGGCAACGGTCAGTCAAATTACAAAAGGTGATTTCGATGTGAACAATATTGTATCAGAATTAAATGGCCAATTAGTTGCCGGCCGCATGGATTTTAATCATGCTTTAGAATTGTTTAAAATAGATCTGAAATCAGGTTCCATGCAGCCTATGACGCATGCGAATAAAGATGTTTACAGTAAACTAGAGATGGGTAAATCAGAATTAAAAATGGTAAAAACCAAAGACGGACATGAGATGGGTGTTTGGGTCGTTTATCCGCCAAATTTTGATCCGAATAAAAAATATCCAACCTTGCTTTATTGCCAGGGCGGACCACAATCCGGTTTGACACAATTTTATAGTGTGCGTTGGAATTTTCAATTGATGGCTGCAAACGGATACATCATTGTAGCACCGAATCGTCGCGGAATGCCGGGTTGGGGAGTTAAATGGAATGAGCTGATCAGTAAAGATTGGGGCGGCGGTTCCATGCAGGATTACCTGGACGCCATTGATGCAGTTTCAAAAGAACCTTACGTAGATAAAGCTCGTTTAGGTTGTGTGGGTGCAAGCTACGGCGGATACAGCGTTTATATGCTGGCCGGAATTCATAACAATCGGTTCAAGTCATTCATCGCGCATGACGGTTTATTCGACATGAAAAGCTGGTATGGTACGACAGAGGAATTATGGTTTGCAAACTGGGACTTGGGCGGCAACTACTGGCAGGAACCAATGCCGGAAAGTTATACCAAATTCAATCCTTCCAATTATGTAGGTAAATGGAATACACCGATTATGATTATTCAGGGTGGTATTGATTACCGCGTTCCGATAGAACAAGGATTAGAAGCTTTCCAGGCAGCGCAGTTAAGAGGTATTAAAAGTAAATTATTGTATTTCCCGAACGAAAACCACTGGGTATTACATCCTCAAAATGGATTGGTTTGGCAAAGAGAATTTTTTAAATGGTTGAAGGAGACCTTGTAGGATTAAAGGATTAATCGGAGTGTTGGACACAATCC
>JBBSUB010000399.1:0-3144 GCA_038235345.1 Chitinophagales bacterium
AAAAAATTTGTGAAAGCAATTTTTAATCAATGAATTGAAATATATAAAAAGTCAAAGAAACCCGGTGGTTTTACAAGAGAGGTTTTGAAGAAAATCATTGAATCGTTCGTTTGTTTGTCTTGGTCAAATAATAGCGATCCGTCCCATGGTACACCTTTACCCCGTTGAGATTCGAATCAAACTCCATTTCAAGATCAGCAGCTTCCAGTCTGAACTTATTTCCACCAATACACTCCAGCGGTAGCGATGTAAATCCCTTCCATTCGGCTATTAATACTTTCTCTTTCTCATAGATGACCATATTGCCAGGGATCTGTTTATTGCTATATTCTCCGGCATACCTCCGCAGATGTTTTGTTTTCAATGTCGCGAATTTCATTTCTGAGACCGGTGGCCCTTTACCAAAATAAATATCAAAAGCAGATACAACGATATTCGGTATCGCGTAACGCACACCATTAGCGCAGTAAGCAATGGATACACTATCCAGCGGCAAGTAGGCAACTATAGATTTGAACCCATCAATAGAGCCGGTATGCCCAAAGGCATTTTTTGTATGATAGGGAAATTGCATCATTCCCATTCCATATCCGAGATCCATCGTTTCCATTTGTGACAGGCTGGTATTACTAACTAATTTTCCCGAAAATAGTGCGTCTGAGAAATGTGTAAGTGCAACAGGACTTGCAACAATATCTCCTGAGGCTCCCGGAATACTCATATCTGTTTCACGGCATTGCTTCCACATTTTCCTAAACCTGAAAGAATAGCATTCATTGTTATCAATAGATATTTTATGTCCACAATAGGCATCATTTAGTTTTATTTTCGAAATGATTCGTTCGTTGACAGCTGATTCATAGGATTTGCCGGATATTTTTTCGATGATATAACCCAGCAACAAATAGTTCGCATTGTTATAATTATATTTTTTTCCAGGTAAAGATGTGGTTCTCCCTCTGTTGATAATCGAAAGCATTTCTTTTTGTGTCTTAGGCGCTCTACCGAATTTGTGCTTGTCTAAATGACGAAGGCCTGTTCGGTGGCGTAGCAAGTCTTCAATATTTATGAGATGAGCATTTGGAATATTTGGAAAATAATTTTCTATGTTCGTTTGCAGACTCAACTTACCTTCTTCGATTAGTTGAAATATAATTACGGCAGTAAACATTTTCGTGATAGAACCGATCCGGTATTTTGTTTTTTCAGAAGCGGCATCGGTTTTTTGATTATTCATTTGTTTATACCCGATAGCACGTGAATACAAGAGCTTGCCGTTTTTAGAAATTGCAATACTTCCCATTCCCTGGTTATCTGCAGAAAGGGCATTGAAAAAACTATCTAATTTATTTGCGTTGGGACAACGGACAGGCATAGGCCCGGGCATATATTTAAGACTGTATGTCATTTTCAGGAAGTTGGGTGTATCCAAAATGCTCACTTTAGATTGGCCGGATGAAGCAAAAGAGAAACAGATAAACAACAGCGGAAATATTAATTTCTTTTTCAAGACTTTTCTAATTTAGAATACTTAAAAAAATATTTTAACTCACGAAAAATTTATATCAACTATTTTAATAAATCAAAGGATACATATATTTATCACCCGACTGATTCGATTATATTTTTTCTTTCAGGGTATATCGTGGAGGTTTTAGTACAACTACACAATAAGCAAAAGAAAACGGTAGTTGAACAAGCAACTAAAAAATCTGTTTGATAATATTGGAATATTTTCTTCATTACATTCCCTTAGGATTTATTAAAAAAATCACTTTCGATTTAGCGTCATAAATGGCTGACTATTGCAGGCAGCATAGAAATTAGTATGTAGGACCTTAAATCAACTTTTTGAATTGATATTGGAGATTTGTTGTAAAAAAATTATATATTTAATTCACATTCGTTTCT
Organism: Chitinophagales bacterium; assembly: GCA_038235345.1. Lineage (GTDB taxonomy): Bacteria > Bacteroidota > Bacteroidia > Chitinophagales > Chitinophagaceae > Ginsengibacter. Next base: position 1,912 of record JBBSUB010000399.1, read on the forward strand.
TTTATTTTCCAGGGGGAATGCATGTAAAAAAGGGGAATTTCATAGACCTAAAGCTTTGCTTATGAAATCTGTGAATACTCCGCTATTATTTAAAACATTCGTAAAAGGATGGCGTGCATATCAGGTGTTTATCGGTTTATCCATTCCGGTCTTTTAACCAAATATTGTAAAGTCTTTGGCAGATTTTGATGTATCCCTAAAGACTCTGTTTAAAACCTTTTACCCCCCCCCTAAAAATATTTCGTCACGCCCGGAATCGCCGCGGCATAAATTCCTACACTGTCAGGCAACACAGGTGGTTGAGCCGTAAAACTGAATTCTTTCGGCATAATACTGATACCGGAATTCAATACTTTATCATAAGAAAGGACCTGGCCGCTGTACGTAGACATTCTTCCCAGGATAGCTGTGAGTGTACTGTGCGCTCCATTCTCTGCATCGGCAAATTTAAATTCTCCTTTGGCTATTGTCGCAAAAAGATCGTCATGCTCCTGTTGGTAAGGATTGTTTTCTTTCTTTCGATCAAATTGATAGAGTTCCTTTCCCTGGAGTGAGCTGATCCTGCCGGCACCACATTGAATTTTCCCCTTTGTGCCGACCAATAGTTCATCTACCTTGCTCATGGTGTGGGGAATATGCCGGCATTGGCTGTTCATGACGGAGCCGTCCGCATATTCAAATTCTACAAAGTGATGATCGAAGATTTCTCCGTAATCTTTTCCTTTTCTGACTTCTCTCCCGCCCATGCCCTGGGCTTTTACCGGATATCCTCCTTTGAACCAATTGACCACATCTATATTATGAATATGCTGCTCCAGAATGTGATCACCACAAAGCCAGGTAAAGTAATACCAGTTGCGCATCTGGTATTCCATTTCTGTTTGACCGGGTTGTCTTTTATTCACCCATACGCCATCATTATTCCACCAGGCCTGGGCGGAAACAATATCTCCGATAAGATCTTTTCGTTTGAATAACTCCAGGTAACTATTTTGATAATGACGCTGCAGGCCAACGACTACATTAAGCTTTTTTTGTTTGGCTATAGCAGCACTTTCCAATACCTTTTTTACACCAGCCGGATCGGTTGCTACCGGCTTCTCCATAAATACATGTTTTCCTTTAGCAATGCATTCTTCAAAATGAATTGGCCGGAAACCGGGAGGTGTGGCTAATATGACAACATCAGCAAGAGCAATAGCTTTTTTGTACGCATCAAATCCCACAAACCTG
>JBBSUB010000400.1:0-3129 GCA_038235345.1 Chitinophagales bacterium
TATCTTCTGAAATAAAGGAGAAATCTAAAGAAGAATATCACTCAAAATATTTTGCCCCATTAAGCGGAATGAAAATGATTCTACCGACGAAGTATCTTCCTAAAAAAGAGTTTTTGCAGTATCATTTGGAGGAGGTTTTTAAAAGGTAATATCGGTAAAATTTTATTTGGTTTTCCCTTGCATCCAAGTCTGGTGTTCCGGCGAGGAGCCTGGAGAATATTGTAAGAAAATAAACCTTAAAAAGCGAAAGCCTGCCCGGGTGCGCGTTATAAGGAGGCGTGGCAGGTTTTATTATTTGCAATGTACCCATTTTTTGATTTCGTACATCCAAAGAAAAGAGATTTATATTGCCTTTATCTTACATAAAATATCTTTCAACCGAATCCTACTTTTAATGGTTTCCTAAAGTGCGATGCAAATATGTTGGTTACCTCTTTAATCTGATTTAGTCTCTCGGGAATATTCCTGGTAATCCAGATCAGACACATACCTTTTTGTTGGTATAAACCAACTTCTTTCCAGTAATTTACTCTGGATTATTTTCAGAAGATCTTCTAAAGCGATTTGTTTTGGGTTCTCAAAAACAATTTCAGTGAATTGTTTAAAATTGGATGCGTCTCGATGGAGATAACTGAATTTGATGTTCATGGTAATTCTATTATAACCGTTTCATGTTTGGCAAAATTCAATTTTAAACTTTAAAGGAACTTTATGTTTGGAGCAAAACAGGAGAAATTTTGCTTTGGAAAAGAAGCAATCAATTAATATTTGGATTATATTTTTCTATAGGACGAGGGAGATAATAGCCCCGAATTAATTCTTCATTTAAAACGCAGATCTGAATATGCAGACGGGAAGAAAAATTTGCAGTAGGATATATTGGTTCTCGCTCCACAAACGCGCACCTTATTGTATCATATTTTAAGTTGGGGATGTTTTCTCTGGATTTATGTAAATGCTTAAACACGGCAGCATCTAATTTACGGTTGTTACCAACATTAACCGGTAATGGTTTACCTGCCTGATCGTAGATACGCTCAATATCCTCATATGCTTTTTTCAATATTAAAAGTGATTCTGGTTCTACCAGATTTAAACAGTTTCCAAGCTCTGTGATAGCACCAATAACAAAAGGGGTTTGAATGGGCCTTCTTGTTAAATTGTAAACTTTTAGAGCTTTCAATAGCATATTGTAATGCTCTTTCTGGATTCTGCTCCCAAAAATAAATACCGTCACCTAGCCAATCCCATGGATTGGTACTCGGTATTAAATCAGCTTTTCCATTTAAAACTTTGAGCCCTACTTCTTTATCACAGCTATGGAAAGCCATTACCTGAAATGGTCTGTGATGAGCCATTTATTTACATTTTTTAATTATTTGTGGTTTTTCCTGCTTGCCTTTAACCTGGTTACCCTTAATTAGGCCAAGATCTTTTAAATACTCGTTAGCGGATTGTTTGGATTTAACAGCATCGAGGGTTGTGCGCTCCAAGGCTCTCATTTGTTCGGATATTTGTTTTTGAGTGGCTATATCGGTCATGATGTTAATTTAAGAGGGGGAAATATAAGATTAAACAAAGCTAATAACTCAAGTTTTATTATTGGTAAGTTATACAGAATTGTGAATAAATGAAATAAAAACATTCAAGCTTCTAAAGATATTAACAATAGAGGTTTGATTACCTATCAAGACTTTTACTTTAATACTAAACAAATCACTTCGTAGTAATCATGTCGGGTGGCTGGAATTTGCGTATCGATATTTCAGGCTTTGTATCATTGCACTTGATGCAGATCATCTCGAATAAAAACAGGATAAATATTTTTACTTCTTGTTTCTTTTAAATGGACATCTGCCATAGAGCAAAGCCAAAACAGCAATATTTGTGCATGGCTACCGTTTTAACTTTGCTAACTGCTGTTGAATAAGGCGGTTCCTCCGGCAGAATTTGAGTCAAAACATCTTTCGGCAAATTGTTATTACAAATTATTTCGGTAAATGCACCATAACCGGAATTGATACCCCCGATTTATTTTTAGCCAGTCATATTATTCCCTGGTCAAAAAATGAGGAAGAACGATTGAATCCTGAAAACGGAATTTGTCTTTCTCCCTTATATGACCGGGCATATGATCAGGACTACATCAGCATCAATGAAAAATATGAGATCCTGTTGTCTTCTGAAATAAAGAAGAAATCTAAGGAAAAGTATCATCGCAAATATTTTGCACCACTATCCGTGATGAAAATTATTCTGCCTGCAAAATATAACCCGAAGAAGGAGTTTTTACAGTATCATCTGGAGGAAGTTTTTAAAAAGTAAAGGACTAAAAATAGTCATTCGGAAAAAATCTGTGTTCTGTATTTTGGCAATACAATATCCGGTTTGCCGGGGAGCCCGTCATTGCGAGGCGCATTTTAGATGTGGAATTTGATGAAATGATGTGCGCCGAAGCAATATCATGCAATTTATACCGGAATCCATGAGCATACAGAAATCTTCTAACCAACATTTCGGGCTTGGTGTCCTTGCCCTTGATGCGGCTCACCCAAAAGTACGGGACAGGTGTGGTAACTTCTTGTTTCTTTGGAATGGACATCTGCCATGAGACAAAGGTAATTATCAAGTGACAGACAGGAAAAATACCGGAACGATTAGAAAATCAAACACAACGAAAGAAGTAAGCGAACTGTCCTAAAAAATCGGACAACTGAAAATGAAAAGTAACGTTTGATAAATGCTTTGCAAATGTATTTTGGCATTACTACATCCGGTTTGCCACCAAGTCCGTCATTGCGAGGCGCATTTTAGAAGATTGAATTTGATGAAAGCTGTGCGCCGAAGCAATCTATCATGCAGTTTATACCGGAATCCACGAGCATGGAGGAATCTTCAGGCGACAACTAAAAAAATTCAGGTAAAATGGTTTGTAAGCAAGCAGTAAGCTGTTGATTATCAATGTATAATTCGACATTTTAAAAATCGAGTCAAGCAAGATAAATAATTATAATACATCTTTTAAAAGCAGAATATTTATATAAGAGACAAAATAAACTTTGTTAAATCAATCAGTAGTAAACTGATAATCAATATGTTGTGATTGTTTTCCGAATTGCAGTCAAGCAA
>JBBSUB010000401.1:0-3119 GCA_038235345.1 Chitinophagales bacterium
AGAATCATCCACAAGATGGAATACAATTGGAATAATAATCTCATTTTCTTCAATCGTTAAAGGACCTCTCTTCAAAGCTTGTCTTTGTAAATAGGTGCTAAACTGCTTTTCACCCTCTTTTCTCCATATTTCCGTGATGCCCGGATTTTTCCTGATCGCCTCCTCAATACTTATTTGAGTAGCACAACGCAACGTGTTTTTTGCATTAATTGCTTTTAATGGTTGCTGAGCCATCAGGGAAAAGCTAAAGACAAAAAACAGGGAGGTGAGAAAAAGATTTTTTTTCAACGTTTGGCGTTTTAATTTATATGAAGGTGAGCTAAAAATTATTGCAATATATTTTATGCAAAATAATAATTTAAGTTGAAATGGAAAGTTGGATAGTATATTTTTCTGAATTCCCCTATCTTGTACCTTGATTCAGGAAATGAGAAAAGGTTATTTTTAAATTAAAAGATATTATTTGATTAAAGTTGCCTCTTTAAAGTTCTAATCGAACACATTCAAAACTGATTTAAAATAAGCTTATGCAAACCATTCGTTTTAGGTTGATTGTTATGAATTTCTTGGAGTTTTTTGTTTGGGGAGCTTGGCTCATTTCTCTGGGTGGCTACATGTTTTCTCTTGGTTTTACCGGCTTCGAAATAGGAAGTATATATGGTACGATGGGTATCGCTTCACTGTTTATGCCTGCGCTTTTAGGAATAGTGGCAGACAGGTGGGTAAATGCTGAAAAGCTTTTAGGTTTATGCCATATTATAGGTGCAGCCTTACTCATGTACGCATCTACCGTTACCGATTATCCCACCATGTATATTGTGATGCTTTTGAATTCCATGTTCTTTATGCCAACGATTGCTTTAAATAATACAGTTTCTTATATAGTTCTGGAAAAAGCAAACATGGATATCGTCAGAGACTTTCCACCCATCAGAGTATGGGGAACTGTAGGGTTTATTGCTGCTATGTGGACGGTAGATCTTTTAGGATTTACCATGAGTCCATCGCAGTTATACGTGAGTGCTGCTGCTGGAATTTGCATGGGATTGTATTCTTTCACGATGCCACCTTGTCCTCCTGTAAAATCCGCAGAAAAGAAAAGTTTCACTTCAATGCTTGGTCTGGATGCATTTGTTTTATTTAAACAAAAAAAGATGGCGATATTTCTTCTTTTTTCTATGTTTTTAGGCGCAGCATTGCAAATAACCAATACGTTTGGGGTACCATTTTTAAACGATTTTGAGAAAGTTTATCCCGAAAGTTTTGCAGTGAAACATCCAAATCTACTTTCCTCTATTGCGCAGATTTCCGAAACTTTATTCATTCTCACCATTCCCTTTTTCCTGAACAGATATGGCATAAAAAAGGTAATGATCATGAGTATTTTTGCCTGGGTTTTACGCTTTGCTTTATTTGGTTTAGGAAACCCGGCAGATGGTCTCTATCTTTTGATATTATCTATGGTAATCTATGGAATGGCCTTTGATTTTTTTAATATCTCCGGGTCTTTATTTGTAGAAAAAGAAGCTGATGTAAAGATCAGGGCAAGTGCGCAGGGATTATTTATGCTCATGACGAATGGTCTTGGTGCTTTCTTTGGAGGTATGTTCAGTGGTTGGGTTGTAGATCATTTCACGGCCGACGGAGTAAAGGATTGGCAAAGTATCTGGTTTACTTTCGCAGCATATGCATTACTTTTGGGTTTTATATTTCCATTTGTATTTAAATACAAACACAATAGAGAGGAGTTAATAAAAGTGAAGCATTGAACAATCAGCGATTTTTTAGGGTTTCATCTTTGATATATACACTTACTGAGAACCTGTTTTTTAAAATATAATTAATATGTTCATCATTCAATGAATAAATTGATGGCTGAGTTTGCCGGGGACAATTTATTAAACAACCTTTTTTGATAAAAAAAATAATAAAATGAAAGGAAGAAAAATTTTTCGAACGGTCATTATTTTATTGATACTTGGCCTGGGTATTTTTTCCTATGTCCGGTTTTTTTGGGTATTCGGAACGGGAACGAAAGCAGGTACACTGAATACTTTTATGAAAAAGGGATACGTTTTTAAAACGTATGAGGGGAAGATTATTCAAAGTGGATTCCGGCAAAACATCCAGAGCATTGATTTCAATTTTAGCGTAGTAAGTGAAAGTGTTGCTGATGTCCTTTTAAACAATGCCGGTCAGGAAGTGGAAGTACACTATAAAGAATATTTGGGAGCTTTACCCTGGCGAGGTATGGAAAAATATGTTGTAGATAGCGTTTACCAGGTCAGATCTTCGAATGATAACAGGGGAGTGAATCCGAGGTAGGAATTAGGTAGTGGGTTGTAGGTATTAGGTATCAGGTTGTAGGTATCAGGTATCAGGTATCAGGCATCAGGTTGTAGGTATCAGGTTGTAGGTATCAGGTTGAAGGTTGTAGGTTGTAGAATCAGGCTTAACGGCTTAATGCTGTGCATTGGATTTTAGGATTATAAACACGAATTTTAGACACGAATTCACGAATTCTGCAAACTTCGAACTTTGAACTACGAAATATATGCTCCTAACTCTTATCTCCTGACTTTTAATTCCAGAATTTCCTTAATCGTCGAATAAGTATTTTTTAAACATTCCTGTAATTCATCATCACTAGCCCATTTTATTTCTAAAATATCTTCCTCCGTTTGCGGAATGAGGGTTTCGGATGAGTTCGCTTTCATCTCAAACCAATGTGATTCTTTTAAATTCATGGTTCCTTTTTCTACATAGGTATGATAAGTGATGCCAATTGGTTTGCCTAGTTCTACATGGGTTAGCCCGGTTTCTTCCTTTACTTCCCTTATAGCGCATTCCTCAATCGTTTCGCTACTATCCAGTTTACCCTTCGGAAGGTCCCATTTTCCTCTTCTGAAAATAAGAAGTATTTCTCCTTTTTCATTTCGTATAATGCCGCCGCCTGCTTTTATGAGTTCAAACTGCCCAAAAAAATGTTCTTTTAATTCCTGTAAACTTTCATGGAAAATAATTCCTCTTTCAAAGGCAGGCTTTGCAATCTCTTTAATCATCGATTGTACATTGTAATTGGAGAGGCCTTCCATATAAATGGTATCTTCTTCTTCCAT
>JBBSUB010000402.1:0-3119 GCA_038235345.1 Chitinophagales bacterium
AAAAATTGGAATCATCTAAACAATCAGAACCAATACGATTCGTGGAACTAATCGGGGCGACCGCAGTGTTCTTAAGAAGTTATATAGAAGTATCCCTACAAGCCGCGGCCTGTGTTTTGAAAATAATAACTTTGAAAGAATCTCCTTGCAGCGAGGTCTATCCAAACAGTGAATATTAATTCAGTTAGAAGTATGACTCTGGTTGCAAATTGAGTTTTAAATTGGGACTTAGAGCCCGTATAGTAGAATAAAGTTTATTATGCAAACAGGCAAGGAGATCTTTTAATAAATTTTCTATTTTTAAAATTTAAAGTTATGAAAAAAGATCTTAAAAAACCCAAAAAAAAGAGCATCGTTTCAATGGATTTAATCAATCCGAATGCTGCTGGCATTGATGTTGGAGCTACCTTATTTTCAATAGCAGTCCCGCCTGGAAGAGATACTGTTTCTGTAAAAGAATTTACAGCGTTCACCTGGATTTACACTCTATTTCAGCTTGGTTGAAAGAGTGTGACATTGAAACAGTTGCTATGGAAAGTACCGGTGTGTACTGGAAGTCCTTGTTCACTGTCCTGGTGCAAGATGGTTTTGAAGTTTTTCTGGTAAATGCCAAACATACAAAAAATGTTACAGGCAAAAAGACCGATGAAAGTGATGCTATGTGGATACAAAAGTTACATAGTTGCGGACTTTTGAGTAGTTGTTATTTGCCCGATGAGCAAACAGAAACACTTCGCACATTAGTGCGTTTTCGTAAAAACCTTACACAGGATAGCAGCAGGTACATTTTACGCATGCAAAAGTCACTTGAATTAATGAACATAAAACCTCATACCGTGATGCGCGATATAGTTGGTAAAACCGGTACCGCCATCATAGAAGCTATCATTGCAGGAGAAAGGAAACCTGAAAACTTTATGCAGTATGTTGATCCAAGAATAAAGGCAGACAAAGAGACACTGATAAAATCCTTGCAGGCCAGCTGGCGTAAAGAGCATCTTGCCACACTCAGGCTATCCTACGAAATGTATAAAATCTTTCAGCAAAAAATCATAGAGGTAGAAAAGGAGATAGAAGAAACATTGCAACAGTATTTAGCTATAAAAAATGAGGGTGTAATAGAGGCTATTGAAAAGCAAACTCCTTCGGATGATAAAAAAAAATTGAAGAGGAAAACTAAAAACCAACCCAACTTCAATACACGCCAATACATTCGAAAGATACTTCAGGTAGATGTCATTGAAATTTATGGCATAAGTGAAATATCAGCTTTGGAAATATTATCAGAAACCGGACCTGATTTGTCTAAATGGCCAACGGGAGACCATTTTGCAAGCTGGTTAAATCTTTGTCCAAACAACAAAATTTCGGGTGGAAAATTAATCAGCAGCACCCGTTTAAAAAAGAAACCAAATGCTGCATCACAGGCATTTAGATCAGCAGCAAATGCTTTGGGCAGAAGCGATCACTACTTAGGCGACTATTTTAGGAGGATGAAAGCTAAAGGTGGAAATAAATATGCCATTGTAGCTACTGCTAGGAAGTTGGCTCTCATTTATTATAAAATGGTACGCTATAAAGAAGAGTTTAATCCTGTTGATTTGACGGAATACCAGGAAAAGTATAAAGCAGCTAAAATCGCATACCTTCAAAGAAAACTGCAGCAATTAAAGGCTGCAGCGTAAGAAGTTATATAGTAGTTTGAAGTTTGAAGTTTGGAGTTTGGAGTTTGGAGTTCATACCGTAGGGATTGTTTGTCTTCCAACGCCATAACAACAAATTAATCTTAATTAAGCCGCTTTATTGCCTGATTATTATTTGTTGCATTTTTGTTGTTCCGTTTTGCGTAACAGATAAATAATAAATTCCATTCTTATAATTTCTTACTGGCATGCTAATTTGTTTTTCTCCTTTAGTATTCACTGAATAAACTATCTGCCATTAGAGTTCCGAAGCACAATAGTAGCTGGTGTATCCGTATTCTTAGAATTGTAAATCAGGTTTAATACCTCGGATGACGGATTAGGATAAACTTTAATTAAATTTGTAGTACACAAACTGCCATTGAAAAAAAATGAAACTCACGCTATTGCTCAATTTCTGTCCGGGTAGCTGCAATCTGGGTTAAACGTGTCTTAGCGGCGTATTTTGATTTCAAATCAATGAACTAAAAGCTTTGTGTTGGGAACTCCGATTTCTGGACAATAAGAAAAAATTGTAATCAAAATACCTCTTAAGCATTGGGGTTTTAAGTGCATAATTGGATGTTCTCCTGGTCGGACAATTGTCTTTTGGCAGCCTGTTCCGTTCTTTGGAGAGCCTGCATACAGATCTCCTTCACCCTTGCCGAAATTCTGAAAATCCCAGGGATTATATTCCCGCATTCTTTTTTTCTGCCCGTTATCTATCCCTACTACGATAACCTGTTTTCGTCCTTCATTAAACATCGAATCCGGAAATTCATCCACGCCCCATTCTCCGGAGAAGGATTTTTAATAGTCGAAAAAAATTGCCCGTCTTGCATATACATAACCGGGTATGACTTTTCAGAAGTGCTGTAATTTTAAAGGTGGTAAATCCAGATCCGGCGATAGCTGTCCAACTGCGGAATGTAAAAAGCCGTATCCAGAATATGCACATTTTTGGATGCAGTATAAATGTTTTTTGAAATAGAAGCGGTATTAAAATGATCGGTCCAGCGGCTATAGAAACAAGAATAGTCGTATCACCACTGATTTTTACGGAACGATTTGGAACCTGATTCCCTTTTGCGCCACTTTCTCCTTTTGACCAATCGCCACGCGTAAATTTATATTCATAGTTTCCCTTTTCTAAGGAAAGCATGATTTGTTTTTTACCGGCTGAATTGATTAATACGGACTCTTTATCATCCGATACCCAGTTATTGAAATTGCCTGTGATAAAGATCTTTTCACTGGAATCTTTTACTGGATAATGTTCGAGCTCAAAGACGACTTTTTGTTGTGCCTGCACTAAAAAAGTACAGGATATAAATGGAAGAACCAGGTACTTTTTCAGGTGAGATATGTTCCGAATCTAATTGTAGACGTTCAGAAATGCGGTTATTTTTTTAGAAATTTGTTCACTTAAAGGAACCA
>JBBSUB010000403.1:0-3115 GCA_038235345.1 Chitinophagales bacterium
CGCTTCTCTTCGTCATTTTTGATATTGAAGCAATTTTTATAATTGCCTGGGGTATCGCTGTCAAGGAATTAGGATGGCCGGGGTATATAGCCATACTTATTTTTATTGGGGTTTTGGTTTCCCTGCTTATTTATGAGTGGAGAATTGGAGCATTGGATTTTGGACCTGATACCAAACGGATCCTAAAGGCTTATCGTAAACAAAAAGAAAAATAGATTATTATGAAATGGTGGACAACAAAAGCAAACAATCCAACTTCACCGGTAGCAGGTAACAGTTCTTTTGAAGAAACAATCCAACAATCTATTGTATTGACTAATATGGAGAGTATGTTGGCCTGGGGTAGAAAAAATTCTATCTGGCCTTTTAATTTTGGTTTGTCTTGTTGTTATGTAGAAATGGCCACCAGCATCACCAGTAAATATGATATTTCCAGGTTTGGTGCAGAAGTAATCAGGGGAACTCCGCGGGAATCAGATATGATTGTGATTGCAGGAACGGTTTTTATAAAAATGGCTCCGGTTATTCAACGACTTTACGAACAAATGATGGAACCGCGCTGGGTTATTTCGATGGGGTCCTGTGCCAATTCCGGAGGCATGTATGATATATATAGCGTGGTTCAGGGAGTTGATAAATTTTTACCGGTAGATGTATATGTACCCGGATGTCCACCCAGACCCGAGGCGTTCATGGAAGGTTTATTAATGCTTCGCGACCAGGTAGGAAAAGAAAGAAGACCGTTGAGCTGGAGAATTGGTGAACAGGGAGTAATAAAGCCTGTTGGGCCTTCTCATAGAGATTTGAAAAGAGAGGAAAGAATGAAAATGACGGAGATCCGTTCTCCTGATAGTATTTAAAATAAAATATTGTGCAATTCTAATGTTTGGATGGGAAAATTCGTTTTGTCCCATGCCTATAGAAAGTGGATTTTGAATTCATAATTTTAGTGACGATTCCTCCAGTAGAGGACTTTCGTTTAATACTGAATACTGGTTTATGTCGCCACTTTAAAGTCACCCGGATAGATTAAATAGAATATTTCATTTAATAAATAAGGTTTTAAAATGACTGATACTTCAAATGCCATATCTAAATTAAAAAATAAATATGATGATGGGATTGTAGTATATCAGCAGAAAACGAAGGATTCCTTCCCAACACTTTGGATTGATAAAGATAAAATCATACAAGTACTTACATTTCTGAAAAATGAAATAGACAAGCCCTTTAAAATGCTTTATGATTTAACGGTTATTGATGAACAGGCAAGGACATTTCGCGGCGACCAACCGGAAAGCCGTTTTACGATTGTCTATCAATTATTGTCTTTTGATAGAAATGATTTCATCAGATTAAAAGTTGCCCTGACTTCTGAAGAGCCTACGCTTCAAACATTAACTTCCGTATGGGCTTGTGCCAATTGGTATGAAAGAGAAGCTTATGATATGTTCAATATTAAATTTACCGGGCATCCGGATCTAAGAAGAATTTTAATGCCCGAAAGTTGGGTAGGATATCCTCTTCAAAAATGTCATCCAGCCAGGGCTACAGAATTACCTCCCTACACACTTCCGGTCTATAAACAAGATAAGGAACAGGAATTATTACAATTCCATCCTGAAAAATGGGGGTTAAAAAAAACGATGAGTGATGACGAGGAATTTATGTTTCTCAACCTCGGACCACAGCATCCTGGTACGCATGGTATTTTAAGACTGGTATTACAGCTTGATGGAGAAATGATCGTTGATATAGTGCCTGACATTGGATTTCATCACCGGGGCGTTGAAAAAATGGGTGAGCGTCAATCATGGCACACCTTCATTCCCTATACTGACAGGGTAGATTACCTGGGCGGTGTAATGAATAATTTCCCTTACGTGATGGCAGTTGAAAAGCTGGCGGGCATTGAGATTCCGGAGCGGGCTCAATATATAAGAATCATGATGGCTGAATTGTTCAGAATAGCAAGTCACCTGGTTTGGTATGGAACATTTGCGCAGGATTTGGGTATGATGACTCCGGTTTTTCTGATGTTCAACGATCGTGAAAAAGTGTTCGATATTGTTGAAGCCGTTTGTGGAGACAGGATGCATCCCAACTGGTTCAGGATAGGTGGTGTTGTTCAGGATCTTCCGAAAGGATGGGAAAAATTGGTACAGGATTTCGTTGATTATTTCCCTGCAAGATTAAAAGAGTATGACAAATTTGTAATGCGCAACAGCATCTTCAAAGCCCGTACAGTGGGAATTGGAGTTTATACTACTGAAGAAGCGATTGAGTGGGGAATTACAGGACCCGGTTTGCGTGCAACAGGTTTTGATTGGGATTTTAGAAAAAAACAACCTTATTCCGGTTATGAGAAATTTGACTTTGACATCCCGACAGGAAAAAATGGTGATTGCTACGATCGTGCACAGGTGCGGGCTGAAGAGATGAAGCAAAGCCTTCGTATAGTGGAGCAATGTCTGAAAAATATGCCGGAAGGAGAATATAAGTCCGACAATTCATTGACCACTCCTCCACGAAAAGAAAAGACAATGTATGATATTGAAACCTTAATCCATCATTTCCTGGGTGTATCCTGGGGTCCGGTGATACCCCCGGATGAAGCTTTTTGCTGTGTCGAAGCAACCAAAGGAAACAATGGTTATTACCTGGTAAGTGATGGAAACACCAATTCATATAGAACAAGAATAAGGGTTCCCTCATTTCCGCACATGCAAATGGTGCCGTATATCAGTAAAGGATACACGATCGCAGATCTGATGTCCATTCTGGGAAGTGTGGATTTTGTATTGGCAGATATTGATCGTTAAAAATAAAATTTATGGTGGTTGAAAAAGTAATATCGGATCAGGAAAGAAAGGAAATAGAGGACATGTTTCCGCTTGTTCCCTATAAAAAAGCGGTATGCATTGATGCGCTAAGAATAGTGCAAAAGTACCATAGCTGGGTATCGGATGAAGCCGTGAAAGAACTAGCGGAGATTTTAGAAATGTCACCTGATGAAATAGATAGTATCGCAACATTTTACACCATGGTTTTCCGCAGACCCGTTGGTCGGCATGTAATCATGATTTGCGATAGTATAAGTTGCTGGATATTAGGC
>JBBSUB010000404.1:0-3099 GCA_038235345.1 Chitinophagales bacterium
AAGCGACAAACAAGCTTTTTCAGGAAACGTGATTTTCAAACATAAATTCAAGAAAGACCGGAGAACGGTATCTGCTTCTGCAGATTGGGGTTTATTGAATAACAAAGGCACAAATTTTCTATTATCTGATAACAAATCTTATTTCGACGGACTGCTTGCGACAAATCGGGTACAGGATCAGATGAAGAATTACAATGAGACCACGAAAAATGTAGCTGCCTCCTTCGTATTCACAGAACCTTTGAATAAAGAACTTTCTTTAGAAGTCAATTACAGGTTAGCATATAACCAGGGGCAAAATGAGCAGTTTGTTTACACACCAAACGGTGGCGGAAATTATGATCAGAAAATTGATTCACTATCAAATGAATTTAAACAAACGATTATTCAGAATATTCCCGGAACTAAAATAAATTATAACAGTAAGAAGTTAAAAGCCAATATCGGCGCAGGTTTCGGATTTACAAATTATGAATTGCAGGACCTTACTTTTGCTAAAAATTACGACCGGGAGTATATCAACTTCTTTCCTTCGGCTAATATCACCTACACCTATAAACCCAACCATAGTCTCCGAATCAATTATAATGGCAGCTCCAGGCAACCATCAATAAACCAATTACAACCTTTGAGAAATAATGATGATTATTTTTACCAGGTGCTGGGAAATCCGGATTTAAAACCAAGCTTTAATAATTCTATTCAGGCTTCGCACAACATGTATAATTTCCTGAAAGAGTTCTGGTCCTATCAGTCCATGTACATTAGTTTTACCAATAATAGCATTATCAATAACCGGATCATCGATCTGAATTCAGGAAAAACGATTTCAAGACCGGAAAATGTTAACGGATTTTATTACATCAGTTTCAATTCAAACTTTTCATTCAAACTTAAAAAAGCCGACATGAGTTTGGGTTTTGGACCGGGTATTGGTATTTCTAAGAGCCCTGCCCTGATTAATAATGAAAAGAATTTTTCAAAATCAATTACTCCCCGACTGGATGTGCAGCTCACAAAAGCAAAGGAAAAAAAATACATCATTGTTCTTCAAAACAATGTCGGCTATTCCCTCAATTCAACGGTTACTTCCTCACAGACTAAAATAAAAACAGATTTTATTACTAACAGGTTAAATGGTGAGGTTACTCTTTATATGCAAAAAGTGTGGCAATTTGTAACATCTCTTGAAAACAGGTATCAAGGAAAAACTATAGAATCAAATAACAGTCTTCAAACAAATATTCTGAATGCACGCCTTCAACGAACCTTCAAGAACGATGAGTTTACAATTTACATTTCAGGAAATGATATCCTGAATCAAAACCAGGGAATCAGCAGAAGTTTTTACGGTGGCAATTATTCCGAGGTGATTAATGATCGCTTGAAGAGATATTTCCTTTTGGGTTTTAGATGGGATTTTAAGAACAAATCAGCAAAAGCAAAATAAGATCAGCTATGATGAGAACAATTTTTTTATTCGTCGCTTTAGGTGCGTTTTTCCAGGTGAAGGCACAGCAATTTATTGATAAAGGCAAAGTTGAATATGAAGTGAGAACAAATATTAAGAAAACGATGGGCAGTGGTTTCTGGGCAGAACTAATGAAGGATAAGGTGCCTGATTTCAAGACCGGATACTTCAGTCTTACTTTTGCAGATAATAAAAGCGTATTCAAATTTGATCATTGGGATAATTCCAAATTGCCCTCCTACCTGACGGCATCCGATGAAGAAGATGTATGGTATATGGATCGAAATACGGCGAAGCTTGATATGCAAAAAAACATCTACGGCAGCAATTTAAATATATCAGATTCTATCCCAAAATTGAAATGGAAATTGTCCAATGAAAACAGGATGATTGCCGGTTTTAATTGCAGGAAGGCAGAGGCTGTCATCTTTGACAGTGTCTATATATTTGCTTTTTATACAGAAGAAATTACCTATTCCGGAGGACCTTGTTCCATTAACGGGCTGCCCGGACTTATCATGGGATTAACCATTCCACGACTCTATACTTCCTGGATTGCAACGAAAGTAGAAGTAACCGGCATTAACGAAAAAAATATCAAGCCTGCTTCTGCAAAAAAGCCTATGGATATGAAAGCATTTCAAGCCCTTTTAAATGAACGGAATAAAGGCTGGAGCGATAAACCCGATGAGGATAAAGAATATAAGGAGCAAATAGCCAGGTTTTTCTGGTGGTCCTATTTGTAGAGACGCAATTTATTGCGTCTCTATTTTACACGCAATTTATTGCGTCTAAAATAGAATTAAAAGATGCTGCGCATCTTTGAGACGCAATGAATTTGAAAGACGCTACGCATCTTTGAGACGCAATGAATTAAAAGATGCTACGCATCTTTGAGACGCAATGAATTGCGTCTCTACTAATTCACAAACTGATGATTCAATCCTCTGAAATCAACCGGCACTAATTTACTTACACCTGGTTCCTGCATGGTCACACCATAAATTACATCCACAGAAGCCATCGTCATCTTGTTATGCGTTACAATAATGAACTGGGATTCCTTACTAAATTGACGAATCATTTGAGTGAATTTCCCCACATTCGCATCATCCAAAGGGGCGTCCACCTCATCCAAAATACAGAAGGGAGCTGGTTTAATAAGATAGATCGCAAACAATAAAGCTGTTGCAGTCAGGGTTTTTTCTCCACCACTTAACTGTGTAATACTGGTCGGTCTTTTTCCTTTTGGCTTCGCCATAATATCAATACCTGTTTCAGCAAGATCATCCGGATTTATTAAGACCATATCCGCTGTATCATCTTCTGTAAATAAGGCTTTAAACACCTTCTGGAAATTCTCTCTTACCTGGTTAAATGTGTCCAGAAATTTCTGATTTGCTGTCGTTTCTACTTCCTGGATGGTCTGCATTAAAGATTCTTTGGCAGTAACAAGATCATTTTTTTGTTCGCCAATGAAATCAAAACGCTTCTTCATTTCGGTAAATGCCTCAATAGCTGTCGGATTTATTTCACCTATATTTTCAAGGCGTTTTTTCATCCTGTCAGACTTAGCCTGCAACTCCTCAGAAGACACATTTGAAGATCTTTCTTCATCCAAAATATCA
>JBBSUB010000405.1:0-3071 GCA_038235345.1 Chitinophagales bacterium
AAAAAATTTAAAGACGAAATTGTTTTTTATTCCATTATTTTAGGCTTTCTCACAAACTTTAAAAATTGTCAATCAGGTATTAATGATAAAATCTATTTTTTATTTCCCGTTGTTCCTGCTTTTTTTCCTTGGGGCGAAAGCACAAAATAGGCAAGCTGAATTATTTCCTCAACCACAGAAGGTTCAATTGTCGTCCGAAAGATTTCCGGTAAACGTGTACCGTATTTCGGGTGATCTTAAACCGGATGCAGAAATCCTTTCTTTATTGCAGGAGATTTTTACGTTTTCTCAAACAGGAAATGAAATTCCTTTTGAGATCAGTATTCCTGACAAAAGTGATCCGGCTCTGAATCAATCAGGAGCTTATCGTTTAGGGTTATCTCCTGAAAAAATCAGCATTAAAGCCTTTGATGAGCGGGGCGTGTTCTATGCTGTGCAAACATTAAAGCAATTATTAAAAGAAGAAAAGGGTGTTTCCACTTTACCAAAAGGAGAGATTACCGACTTTCCGGATGTGACGCATCGTGGCACGGTGGAAGGATTTTATGGTGAGCCCTGGACGTTTCAGGACAGGTTGGAGCAACTCCGTTTTTATGGAAAATTAAAATTGAATACATATATCTACGGTCCAAAAGATGATCCGTTTCATTCTTCGCCCAACTGGAGATTGCCTTATCCTGCTGATGAGGCCGCAAAAATAAAAACCCTTGTTCAAACGGCTAATAATAATTATGTCGATTTTGTGTGGGCAATACATCCTGGCCTTGATATTCAATGGACGTTGAAAGATAGCCTGGCAGTCCTCCATAAATTTGAATTGATGTATGAATTAGGCGTTCGGAATTTTGCAGTTTTCTTTGATGATATCTCCGGCGTGGGTACAGATGCACACAAACAAGCCGGATTGCTGAATTACATCCATGACAGTTTTGTAAACGTCAAAAAAGATGTTGGTCCGCTGATCATGTGCCCGACAGAATATAATAAGAGCTGGAGTAATAAAACCCCGGGCACTTACCTGGATATTTTAGGAACAGAATTAAATCCGGCTGTGCACATTATGTGGACAGGAAATACGGTTGTCGCAGATATTAATAAAGAAGACCTTCAATGGGTTAATAACCGTATTAAAAGACCGGCCTATGTTTGGTGGAATTTTCCGGTGAGTGATTATGTGCGTGATCATTTGTTAATGGGACCTTCTTATGGACTGGATCCAAATGCGGCGAAGGAAATGTCCGGTTTTGTTTCCAACCCGATGGATAAATCAGAAGCATCCAAAGTAGCGGTTTTTGGCGTAGCGATGTATAGCTGGAATATGAAAGCCTACAACCCGCAACAGGCCTGGGAAATGGCCAACCGGTATGTCATGCCCGAAGCACCGGAAGCGTTTATGCTGTTCAATGCGCACAATAGTGATCTTGGTGCCAATGGTCACGGGTACCGGAGGGAAGAATCTGTTATCATGAAACCTGCTATTGATTCTTTTATGAAGGCATATCTTGGAGGGAATTATGATGGTGATTTATCTGAAAAAATCAAAACGGAATTTAAAAATATCTCCCTTGCCCCTGGTATCATCCAGATAAGCAGTAAGAATAAACGACTTTTAGAACAGATGATGCCCTGGCTGATTCAGTTTAATTGGTTAGGAAAATCGGGCTCTGCCGCTATGGAAATGGTGGAGAATTTACATAGTAACCGGAATGCTTTAGCCTGGAATACATATTTAGAATTGAAAAATGATTTATTCAGTATGGATATGGTGGATAAGAAGTATAATCAAAACCCTTACCAGCCGGGTGTTAAGACAGGTTCATTGGTGCTGACACCCTTTGTAAAAACTTTGTTTGAATTGGGAGGCAGTCAGTTGATGAATCCGAGGGTACCTCTGGCAGAAATTCCTGCTTCTACTTTATCTCAATTTGCCTCCTCAAAATGGACAAATTCTGAAAAGTTGAAAAATCAACCTTTGCAATTAACCAATAACAGTGTTGCCTATTCGCCGGTTTTGGAATCAATTATTCTTCAGCCCGGTGATTATTTTGGAATTAAAGTTGCTGAAAATCTGAAAGCAACGGAGTTGTTTTTTGATTTAAGATCCGGTTCCTTAAAAAAATGGGGAGCCATGGAATCTTCTTCTGATGGTGAAAACTGGAAAGCGCTTGATTGGACAGAAAAAAATGGCAAAGGAAAGATCGAACTCAATTCTTCTGATGTAAAATTCATCCGTTTTATTAATACTTCCAAAGAAAAGCAAACTGCTTTTCTGAAAGAATTTAAAGTGATGGTAGAGGCTGGCAACCAGGCTGGTCATCAGGCTTATGCTTTAGATGGCAGTATTCAAACGTTTGAAACATTTTCAAATCAAAGCATTCTTCGGGTTGATTTGCCCGGTAATTTCAAAAATAAATCGTTGATCTTTTTGATTGATAAAGAGAAAAATTCCGGGGTTATTATCTCCGCTGTGAATGCCAAAGGAAAGGCTACTTCTTTATATCAGGGTAAAGAAAATTACATTGTTTTGGATAAAAAGAAATTGAAAGACGCAACATCCATTGTTTTATCATTAGATACTGAAGACGGGGCAAAAGTGTATGAAATAATTCCGGGAATGTAATATTGTCTCAACTATGATTTGTGTGATTAGGATGATTTTTGTGATTGAGCTGTGTCCAAGGGGGGGGCGATTTTAGTTCTGTCGGGGTTTTTCGATAAGATTGCAGGTGTTATTTTATTGTCAATCTGACCTTGTCGAAGATGGGTTAATTTATAGAAAGTAGCTGTTCTTTTAACACCTGCACCTTCTTGATGTCGCACCGACTTCGACAAGCTCAGCCTGACACCCAAAGTAATAGCTGTATTCATTAAATACTATCATTCTGTTTAAAAAGCTGTCATTCTGAGCCTGTCGAAGAAGGGTTAATTTATAGAAAGTAGCTATTCTTTTAACACCTGCACCTTCTTGATGTCGCACCGACTTCGACAAGCTCAGCCTGACACCCAAAGTAATAGCTGTATTCATTAAATACTATCATTCTGTTTAAAAAGCTGTCATTCTGAGCCTGTCG
>JBBSUB010000406.1:0-3066 GCA_038235345.1 Chitinophagales bacterium
GATGTGGATGTAATTTCTTTTCCAATTCTTCCGGAAAAATTTTGATGCCGCCACTATTGATCACATGGTCGAAGCGACCCTTCCAGGTAAATTCATCCGGGGAGAGAAGTTCTACTACATCATTGGTCGTTAAAGACTCTTCTAAAAGTAACCGTGCGTTGATCACCAGGCAGCCACGGCTATCCTGTGCTAATGATATTCCTTTGAGGGCTTTAAAAACCGGGGAGGCATCTTTTCCATTGACCTTTCTTAGGGCAATATGACTAAAGGTTTCCGTCATGCCGTAACCGTGATAGATTTGTGTGGGCAGATCCCGAATTGCGTGCTCCAGAACTGCATCCACCGGTCCACCACCTAAAAGCAATGTGCGTATTTGTGCTAAAGTGGGCGTGTCCTTTACCTGTTGCAATTGCATCGGGATCATTGCCGCGAAATCAATTTTCACATCGGGAGCTAAGAATTCAAGCGGATTTGAAGACGGGTTCACACAGATCAGATCCAGGCCGCTGTGTAAGGCACGCACGATCATCATTTTGCCCGCTATGTAATGTACGGGCAGGCAAAGCAATGCTTTTTGTCCTTCTTTAAAATCGAAATAGGCTGCCGTCATGGCGGCGCTTGCCAGCAATTGATCTTTGCGCACGGTAATGGTTTTTGGCGTACCTGTGGAACCACTGGTTCGTAATTGTATTTCTGGGGACGGATCCAGCCATTCTTCTATAAAATCCGCTACTGGTAAAAGGGCTTCATTGTGTCCGTTCCGGCAATAGGCGATGATTTCCTCTCCTTGTAAAAGATGGCTATTAATCGTTAAAGAAGTATAGTTTAAATACATGGCGGAATTGATATTTATTAAACCGAAATTATCTTTCTTACTCACATTTGCAAAAAAATCATATCCAGTCCATTGGTCTGTTTTTAAATTAGGTTCTCAAATTCAACTGGCGTGACTATTTTTGTTGTTTTGAATGGATTGAGGACTAATAAATCCTTATCTCCTGTTACCAAATAGTCTGCCTTGGAGAAATCAATTAAATCTAATAGGAAATTGTCTTTGGGATCCCGGCTAACAAAATGAAGTGGTTTTATATCAACTTTTATTGCGATTGTTTCCAAGAATTCAATCAATTCATGGACGCTCTCTTTCGGGAAATATTTTCTAACCTTCTCACGATTTGTTACCAACGTGATTTATTTTAATAATTGTTCCGTTAGGGTTTGCCGCTGTGCTGGTATTCGATGCTCATCCAGCCCGATCGCCGATAGCTATCGGCACCCAATAAAATTATTTAAAGTTCAAATTACGAACAAAAGTAGAAAAGAAATCCGTCGGCTAAAAACGATGCTGATAGCAAACAAAAAGATGAGAATTTATTCGTCTGCCAGCATAGCAGTCAAACCCCATGTAAGCGGTTCGTGCTATTTATTGTGAAGAACTTTCTCTTTTTTTATAGCCCGCGTTTGTCTTATTTTTTTCTTGCGAGACTTTAGAAAATCACTAAATTCTTTTTCCTCTTTTTTACTCAAAGGTTTGTTTACGAAAACAAAATCTTTGTCATCCATTTTTTTAAAGTTTATCATAGCTTAAAGTCTTTAAAATATTTATTTGTCAAAATATGTGCCTCTCTCTTGTCAATGAACATTCGATTACCCCCAAATAGTTTTGCTCCTAATGTTTGTTCATAATGAGAAATAAGTTGGGTTTTAGCGATAAAAGAAACAACTCCATCATAATTTAATTCAAACGCCATTTTACAACCAAAAGCAACCAGATTTCCGTCAACTCCTCTGTAAAGTTTACTCTTCCCTTTATTGAACTTTGCGTTTTCAATTAAGTCCATAAAAATGTGGTCGCCTTTATCTGTCAAACTAATAAGTCCGTGAATGACGGTCGGATTGTTGATCGTTGTTAATTTATAAACTTGTTTTGTTTTGTCTTTGATTTCCGTATGCCAATTAAAATTCCAATCATTTTTCTTTATTTCCTTACCGTCTGTAACTTTTACAATTAATGTGTCAAAGACCTCTCCTGAAACCGCATTTTCAATTGAATTTGTCAACTTGTCAACCTCGAAGTTTTGATAAATTGTTTTTATACTTTTCACAAAACGAATTTACAGAAAATTTGATTGGAATTAAAATCTTGAAGGATGTATGCATGACCGATTACGTGGTAATTATGGTAATTTTTCCATTTGATATGAGCTGTTTAATTTTCGACAAACGTTTTCCTGGCAGAAAGATGATCCGGATATCCGTGTCAAAAATGACTTTACTATTTTTGCTGGGCATAGATTTCTTGTCTTACACTTTCAACCTCCTCTGTCAGAGTTTCCTGGCTAAGTTCATCTGTCCGGAAAGTTTTTAATAAACTGGACAATTTAGTCTCGATACCTTCTTTTTCTAACTCTTTTGACAATTTAATCTTTTGTTGTCTTGGTAATTGCTTTACCATGGAAAGTATTTGTTCAAAAGTCAGTTCTATTTGTAATGCGGTTTTCATTTTTAAAAGATTCTTTCATTTCAAATTTAATGAATGTTTCATTATTAATGATTGTTTAAACATGCCAGGGATGTTTAAATAAGGATTATCTGTGGATTAAATTTATTTCGGATAACTCTTGCCCTATTTGGTGGATACCGTATAATATCTTTTCGGTTTGTGCTTCAGAAGGCTTTTTATGTCCCTGCACATATTGTGACAAAAGAGTTGGATTCATACCTATTTTTTCAGCTAAATACTTTGCGTTTATGATCCGATATTATTGAAAGAATTGCTTAAAATCGATTTCAAACCGGATATTTTGAGGAGAAGCTTGCATACCATCTTCCTCAAAAAATAAATTCACTGCCTCCAAAGTATTATTCATTAATTCAGTGATGTTTCCTGCCGTAGTAAAAACAGGATATTGTTCAGAGTAGGCTGAAAAACCAGTGTCGGTCTTTTCAACAATCAATGTGACATTCTTTTTTAAGATTTTCATTGTCTGATTTTTAATATTCATTCCTGATTCAGAACATTTTATTTGAAATTTTAATGGTTAAAGGTAAATTATTATTTACCTA
>JBBSUB010000407.1:0-3065 GCA_038235345.1 Chitinophagales bacterium
ACTTCTGCAACGTCATTAAAACCTGTTATTATCAACGTTCGGGTTGTTCCTAATGTTATGAAGTATGACAAAACGCTTCTTACAGTGAAAGCAGGTCAAAAGGTTACTATCAACCTTGAAAATCCTGATGTAATGCAGCATAATATGGTAATTCTAAAGCCAGGCACAGTTCAAAAAGTGGGAGCAGCGGCCGATGCACTTGCAACAGATCCTAAAGGTGCAGATAAGCAATACGTACCCCGGATACCTGAAGTGTTACATTTTATAAAATTGCTTAATCCGGGAGAAGATGGAAGCATGGAGTTTATTGCTCCCACAACCCCCGGAGATTATCCTTTTGTATGTACTTTTCCCGGTCATTGGAGAATTATGAATGGAATTTTAAGGGTAACGAAATAAATTTTTTTATAGAGGCGGATGATAAAGTAAAAACGTGTTAAGCAGAATTTAAACCACTAATTTCGTGGTGAATTTGCGTTAATAAGAGAGTTGAAGGCAATTGCAATTACTAAGAAAATAAACAAGAATTATAAATGAAAATTGGTGACAGTGTTAAGGTGAAGCAAGGAATTCTCGATCCAGATCTCAATCAATTTGACATGAGTGGCTGGCAAGGTAGAATCAAGGATATCACCCCCAACAATAAATCAAATTTAATTGAAATTGAATGGGACAGCATCACATTGAAACAATTTCCAAAAGAATTCATTGAAAATTCGATAGAGGAGGGATATGATTATTCTACTATGTTCCTGGGAAAAAAAGATTTAGAACTGACTAAATCAAGGGACAAAGAAAGTGATGTGGAGAAACAGTTGGAAAAAATGAACGCACTTTACGGTCACAGTGCCTTTGATGAGCAAGAAAGGCGAATCGCAACCATTCTGTCAGATGATGATCTATCAGTGACAGAAGAAAAACAAAACATATATTTTGATTATCTGCAAAAGAACATTCAAAATCGAATTATATTAACAGGAATGGAGGATTTTCCATGGGAAGAAAAATATGTATTTGGTGGCTGGAGTAAAAAGGAATACGAAAAACTTAAAAAGACACAGCCAAGTTATACTGATAAATTTGAATTCATTGAATTAATAGAAGACATAGACGAATATGGGGTAATTGCAAAAGTTAAAAGAGTAACAGATAAAAAACAGTTTGAGTTGCCGTTATGGGACTTAAAATGTATTGATGAGAGTTCAAAGAATTATGAATTGATAAGTGACTATTCATTTTGGATGACAAATTATCGGTGATGGACAGAAAGCAACAGCCGGTAACACTGCATTTAAGCAATTGGGTCAGGACGGATGAGCGATCGTCGACAAATCTCTCCCGCTCGTTTAGAATAATTTTTATACAACGTTATAGTTACCGGGCACAGTCCTGAATCCATTTTAGATTTAAGTGTCCTGCGGAACACATAAACCAGCGAGGGGCTTAATCCGGGAGAAGAAGGAAGCATGGAGTTTATTGCTCCCACACCCCCGGCGATTATCCTTTTGTATGTACTTTTCCCGGTCATTGGAGAATTATGAATGGAAGTTTAAGGGTAACAAAATAATTATAGTTTATCATTTCTGTGTGCAGAAAGAGAAGTGACTAAAATTTGGATAAGATGGATATATATAAAAACCTGAAGTTATTCTTTATAATTTTTCTAATTCTCATTCAGTACCAGGCATCGTCGCAAAATTTTATCAGCATTGGGCCAACGATAAGTGCCGGGTCGAAATCATTTCCAATCAATGGACGACTGGGGGTTGGTGGTAGTCTGGAATTTGTGCATGGTATAACAACACACGGAGGAGTAAGAGTTTATTTAGGCTACGATTATTTTAAGCATAAGTATCCTAAAGGCGCTTCTCACGATAGTTTGGTTGGCTTAGAGGCAATGGGTTGGGGGACAAATACTTTTTTACCCATAAGAGTTGGCTACCAATATTTTTTATTTAGAGATGCGACTTTTTTTTACGGAGAAGCTGGTGTGTCTGTTTTACATAGACCTACCTATAATAGCCGTTATGACTTAACTAAAAACTTATTTACTTACGCAGTTGGTTTTGGACAAAGATTTAAAATTGAAGAAAGTCGGGCAATAGAGCTTTCCCTGTATTACAATTATAACAGGTTGTATAAAGACTTCAATCTGAACTATTATACTTTTAGAGTTGCTTATGGTTGCAATTTTGGCAGAGGGAAAAGCAGGGTTTCAATTAAATAACGCAAAAACAATAGAGGATTAGTGCTGCAAACTTTTGAGGTACTAAGAAAAAGTGGCCCTCAACCAACCGTTCTTTTACTAGTGAAACTGCTCCGAAAGAAATTAATTAATAACGTGTTTTCCTTCTTAACACCAATCCTACTTTGAAGGATATTGACATATAAGCATCGTTATTTCCGGGATTACCTCTCCTTGCTGGAATTTGGCCATCCAGGCTCCGGTTATACAACTGCTGCCCGTTTTCTGTATGGGTGATATCAAGGTATTTTTCTGCATCAACAAATCCTGCGCTATGAGCATCATCGAGATATTCAGTAAAAAGAATACCGTGATTAAATTCAAGCCTAAGATTGACAGCATCGGAAGCCTCGTACCTTAGACCAATGCCAACAGGGATATTAAATTGAGACGTTGAATAAGGCTTGGAGTCTTCGTATTCAAAAAAACCCCCGCTCGTTTAAGTGTTCCGCAGGACACTTAAATGCAAAGAAAAACCAGGACTGTGTCCGGCAAACTTTAAACCAGTTCCAACTCTATTTTACCTTTCTCATTTGTACAATAATTTATGGCGCTGCTA
Source organism: Chitinophagales bacterium (assembly GCA_038235345.1). Lineage (GTDB taxonomy): Bacteria > Bacteroidota > Bacteroidia > Chitinophagales > Chitinophagaceae > Ginsengibacter. The sequence continues at coordinate 2,805 of JBBSUB010000407.1, forward strand.
TACCTATAATGCCATGTTTCATAAACAATGCCTGCCCTTACAGGATTCTCATGCAGATAATTTAGTTATTGTTTCAACGTTTCATAACCATACAACTCTACAGGATGATTGTCCTGCTGCCAACATTGAAAATACTTATTATTGCTGTTTTTTTCACCAGCTCTTTTAAACATCCATAACATCCAATCTTTTCTGCTTTCAAAAGCGTTTTGTCGTATGGCTTCTTCTATCTTTTTACTTGTAAATTTTTTTAAATCACGC
>JBBSUB010000408.1:0-3046 GCA_038235345.1 Chitinophagales bacterium
ATTGTCAAGGTCAGCATACACCGCCCCATTTGAATAAGAATCACTGTTACCACTCACCTGGTTTCCGACATCCTCAAAGGAGAGTTCGCCCTTATTTTTGAAAAAACGATTCGGGATTTTCGTTTGAGGAAACTTATTGATCAGGTCCAGATCATTTTCATTCATTTGGTTGGTATTCATCTTCTTCTGCAAGGCACCATCTGTCACGTAATTGATGTAATCAATATCATTCAGCCGCTTGGAAATGCCATTGGAAATGAAGAGATCTTTCAAACCATCATTATCAAAATCCATAAATAAAGGCGCCCAGGACCAATCCGTGGCCTCTATTCCTGCATACAAACCCACCTCACTAAAAAGACCATTCCGGCGATTATATTGAAGATTATTACGGCTGTATTGAAAATTATAGCCGTAGGTAATCTTGTTATAAAAAAGATCATATTCATCTTCTCCCAAAGACCTTTTTAGAATCTCCCGGTTGGAAGGAAGCATATCCATGGAAATGATTTCTGCAAAGCCGTCATTGTTCAAATCCGCTATATCTACGCCCATAGAAAACTGGCTGGTATGCATTATTTTTTCTGTGAGCTCATCTTTAAAAGTGCCATTCCGTTGGTTAATGTAGAGGTAATCATTTTCATGAAAGTCGTTCCCCACATAAATATCCGGGTAGCCATCCAGGTCAATATCTGAAACGGTGATTCCTAAGCCATAGCCCAAAACTGAACTATGAATGCCAGAAACATCAGTCACTTCTGTAAAAGTATTGTCACCATTATTTCTAAAAAGCCTGTCGCCGGAAATGGGGCTTTTTGTGGCCAGTAATTTTTCCCTAATTCCAAAAGTTCCATTTTGATGAATAGAATGATTCATCAGGTACATATCCAGGTCGCCATCCATATCGTAATCAAAAAAAACTGCCTGTGTACAAAACCCTTTAAAATCCAGACCATATTCTTTTGCCATATCCTTGTAAAAAGGCACACCATTTTTATCGATTCCCTGGCAGATCAGCAACTGGTTCCGGCTATCCAGATTTTCATATTTCCCAACACGACAAATATAGATATCCAGCAAGCCATCATTATTAATATCAATAACTGATACACCGGTTGACCAGGAATTATCCGCAGGAATTTTTGCTTCTGTAGTTACGTTTTTGAAGTTTAGTTCACCCTGGTTCAGGTACAGCCGATCCTGCCCCTGATTAGCTGCAAAAAAAAGATCAATTTTTCCATCATTATTAAAATCCCCTGCGCCAATGCCGGCACCATTGTAATAGTAGAGGTATTTGAAAATATTGAATTCTTTGGTGGGGGTTAATTTATTAACGAAATCCAACCCGGTTATCTTTTGATCAACCACTTCAAAAAGTGCAGGAACGGTTGGTTTTGACTGACACCCCAGCAGCACCAACAAAGATGCAAACAACCAGACACTTATATTCCTGTATTTGTTCATAATTTATTTTAACACGGGTGTTGATACTCGATTATTCAATCCGTTATTTAGCCTGTACATCAAAGGAAAATCATCATTCAATAGGAATAAAATCCTTGATTCATTCCTGTAGGGAATTTCTACAATATCCCTGACCATTCCATTTACGTTTAAGCCTGATCGCTGTTGACCTACCCATTTAAAATTTGCTTTCCCATCGTTGATGAGCACATCCCCAAAACTGGCATCCAGCCGCTCAAATTGTGGAAGAAAAGTAAAAAGATTACCACCCAAAACAAGATCATTTATCCCGTCATTATTTACATCCATCGCATGAATTTTATTGACAGAAGAAAGCTGAACCATCGCAGGTAATTTCTCAATCCTGAATTGACCGTTCCCAAGGTTGATGGCCACAATGGAAGAACAATAATTCCAGGATTTCATCGTACAATTCCGGATAACATCCGGCGGGAATAACTCCTGCATAGACTTAACGGCATAATCTTCATGTTTGAGATTTTGTTTTTTAATTGCAGGAATCTGGTCCTGAAAATCATGTTTTAGAAAAACAGGTTTATCTTTTCCATCTATGGTATAAGTCAATATCTTATCCTGGCTACCATTCTTATTAAAATCATTAATCCATAACTTGACTGGATTGGCTGAATCCGGCCGCAGATAGAAATTCTCTCCGATATTGCCCAAAACAAGATCTGTTTTTCCATCACCATTTACATCTGTTGCCAACACTGTTTGCCACATGCCAAAGAGTTGATTTAGATCGGATTTTATTTCTACAAATTTTTGTCTGTTGTAAGAAAATATCCTCGGCGCCATCCACTCCCCTGCTATGATCAATTCCTTTTTACCATCGCCGGTTACATCTGACCAGGTGGCTCCTGTTACCATGCCGATATTCGCGATATCCGGATTCAGTGTTTTGGCAACATCTGTAAAATGTCCCTTGCCATCATTGAGGTATAAATAACTGGTGGGTGTAATACCGTATTCTCTTGGAGTATTTCTGCCTCCTATAAAAAGATCCGTGTAACCATCACCGTTAAAATCATGCGCTATCGCTACCGAGATATTCATTCCATTTGGAGGTAATGCCTGTGCATCAATGGTAAAAAGCCCCTTGCCATCATTTTTAAATAACCTGTTCTGCATTTGCCGGCTAAAAACCTGGCTGCTGTTTCCACCCGGACCTATGAACAGATCCAGATCACCATCGCCGTCAGCATCAAAAAGAACTGCCGCGCCATCTTCAAAATCAATGTATTGGTCAAAAGCCGGCTGCTTCATTTTTACAAAATCACCTTTGGCTGTTTGTAAATAAACCTGACCTGGGAATCCCTTTGTACCACCAATATAAACATCGTTCAGTCCGTCGCCATTTACATCACCCACGGCTGACTTAGGCCCTTCTCTGGAGAGCATTTCAAGAATATTCCGTTCGTAATAAAAATCGATATTGTCATCTTCACGGTGCGCATCAAAATCAATTTTTACCTGCTTAAAAAAAGGCATCGGATATACCTGTTGAAATCCTCCATAAACCGGCGCATTTTCGGGTTGTTGAATGACCAAAACAGTATCC
>JBBSUB010000409.1:0-3006 GCA_038235345.1 Chitinophagales bacterium
GCTTCCAGTGCCGATACAAGAGTATATCCTTCCGTCGGTTGGACAATGGAAAATGAGCAGAAAGGAACAACCCTGGGAGCGGGACTTTCCTATTCCACTGAATTCGATTATCAATCCTATGGCGCCAATATAAATTTTGCTAAAAAAACGAATAACAGGATGGGAGAATTTTCTGCAAAACTAGGTGCTTATTTAGATCAGGTGAGCCTTATTTACCCGGTAGAATTGCGTACTCAGAATGGCGGTGGCAGGAGAGATGAGGGAGATGATCATTATGCGACTACTCCACGCAACTCCATAAGCGCAAATTTAGGATGGTCCCAGATCATAAATGAGCGGTTTCAGATTTTACTGGAGGCTGAAATGGTTTACCAGCAAGGTTACCTGGGGCTTCCTTTTCACCGCGTATATTTTAATGATCAATCCGTGCATGTCGAAAATTTGCCCTCCACAAGGTTAAAAATTCCTCTTGGTGTCAGGGCTAATTATTTTATCAGCGATCAGTTTATATTAAGAACCTGGTACCGCTATTACCAGGATGATTGGGGGATTCATTCGAATGCTTTACAGGTAGAAACGGTTGTCAAACTCACGCCATTTTTTTCCATCACTCCTTTCTATCGTTTTTATCAACAAAGTGCCGTCAATTATTTTGAACCTTACATGATGCACACTGCCGCTGATACGTATTACACCAGCAACTACGACCTCTCTAAATTCAACAGCGATTTCTTTGGTGCCGGATTTAGAATCGCACCGCCCAATGGTGTTTTTAAAAGTCAGCATCTGAGTGCTTTGGAAGTACGTTACGGGCATTATCAAAAAACGACTGGTATGAATTCAAATATTATTTCATTGAATTTTAAATTCAAGTGATTATTTGTTCTGATGTGATTAGCGGGGTTTTATGATTTTAAGAGTTTGGAGTTCTCCCGGACGCTTGCCTTTTTGCGGCCTGAATGATTTGTCCCAGCGGGGTTTTCCGATTTCAGGTTAATGAATTTAAAGATTTTTGCCGGAAACTCAGATGTGTTTGAATATTTAAAACTTTCCCATTCTTTTCGTCCTTGCACAGTTCAGGTCAATGAATATCACTAATCATGCGTGCCGAAGCAATCTCAACCCAATGAGTTTTGAAGGTGAAGCAAAGTGTTTAAACCATCGTTGACGGTGAACTTCTTCAAAAACAGATGTTCATTGAAAAAAGAATATTCATCTAAGTTGCGAGGCGTATTTTAAATTTTAAACTAAACGAAACTTTTAACGCGAAGCAATCAGCAAGGACAACGCGGTGGGTGTGCGTAATAGGTAAATGATAACCGCTGCCTGCAGTTGAGATTGCTTCAAAAACAAACATTCATTCAAAAAAGAATATTCATCTAATTTGGACGACGCGGTGGATTGTGCGTAATAAGGGAATGATAACCGCCGCCTACATTTTATCAATCTTGCAAACTATATAGAAAGTAAACGTAGTAGAAAAGTTGATTTGGTTTCAAAAAATGGTGTAAAACCAAAATATTTTAATCAAATACAATCGGAAATTATTTATGACCAAACGTGAGCGTAATCTTCTTGTTGAATGCCGTAGGCATGGTCCATTTTGTAACTACTGATTTCAATCAGTAGCTTCTTACAAAATGTATCGTACCTCCGGCCCTTATTGATGCAGTTGGCAAATAAAAAGTTTCAAAGAGGTGACACCTTTTCAAAAGGTGTCACCTCTTTTGAAATTTACCCGATGTATAACCTTTGGTGTCCACAGTTAAGAGCTTTGTTTCCAGGTCCGTTCCGAGGGTCAGACAGGGGCGATTTTAGTTGAGAAGCACTAAAAAAAATACTTTTATTCCAGCTGCGTTTTCTGATTTTAATGAATTAAATGTTTGGTGGAACACCAACCATGTCAGCCGCTAAAACTGAATTCTCCACCATTTATAATTTGCCTGTCTGCTAACAATTAATTTTTTATTTTAGGAAGGATTATGATTTATTGAAACTATTGATTGGTCGTGGGTGGCAATTACCTGGAAAAAATTTCCTTATCTTTAAAGGATGACAGAATTCATTTCAATTAAGCAGAAATTAACACAACTAAAACCCGAGTTGACAAAGAAGTATTTTGTTAATTCAATTGGTTTGTTCGGCTCAATTGTACGGGATGATTTCACTGACAAAAGTGATGTCGACATTATAGTTGATTTCAGCAAGCCTGTTGGAATAGAATTTATCGATCTTGCAAACTATATTGAAAGTATACTTCGTAGAAAAGTTGATTTGGTCTCAAAAAATGGTGTCAAACCAAAATATTTTAATCAAATACAATCGGAAATTATTTATGTCTAAGCGTGAGCCTAAGCTTCTTGTTGAGGACACAATGGATAGCACAAATAAAATTCTTGAATATACTTAAGGTCTTTCATTTGAAGAGTTCACAAAAGATAGTAAAACTATTGACGCTGTAATTCGCAGCTTTGAGATAATTGGTGAAGCTGCAAATAGATTGCCTGAAGATTTTAAAGACAAACATTCAAATGTAGATTGGTATCGTATTCGTGGATTTAGAAATCGAATTGTTCATGATTATTTTGGCATTGACTATTCGATAGTATGGGAAATCAAGCAATCATTTCTTCCTAAATTAATAACAACGCTTAAATCCCTTTAAGATACTACATTACCTCCGTTGGGATTGCTTCAAAGTGGTTGACAACATCCAAAATTCTCCTGATTCGAAAATAAATTCCGCATTTTTTTGAAGCCATTTTTCATCCTGACTGTATGCTTTATTTATCAGGGTTTTACTGATAAAAAAAACTTTTTTCTTAAATTTTTTTAATGACGTCCCCGATTTAATTTTTTTTCATTTAGCTTTGACCTTTAATGCAACTATCCACAAAACATCTACTGGGCATTAAAGATTTGCTTCGAAGTGATATTGATTTAATTCTATCTACAGCCAAACAATTTAAAGAAGTTTTACAGCGGCCCATTAAGAAAGTTCCTTCC
>JBBSUB010000410.1:0-3005 GCA_038235345.1 Chitinophagales bacterium
AGATTCTATTATCCGGGAATTGGATTGGGTAAAGAAAATAGTAGAAACCTGAGTATTCAACGCATTAAAATTATCAATGAAAAAAACAGTTGTTATTGATGTTGTGGGCCTTTCGGCTTCATTAATCGGAGAGCATACACCTTTTTTAAAGAACTACCTGACGACGAAAAATCTTTGTACGATTGATCCGATGTTACCCGCTGTAACCACTTCGGTTCAATCCACCTACCTGACAGGGAAATGGCCGTCTGAACATGGAATAGTAGGAAACGGCTGGTACGATAGAACAGACTGTGAAATAAAATTCTGGAAGCAATCCAACAAACTGGTTCAGGCTGAAAAGATATGGGAGAATGCGAAAAAGATAGATCCTGATTTTACCTGTGCTAAAATGTTTTGGTGGTACAATATGTATTCCTCGGCAGATTTTGCGGTAACACCAAGGCCTAATTACCTGGCAGATGGTCGGAAAATGCCCGACTGTTACGCGCACCCGGCAAGCCTTCGTGACAAGCTACAAAAAGAACTGGGACAATTTCCATTATTTCATTTCTGGGGCCCCGGCGCTGATATTAAATCAACCCAATGGATAGCCGATGCATCTATTCTCCTGGATAAATGGGAAAATCCAACCCTTAATTTAATCTACCTTCCACATCTTGATTATTGCCTGCAAAAGTTCGGTCCTGACATAAATAAAATTTCGAAAGAACTAGGTCAAATAGATGGTGTTATTGCTCAATTAGTGAATCACTTTGAAACCAGCGGGGCAGAAATTATTATTTTATCAGAGTATGGTATTGCGCCCGTAAATCATCCGGTACACCTAAACCGATTGTTCCGGGAAAATGATTTATTGGAGATCAGGGTGGAAAGAGGATTGGAATTATTGGATGCAGGTGCCTCGAAAGCCTTTGCCGTAGCCGACCATCAAATAGCACATATTTATATAAATGATTCTTCTGTAACATCTAAGGTTAAAAGCCTGCTGCAATCCGTTAAAGGCGTAGAATTGATACTCGATAAAGACGCTCAAAAGTCGTATCATATTGACCATGAGCGAAGTGGTGATTTGGTTGTAATGGCAGATGCTGAGAGCTGGTTTACTTATTATTTTTGGCTGGATGATTCCAAAGCCCCGGATTATGCCAGGGTGGTGGATATCCATAAAAAACCAGGGTATGACCCGGTTGAGATGTTTATGTCTTCAAAAATTCGTGCGGGTTATAAACTTTTAAGAAAAAAAGCCGGCTTCCGGTATGTTATGGACGTCATAACTCTCGATGCTTCCCTGGTAAAAGGGTCACATGGTAGAATAGGAACATCTGGACATCATCACCCAATTATTATTACTAACCAAAACCTGGATAAAAATATATCCCCTGTGGAAGTCTACAATATTATTTGGGAAACGCTTATGGGATCCAGTGTTTAAAATGAAAAAATTATACTGCTTCAACCTTAATAAAAAATGATGTATTTCATCCAATTTTTAAATACAAATAAGCAGAAGGTTGTTAGACCGAATCGGAATAATTTAAATGAAAACTTAAAATGAAAATAATGTCTTTATCTTTTCAAAAATGGATTTTCTTATCCATCTTTTCTTTTACAGGTAATCATATTTTAGCTCAGAGAAGCGCTGATTTATCTTTAGTTAAACAAATAAATAATGTCCTGCAGAAAAGGGAACCAGGAACGAAGTTTAAAGATTGTTTAGCGTATCTTAATAAAGATTCTCTTATTCTTGAAAATGCGCTCATCAAAAGAATATACCTTTTTAATAATGGAAACTTATTACCCTGGTCTATTGTGAATAAACAATCCGGGAAGATTTATGGACTCCAGGGCAAACATCCGGATTTCTCATTGCCGGGTATGACGGGTAATCCTTCCGGGGCTACATTCAATTCCTTTATTACAAAGGAATCTCCTCAACAGGCTGCGCATCTTGAAGCGGAAGTATTGGTTTACTATGGAGATTTGAAGGTGAAAAGGGTATTCAAATTGTATCCTTCAACGCCTGCTATTGCGTGCGATATTTTTTTAAAAGGAAATGCTTCCCAATGGAAGGAAGGAATAACCGGCTTACAACAATCCGGAAAATCCAACGAAGTGAATAAAGCCATTATTGACCGGTTGCCGGTGCCAGATCGTAATTGGAAAGTAAAATCTGTAGAATTCTTCGATTCAACGGATCGGAATAATACCCTGGTACAGGAATATGCGAGAGTTCCTTACACCAGTGAAATTCTTTTGAAGGGCAATATTTTATTGATGGAAAAACTTCCCTCCCGGGAAGGAATTTTTTGGCTAAAGGAAGCGCCTGTTTCCAATATGCAATTGTATTATCCCGGATTTGATTTTTCAATTACTTTAAATGACTTCAAAACAGTGGGATTAGGTATAAGTCCGGAGGATGTTTCTGATACAGAATGGGTGCGGGGATATAGTATTGTAACAGGGGTTTCTATAGGAGGAGAGGAAGGAGCACAAATAGCTTTGAGATCCTATCAACAAAATAATAAACCCATGTTACCGGAAGTGGATAATATGATTATGCTGAATACCTGGGGAGACAGAGGCAGGGATGAAAATATTAATGAAGCGTTTATTTTAAATGAAATAAAGTTGGGAAGCAAACTAGGTATTACCCACCTTCAAATGGATGATGGCTGGCAAACAGGAAAAAGCGGAGCCTCTGCCTTCGCAGGTGGAAGCCTGGGAAATATATGGCGCAACGCTGATTATTGGTCCATGGACCCAATAAAATTCCCGAATGGATTTCAAAAAATCATGAAGGAAGCTAAAAAATCCGGTATCATTATTTCTACCTGGTTTAATCCCTCCATCGATAGTAGCTTTAAACACTGGCAAAAAGACGCTGCTGTGATGATCAATCAATATAAAGATTATGGTATCCATATTTGGAAGATTGATGGTGTAGTGATCGCTGATAAAAAAGCAGAAATCAATTTTAGAAAAATGTTGGACAGTGTCGTAGC
>JBBSUB010000411.1:0-3004 GCA_038235345.1 Chitinophagales bacterium
GCCTGCCGGTAAAGCCCTGGTAAAAGTAGATTACGAAGGGCATCCACATACTGCCATACGTCCACCCTGGGATGATGGTTTTACCTGGACAAAGGATTCTACCGGAAATCCATGGGTGGCAATTACAGCAGAAGGTACCGGTGGTAAAGTATATTTTCCCTGCAAAGATCATCCTTCCGATGAACCAAATGAAGGGGCCGATTTGCTTATTACCGTACCCAAAGGCCTGGTGGTGGCCGGGCCGGGTTTATTAAAAAAAGTAACCACAGCAAATAATAAATCGACCTACCATTGGAAAACAAATTACACGATTAATAATTACAACATTCTCTTTAATGTGGGAAAATATAAAGTGGTATCAAGAGACTTTACTACCATCAACGGCAACAAAGTACCGATGCAGTTTTATGTATTAGAGGAGAATGCTGCCAAGGCAGAATATCATCTGGATCTGCTGGAGCAGAATGTGAAAAACCGGGAAAAGTATTTTGGAGAATATCCCTGGTGGAAAGAAAAAATAGGTATTTGTGAAACACCTCATTTGGGTATGGAGCATCAAACGATGAATGCTTATGGAAATAAATTCAGGTATGCAAAAGTTGGTGAGCATGATTTTGACTGGCTGATGAGCCATGAATTTGGCCATGAGTGGTGGGGTAATAAAGTAACCGTGAATGATTGGTCAGATTTCTGGATACAGGAAGGCATCAATACTTTTGGGGATGCACTGGAAGTGCTGGAACTCGCTGGCGAAGAGGCTTATCTGAAAATCTTTCAACTAAATTCCCTGAGTTTTCAAAACACGCTGCCCGTCGTACAAGGAAAAGATCTGGATGAAGAAGCCGCTTATATTTCGGACATTTATGGAAAAGGGGCTTTCTTCATGCACAGCCTCCGATTTATTATGGGGGATGAAATTTTCTTCCCGGCTTTAAAAGAATTTGTAACCTCTCCTGCTTACACGTATCACAACATGATAAACACGGATGATGTAGAAAATTTTTTCAGCAGGAAATACGGAAGTAGTTTAAAACCGGTATTTAATCTTTGGCTGCGCACGACCGATAAGTTGGTCATACAAATGAGTCGAAGTGAGGCAGGGTATTTTATAAAATTTGAAAACCTGGATATGGAATTACCCGTTCAAATAGTGACGGATAGTGGTAAGCAAACAATCAACCTCAATAAAAAAGGTTTACTGGTAAAGAGCTCAACCCTGCCGGTTATAGATCCTGATATGTATTACCTCACAAAAGTTATTGTTAAGTAGTTTTTTTTTCGAATGTCGTCGTACGAATATCGGAATAAGGTTGTTGGCATGGATGCCAAAAATATATTCATTCATTAAATTCCCAAAACCTCCTTTTGAAAGCAGAGCGCATTGTACTCATGATTTCCCATTAAGGCAATGGCACTTTCATGATCGACCATTTGCTTTACGATTTCCAACGTTTCCCTGATTTGTGGTCCTCTGTCAATATAATCCCCTACAAATAAAACTTTCCTTTCCGGGTGGGCGTAATAATTATTTTGTTTAGAGTATCCCAGTTTTTCGAGTAATTGGACCAGTTTATCCGCATGTCCGTGTATATCGCCGATGAGGTCTATCATTGTTTGTTGTAGGGTTTTATTAAAACAAAAAAAAATAAATCCACGAATTAGTAACAGCGGATCAAAGTGAAATTTCCTTTTTTTCCTGGACTGATTTGAAATTTCATTTTTGATTTCATTTGCTGCATCTTGTTTTTCGTTCGGGTGCTTAAATGTAAATTCCGGGAAGGGGAAATAAAGTTTTATATAAAAAAACTCAATTTTTCCGCCCGGTAAAATGTTCCATCGTTTTATAAATCCCCAGTACATTGCCCGTGAACCAATCAAACATATTTACGGAGAATAGTGCCTGTCCGAACCGGGTAAGCCGATAAATATAACCCGGAATCGTAACCATTTTTTTATTTTTCTCTATGGCTTTTATAATGGTCAGCGCTGCCGCTTCCGGATCGAGAATGGGAATCTTCGATTGAACGCCATCAAACATTCCCGTATGGATGTAATAGGGCATTATGGTTGTAAGATGTACGTCTTTATTCAATTGTTTCATTTCCAAACGCAGGCTATCAGACCAGCCGATGAGCGCCCATTTGCTGGAAGCGTAAACAGACATTTTAGGATTTGAAATTAATCCGCCGGAGGAAGCAATATTGCATATATGACCGGAATTCTGTTGCATCATATCTTTCAAAAATTCCATCGTGACATACATTGGCCCGATGGCATTAATTTCCATGGTGTTTGCAATATCTGCTACGGAATGTTCATGGAAGAATTTACCGACAACTATCCCTGCATTATTTATCAATACGTCAACGACACCTATCTCCAGCTTTACTTTTTTAGCAGTCTCCTGTATTTGGGCAATATCAGAAACATCCACTTTGAAACCAAAAACTTCTCCTTTATCAGAAAATTCGGATCGTGTTTTATCTATATTTTCCTGGCTGATATCCCATATGATCACCTTGCATTGGCGTTCTAACATCAAACGGGTCATGATTCTGCCAATACCCGATCCTCCCCCCGTAATTAAAACTGTTTTTCCTTTTATCGTATTCATGTACTTCTATAAAATGTTCGTAATGGTGTTGCTTAAAGGTAAACAGTTTTACCTGCTCAAGCAATCCTGTAGATGTGGATTGTCTTATTCAACCTCCTCATTTTGCTTCATAACTTCTTTTTTTATCCCTAACCAATTTGTTTCGGTGACCAGGTGCGTTTGTACCAGGTACTCTAAATATTTTATTTCTCTGATTCTATCAAAACGAATAAAGTTGTTCGTTAAAAAGTCCTTACAAAAAGTGTCAAGGTCAAATATTGCCCGGGTAATGGATTGATTAATTTCCTCCATACTATTAATATTGTAAGGTTCAAAATTCATTTTTATCGCTTCTTTTTGATAGGCTTCAAAGGGCGCGATTTTTTGCTTGATATACCATAATGGCACCAA
>JBBSUB010000412.1:0-2991 GCA_038235345.1 Chitinophagales bacterium
CATATCATTTACATCAAAAAGATACAGAACGATATCGGCCTGTTTTATTTTTTCCTTGCTTTTTATAACGCCCATATTTTCTATAATATCCTGGGTATGCTCACGGATACCGGCGGTATCAATGAGCCGGAAAAGAATTCCATTTATATTGATGATCTCTTCAATCGTATCGCGGGTGGTTCCGGCTATCTCACTGACGATAGCGCGGTTTTCATTTAATAAGGTATTGAGTAAGGTGGATTTTCCCGCGTTGGGTTTCCCAACGATCGCCACGCTGACACCGTTCTTGATAACATTTCCTAATTTAAAAGACTCTTTCAAACGGTTAACCGTAAACGAAATTTCATTAATTAGATTGGAGAATTTATCCCTATCGGCAAATTCCACATCTTCTTCACTAAAATCCAGTTCCAGTTCTATGAGAGAGGAGAATTTAATCAGTTCTTCGCGTAATTCTTTCAGCAGGCCGGAAAAACCACCGCGCATATTTTTTAGTGCCGCGTTCTGAGAAGCTTTTGTATTACTGGCGATGAGATCACCGACGGCTTCTGCCTGGGCAAGATCCAGTTTATTGTTTAAAAATGCCCTTTGGGTGTATTCTCCGGGTTTTGCCAGGCGCGCACCATGACTGATCAATGTATACAAAACCTGCTGCTGCACAAAGGGCGAACCATGGCAACTAATCTCTATCACATCTTCCCCGGTGTAGGAATGCGGTTTTTTAAAAATAGATATCACGACCTCATCCAGAATGTTTTCGCCTTCTTTCAAATAGCCTACATGTAGGGTGTTTGCTTTCTGATCTTTTAAATTTTTAGAAGGAAATAATGGCTGAATAATATCAAAAGCCTTATCGCCACTCAAACGTAAAACGCCAATGGCCCCGATACCGGGCGGCGTCGCTATAGCAGCTATAGTATCATCCCAACCTGAAAGTGTTTGGTGCATGGCGCGAAGTTAGTTTATAGTTTGTAGTTTATCTTTTGGAGTTCAGACTTAGTTCACTTAGTTCGGAGTTCAAAGTTCAGAGTTGGAACGGGGTGCCTAAAATAATTAATGTAATTATTGAAGTTTAGTGTTTGCGGGTTGTAGGGACAAGTTGCGACCAGTCCTGTCATTAGTATATCTGGTTACACATTTCATATCTGATAGCTTAGCTGAAGGCTGACAGCTTCTTCAATTCGTGCAATTCGTGCCTAAAATTCGTGTTTGAAATCTATTTGATTCTTAAATTAATAATTCAACTTATACAGCAAATTAATTTTTATTTAAGATGCAGCACTTTATGAAGAAAGTTTGTCTACTTGATAACAAATATTCGATTATGAGTCAATCTTATTAAAATATTTAAAAAGTTTTGGCAAGTTCGATAATAATTTTACATTTGGCCCATGAATATAAAGCATAGGATTTATAAACGACAGATTATAAAGGAGTTATGTTTTGGGAAGAACCTTTCTGCTTTGGAAATAAGTCAAAGAATCAGAAAAAGTCTCCCTTTAACGACTAAAATCCTAAATGAATTAATTAGTGAAGAGTTTGTACAGGAATCGGGGTATGCACTTTCAACAGGTGGCAGGCGACCATTAATGTATTCACTGATCGCGGATAAAATGTATGCCATTTCAGTAGCAATGGATCAGTTGATTACCAGGATCGGAATTATAGATGTGCAGAGTTATAAGATCATTCATTCGGAAAAATTCGACCTGACTCTTCCACACAACTCTTTGGCGAAAGATCAATTAATTGACATTATAAAATCATTTATCTCAAAATCGAACATATCACAGGAAAAAATTATTGGAATTGGTATTGGTATGCCGGGTTTTGTGGATACAGAAAAGGGCGTTAACCACTCTTTTATGCCGATGGGAAAGAAAGAGGAAAGTTTGAGAACCTATCTGGAACAGGCACTTGATTTCCCGGTGTGCCTCGATAATGATTCCAGCCTGATCGCCCTCACGGAACTAAAATTAGGGGCAGCACGTGATAAGAAAAATTCCATGGTCATCAACTTCGGTTGGGGTGTTGGTTTAGGCCTGATCATTAATGGAGAACTTTTCAGAGGTAATAATGGTTTTGCAGGGGAATTCAGTCATATTCCGCTCTTTGACAATAATAAATTATGTAGCTGCGGCAAAAGTGGTTGCCTGGAAACAGAGGCATCTATGCTGGTGATATTGGAAAAAGCAAAAGAAGCACTTGAAGCCGGACGCGTTTCTGCCATTAAAGAAATTCCGGCTGATTCGGAAGAGGCTTCCTTTAATATCATACATGCCGCTCTCGCCGGAGATCAGCTTGCCGTAGAATTATTATCGGACACTGCCTATAATATAGGTAGAGGTATTGCGATCCTGATTCATATTTTAAATCCTCAACAGGTCATAATTAGTGGTAGAGGAGCCATGGCCGGAAACATGTTACTTCCGGCCATTTACCAGGCGGTAAATAAATATTGTATTCCAAGCCTGGCAGCCTATACTGAAATAGTTGTTTCTGACTTTAGTACAAATGCAGAATTAATTGGAGCCGCAGCGTTGATCATTGAAAATTTTGATAAAAAAGAAGTCAATCAGCTGAAAACAAGTGTAGCTGAAATGGAAAAATAATTCTAGTAACTTTTTGCCTGAGAAAAACACAGGTGGAGATGGTCTTTATATTTAAAACAAAAAAAACGACACAAATGAAGCAAAAATTAAAATTATTGCTACTGCTATTTCCCATGTTCTTTTGCATATCTCTTACGTATGCACAGGGAAGAATAGTGAAAGGAACAGTCTCAGATCAAAATGGAACTCCTTTAGCCAATGTATCCTACGAGGTAAAAGGGACTAAAACCGGCGGATTAACTTCAGACGCGGGAAATTTTTCTGTCAGTGTAAATGGCCCGTCTGCCGTGCTGATTTTCAGCCTTGTGAGTTATAAACCTATTGAAGTGACTGTAGGAGAAAAAACCAATATCCAGGTAACAATGATTCAGGATGCCGG
>JBBSUB010000413.1:0-2990 GCA_038235345.1 Chitinophagales bacterium
AATTCGATCAGTTTATTGGGTAGAAAATTAGAAGTAAATCCTGATGGCCTTCCTAAAAAAATTCAAACGTTTTTCACACCGGAAATGACGTCTGTCGGGAAAACGGCCAACGAAATTATTACCCGTCCGTTCAAAATAATTGTACAGGATAAAAGTGGAACGATTGATTGGAAAAATAAAGGTGTAAACTTCACTTCCAAAACACCCGGAACAGTAAAATGGTCCGCGCATTCAACATCCCCTTCGGTAAATATGGATGTAAACGCTTCCATGGAATTTGATGGATTTTTATCTTACACTATTAAAATAAGCGCGAATAAACCGGTGGATTTAAATGATATCCGGATGGAAATCCCAATGACAAGATTCGCCTCAAAATACCTGATGGGCCTTGGAGAAAAAGGAGGCAATCGCCCGGAAAACCTGGAATGGAAATGGGATGTAGCCAACAAAAATCAAGATGGCGCATGGATTGGAAATGTACAGGCAGGGCTGCAGTTTTCTTTGAGAGATGATAAATACACACGGCCGTTGAATACGAATTTTTATTTACAAAAACCCTTGCTCCTTCCTACTTCCTGGGGCAATGACGACAAAGGAGGAATCAACATAAAAAATGAAAACAATAGCATCATTGTGAATAATTACAGTGGTGCAAGAACGATGAAAAAAGGAGATACATTGTATTTTAATTTCACCTTACTCATCACACCTTTCCATGCGTTAAATACAGATTTCCAATGGGAAAATCGTTTTTATCATGCATACAAACCGATCGATACCATAAAGAAAATTGGTGCCACGATCATAAATATTCATCATGCTACTGCCATCAATCCCTGGATCAATTATCCGTTCATTGCCTGGAAAAAAATGAAGGCTTATATCGATTCCGCACATGATGCCGGCCTCAAGGTAAAAATTTACAACACCGTTCGTGAATTATCCAATCATGCTTACGAAACGTATGCCCTGAGAAGTTTAGGTCATGAAATTTATACTGACGGAACTGGGGGAGGTTTTAGCTGGCTGCAAGAGCATTTGGATCCTGATTATATTGGTGCCTGGTTTGTACCTAAGATTAATGATGCAGCCATCATCAATAGCGGTATGAACCGCTGGCATAATTACTATGTGGAAGGAATGAACTGGCTTACACAAAATGTAGGCATAGATGGTATTTACCTGGATGATGTAGCCTTTGACCGCATTACCATGAAGCGCATTAAACGCGTGCTTACAAAAAACGGACATCCCGGTATCATTGATCTTCATTCAGCCAATCAATATAATAAACGTGACGGATTTAATAACAGCGCCAATCTGTACATGGAACATTTCCCTTACCTCAACCGGTTATGGTTTGGAGAATACTTCGATTATGAAAAAGGAACGCCGGATTTCTTTATGACGGAAGTGAGTGGAATTCCTTTTGGGTTGATGGGAGAAATGTTACAGGACGGTGGAAATCCATATCGTGGGATGGTTTATGGAATGACGAATCGCATCCCCTGGAGCAACAACGCGGATCCACGTCCTCTCTGGCATCTGTGGGATAATTTCGGAATGAAAGGAACGCAGATGATTGGATATTGGGTGGATGGGAATCCGGTTAAAATTGTCAACTCTAATAAAGTCCTGGCGACTGTTTATCAAAAATCCGGAAAAGCATTGGTTTCCATCGCTAGTTGGGCGGATACTGATACAGAAATCGAATTAAAAATAGATTGGAAAAAACTAGGCATTGATCCGTTGAAGGCAAGTATCACTGCACCTGCTATCAAACATTTCCAACCACAAAGAAGCTTCCAGATCGGAGAAAAAATTCCGGTAGAAAAAGCAAAAGGCTGGCTATTAATGATCGAATAAAATAAATGTTCTAGGTAAATTTGATCGTTTCTTCTGTTGCATAATTTTCATTGTATCCTACAAAGAAATAAAGATATAAAGCCCTGCTGAAACGCATTAGCCAGGGTTGAAGGAGAACGATTAACACACCGTTCGTTGTCAACCAATAAAATATCCGGTTATCATGAATGGAGAAACCCAAAATAATCCACCAGATAATAAAACTTGCAACAGAAATAGCCACCGTCAGTGCGTAGCTAACATAACCGGTGCCGTACCAAAAACCGGTTTCAAGTTCGTATTTCTGCTTACATACAGGGCAATGCGTGTGCATATCCAGCATGTAACTCAATTTTATTTTTTTGTATGGGTTCTGATTCACAAAAAGATCCCCCTGTCGGCACCTTGGGCATTTAAGGCCAAAAAGACTGGAAAAATAGCCCTGAACAAGTTTTTGTTTTTCACTCATGCGCGCAAAGGTAATTCATTCCTGATTTTTGAGGTGTGAAAATGAAATGATCGTGATCATGATTTCAGAGCTGCGAGTTTTGAGCTTTGAGTTTTGAGCCTTGGGCAATCAGCAGTCGAACGCAATCTTTAAGAAATTCCTACGAAGCAAAAACACTATGAACATTCAACTCCGAACATTAATATTTTAGAAAGTTTTTGCTTTAAAATTATGCAGCGTCATCCATGCATCGGGGTTTCCGGGGGTGTTCTTTACGCTAATTAGTCTAAAATCGGAAATCCCCGCTGAAACAACATGAGCTTTAAGCTATGACCCAAATACGAACTCCGAACTACAGGACTTTAGAAAATATCGTTCAGGCCGCCAAAAGACAAGCGTCCCGACCGGGAGAACTCCGAACTCTGGTGCTTTGGAAAGATTTTGAGTTAAAATTTTACAGCTTCGTCCGGGCATCGGGGTTTCCGGTAAGGTTCTTTACGATTATTGTTCTAAAATCGGAAAACACCGCTGAAACTCATCATCATATCATTCGGGACGCTAAAAGACATCCAGGCATCGGGGTTTCCGATGGCGTTCTTTAAGTTTATTGGTCTAAAATCGGAAAACCCCGCTGAAACAACATGAGCTTTAAGCTATGAGCCAAATACGAACTCCGAACTACAGGACTTTAGAA
>JBBSUB010000414.1:0-2984 GCA_038235345.1 Chitinophagales bacterium
TATTGTATGGCTTCCCATAGTCTACCTATCTGTGCATCCATCATCTCCACAGCCTTATAAAATTGTTCGCTATCGCCATATTTATGACCCATATCATCTGTGTACTGTAGATAAACCCAGGATAGATCCGGTGCTTCTTTTTTAATGTAATCGACTGCATTATTTACGACAGCTTCATCAATCTTATGCACGTAATTACTCTCTCCATCATGCGGATAATTTACCGTATCCTTTTCTAAACCGTCAAAGTGATAATCCAGGTGAAGATTGCCCGTAGCCGGTAAACCTTCACCAATTAATTTGGTGCGATTATCTTCCCAGGTGGAAAAAACAGCTGCTTTCTTTTGAGGATATTGTTCCTTAAAAAAACGGAAGATCGTCCAATAGTAGTAACTCGGCGCAGCAATATTATTATCAATGACATTATGCTTATTAGCCCAGGTTCCGGTCAGTAAACTATTATACCCAACAGCAGATATTGTCGGCGATTGCGAATACCCTCCTTTTTCTCCACCTACATAACTCTTTGCGTATCCACCCACTTTAGCTATTGCATCCAGGGAAGGAGTCTTTACTTTTTTTATCACATCGGCAGGGATACCATCCGCAATAACAAATAAGGCTTTCTTTGTTTTTTGGGCGAGGGCGCTTTGCATACAACACAGGATCAATGCACTTAAAACAGCTGTTTTGACTATCAATATGGAACGTTTCATAATTAAATTTTAGATAAATAAAATACGCTTTTTATTCTTTCTTATAGGTAAAATATATCTTTAGACATTCTTACCAACTAAAGAGTTGTTTTCATTCAGGTTAAAATATTGTATAATAAAAAAACTCTTCAATTTACGCCTTCTTTTTGATCATACGAATGGAAAACCAACCAAGAGTCATGATAATAATTCCCATGATCAGCCACATCCAGTTTTTGTTTTCGAATAAAGATGTTTTCTTACCGGTATGATACTGAAGCTCTTCCTCTTTTCCCGGAGTTATAGTGGTTATTTTCTCTGGGACATTATTCACAAATCGCGCTATGTCGTAATCAGGTTTTGAAGCAGATTTGTTTCCATAAAATAAAAAGTAATCTGCCGGTTCTGTAAAACGCGCCGTCAAATCATATTGATAGCCCAACACTTTTACAGAATCAATTTTCAAAGGTTGATTATCACTATTTTCTATGATGATCTTTAAATCCTTTGCGATAGTGCTTTCAAAAGCTAAACTATTTAGCGCGGTGGATTCTAAAATACCGGAAGTCAGCGTTTCGTAAAAATATCTCCATTCGTTTCCGCTTTTATTGCTGTCAGCAAGAAAGGAAATTGTGACCGGCCTGTAATAATCAATTCCGGCATTCACTGTTATTTTCACTGATGCTACCGGAACTTTTTCTTGAAGCGAAAGAGTAATTACTGTTTGTTTCCGCTTCTTAGCCTCTTCTATTTTTTGGGTAATAACCGGATACGTTTTAAGCATTCCTTCTGCCAATTTTTTCCGGATCAGCCGTGCAGATTTCAACACAGGCTTTTTAGGCGTTTTAAGGGAAATTCTAAAATACCGGTACTTTGATTCCAGGAAAACCAGTTTTGTAAATTGGAAATCTGTCAGAGAATTTTTGATCGATACAATCCGGTAATCATCAACAATCGAAAACCATTCCTGCAGGTTTTGACTTCCTTCTAGTTTTATTTTCCAATCAAAATTGGTTTCTTTAAAAGACAAATCTATTTCATTAACCACTTCAGTGCTCATTGCATCAAACGTGAAGTAGAAGCCATTTCCAGTTTCGGATTCATTGATCAGGCGGAAAGGAATTTCTTTTAAAACTTCCTGCTTCGCAGGATTGTTCAGAAGATATGGGATTTCGATTGTGTCCTTTTTTGGAGTAATTCCCAACACTCTCAGATCAGAAAAATCAGGATTGATTTTGGAAAATACATCATCGGGTATAGGAATCTTATGCCATTTGTCAGATACATTCTCAAGTTTTCTTTTAAAAAGAAAATCTCCTTGCTGGCCAAAAGTAGCAGCAGCAAAAAACATTGCCGCAACTAATAATAATTGTTTAGGCTTCCACTTCATTTGAAATAATATTCTTGTACTTATTGTATAAAAAAGAAATGACCAACAGCAATATCCCCAGTGAGATAAACACAATCGTTTTTGCCATTGTGTTCAATTGGCTGATGTCGTATAAAAAGAGTTTCAGGAGCGTCACGCCAAATAAAATAATTGCGGCAAGGCGTAGATGTTTCTTGTTTTTCCAGATACCTAAAATGATCAAAAGCAAGGCATAAACACCCCAAAGAATACTAAGCCCTAATTTGTACGTTTGATCTGAACCAGACAAATCCAGCAGGTTAATCATTTCGCTGCTGGCGACAGATATAATGGAAAAATGAAGCAGGATATCAAATCCTTTTCTAAATAGCTTCTCCGGGTACATTAGGTGGATATACAAATAAGTAGCGTAAAGAATGAGGGCAAGAAAAGCAAACGAAATATAACGAATGGCGATGTTTATGCCGCCCATAACCGGTTCCCCTTCTACCGGGTGAAGATAGGATTCGCGCAATTGCCCGAAAGTAAATAAACCAAGGGTCAGGAAAGCAAAAACAGCCAGCACATTTAAGGCAAAATTGATATTTCCCAATCGTTTATTTTTCAATTTCAATAAGTTCACAAAAGACAAAACAGCTAAAAATAACAAGGAATAATTAATGACCCAAACCTGTTTAAAACGCATAAAATCGTTCCCCTGTCCGGCCAGGTAAACCGTTTGCTCAGAATCTCCTGTTCGCAAAACAGAAGCAGCATACAGTTGATCCCAGTAATGGGCCATTTCAAAACGGAATGCAAGGTAGATTGCCAATAAAAGAACAACGGGAATGATATCAAAAATCAAAGTAAATACATTCATTTTTCCCGGAAAAGGAGCAGGATATTTTTTGTTTTGTTGAAACTTGGTTATGAAACCAAAA
>JBBSUB010000415.1:0-2970 GCA_038235345.1 Chitinophagales bacterium
GTAGGTTTCATTTTATTTAAAAGAGCCTCGTTCACAAATTCTTTATTCTGTGCGTTCAGAGGACAATGGAGGCTGATAAAATCTGATTCACGGAAACATGTTTCTTCGTCTACAAAACGCACTCCTTCCATTTTATCACGCTCAGGATGTTTATGGGAAGAAATCACTTTCATACCAAATGCCAGGGCAATTTTAGCAACTGCCTGACCGATTTGTCCAAAACCTACAATACCTAATGTTTTGTTTTGCAATTCCATGGTTGGTTTCAATTGGTAACTAAAATCCTTACTGCCGGCCCAATCTCCCTTATGAACACTTTCCGCGTACAACATGGTGTGATTCGTCAATTCAAGAATAAATGAAAAGACCAACTGAGCCACCGAAGCGGTACTATATGCCGGAACATTGGTTACAATAATATTTCGTTTATTCGCTGCCGTTACATCCACAATATTATAGCCTGTAGCCATTACACCTATGTATTTTAGATTTTGTGCATTGGCGATAATTTCCGCTGTCAAGAGAGATTTATTTGTCAGGACTGCTTCTGCATCTGCGATCCTTTCCGACGTTTCTGAAACCGATGACCGGTCATAAATTTTTGTTTCACCCAACTCTTTTAAGGAATCCCAACTAAGATCTCCGGGATTCATTGCCAACGCGTCTAATACGACTATTTCCATGGTATTTTTTTTTAGAATCTGAATGATTTATTTTTTTATAAAAGCCAATATATTTCCCAATTCACAGGCGGTACGTTTAAGATCTGATGCAGTATTTTGGATCGCTTCATTAAGTGGAACCACGCCATGGCCAATCGAAAAAATCGCATCAAAATATTTACGCATTTCTTTACCTGGTTCACGTGGAATACTTCCTGCTAAAATCACTACTGGAATATTTTTTTCTTTTGCTTTTTTGGCGACTCCCGCTGGCCCTTTTCCTTCCAGTGTTTGTTCATCCAAACCTCCTTCAGCCGTAATAACCAGGTCCGCACTTTTTAATGCTTTTTCAAAATCCATGATCCCGAGGAAATAATCAATTCCACTAACCAATTCTGTTTTAAGAAATGCAGAAAGACCTGCTGCTACGCCACCTGCAGCACCACCATGAATGATTGAAGACATTTCCACGCCTAAATCCTGCCTTGTAATATCATTTAACTGTTTCAAACATCTTTCTAAAAACTTCACCTGCTTTTCATCAGCGCCTTTTTGTGGTCCGAATACGGCAGCAGCGCCCTTTTCACCTAACAAGGTATTTTTCACATCACAAAGCACGACTATTTTACAGGTTTTCAACCGAGGATCCAAACCGGATGTATCAATGCGTTTCAAGGAAATTAATCCTTCCGGCAAATTCAGTATTTCCTGTTGGTGCTCATCCAAAAAACGAACACCTAATTCAGCTAATAATCCGCTAGCCCCATCTACCGTAGCACTGCCTCCTACTCCCGTGATTATTTCTGTTGCTCCAAGATCCAAAGCTGCTTTGATGAGTTGGCCGGTTCCTTTTGTGTTTGCTTTCATTGGATCCAGTTCTCCCTGTTTCAATAAGCGTAAACCGGAAGCTTCAGACATTTCTATGATGGCTGTTTTAGATGTCTCCACCCAACCAAAATCAGCTTCTATTTTTCTACCTAAGGGATCATGCACAATTTTCTTAATCAATTGACTGTTCATTTTATCTGCTATAAGCGAAGCCGTTCCGTCACCTCCATCTGCAATAGGGAAAAGCGTTACCTGGCAGGTTAAATTGCTTTCGCGTAAACCGTTAGCAATACAATCCGCCGTCTGCGGTGCAGACAAACTTCCTTTAAAAGCATTCGGAGCGACAATAATATGCATAGAGCAAATGTACAAAATCATAACAGGGATTGCACAGCGTAATACTGGTTAGATTTTTAAGTCAGTTTTCCATGTATCCCGAAAAAATACAGCAAAAAAAATCCGGTTAAGAGACTTCTTTCGAAATCCCTTAACCGGGAAAATTTTTATAGAGATTCTACGGTCTGAATCTATTTATTCTTGTCACCATCCACACTTTTCTTGATATCTTTTGCGGCTTTATCTATCGCATCACCGGCTTTCCTTACTCCTTTCTTTGTTGAATTCCAGGCATCATCAATTGCATCTCCTGTTTTATCAAAAAACTTACCTACAGAAGTCACCACTTCTCCATCTTCCAGTTTAACAGTTTTCCCATCTCTCTTTACTTCACCATTCTTATAAATTACTACCCCATTATCAAGCGTCACGTCTTTCTCTACTTTTACCCAATCATTTCCCCGCCACACCAGGAGTTGATTGTTTCGATAGGTAACATCTCCTTCTGATGGAGAATACTTATTTACAACAACCGTTTCAGTAGTTGTTAAAGGAGTTTCATTCGTTATTACCGGACCTAATGTATCATTAGATACTACTGTATTCTCATCTGTATTTGCATTACATGCCGATAATAGAGCAACAACGGACGCCATTAAAATAATTTTTTTCATGATTTGTTTATTCGTTTAATAATATTTCCTGCACATAGAAATATTTGTGCCAAAGTTTTTTCAATTCAAATAGTAATTTAATATAACAGTGGAATATCCCATTAAATTAAGGAAATGACGCACACCTGGCATCTAATTTAAATAGCTTTTTTTAAACCATTTTTATTAGGAAAATTTTTTTATTCCTATGGCAAAATTTTCCCTGTACTACTTTTTGATTTCAAAACTTTGTAAAAATATTTCCAATATAATCCAGTCAAACCAAGAAGTAGAGGGTGCATTTCAATATGTCGCATCGTCACGTTGAAAGTGGGCGGTGAAGACACCGCCCACGGCGCGCCGCCCGGGGTTGGTGTCCCCACCAACCCGCGACAATTTGAAATGCACCCGAAGTAGACAATTGTAAATAAATGAATAAAAATAGTTTAATTTCGGCTTTTTAAAAAGGCTCCAAAGTAAAGCCATTCTAA
>JBBSUB010000416.1:0-2963 GCA_038235345.1 Chitinophagales bacterium
TCAGTCAGGTGAAATGACCATCCGTGGCGTATCTACCTTTGATGCTGTCCGAAAACCACTTATAGTAGTAGATGGTTTTCCCACTGAAATAGATATCCGATCTATTAATCCAAATGATATAGTATCTGTAAACGTATTGAAGGATGCTGCTGCTGCTTCCATTTATGGAGCACGTGCTTCAAATGGTGTCATCATTATTGAAACCAAAAGAGGAAAGAGTGGTGCACCGGTGTTTAGTTTCCGGGCTACTTTAGGGTACCAGGAAAAAGCGGATTTCGATTACCTTAAATATGGCACTGCACTGGAGTATGCAGGTATTCAAAAGGATTTCTCTTTACTTTCAACGCAGTCAAGAACTACTTTTGCAAATGCTAAAGCACCTGTATCTGCTGTTCAAAATGCCGTATTTGATTTTAAAGAAGGACTCATTTCAAAAGCAGAATTAGACAGCCGTATCCAGTCTTTGGGCGGGTATGATAATTTAAAAGATTATTCTGATTTATTTTATCGTCGCCGGTTGACGCATAATATTGACTTTGACGTAAGTGGTGGAACAGAAAAAAATACTTATTTATTAGGGGTAAATTATATTGGTGAAGAAGAACAAAATCAGCGAAATGAAAACCAGAGTTTTTTATTGAATTTTGCCAGCACACATAAATTTACAGAGAAAATAAAATTTGATTTTCGTGCTACTTACTCCAATTTTAAATCAACAGACGCGGGCAATAGTTCAACAATAAACGATTTTAATAATAAGGTTTCTGTTAATAATTTTTATCCGTATGAGAAACTGGTTGATGATAATGGAAAGGCACTTCCGGTAAGCACGGGGCCAAGAAGAAATCCATATACGGGAATTCTGGCTGCAAGCAATCAGCAAAATATGGAACTGGGTTTGTATGATCAATTCTATTATCCATACCAGGAACTTTCTGCCAATACAAACACGACCAAAAGTACTGCGGTACGTTTCCAGGGAAGGCTTAATGCTAAACTGACTCATTGGCTTGACTTTGATTTAGGAGGTGTATTCGAAGACCAGCCAACAAGCCAGGATCGTTTACAAACAGAGGATGCTTTTACGGTCAGACGGTTGATAAATTACAAGGCAGGAAAAGATGCTGTTACGGGTAATGCTATATTTTCAGATTTGCCAAAAGGTGATTTCTTATCGAGGGTGAACCAAAAAACAAGTGATTATACCATCCGTGGACAATTCAATGCAAATTATCAATCATCGGATTTTAAGCACGCATTTTCTGGTATCGCAGGTTCTGAAGTACGAAAAACAAATTCATCTTCTTACATGAATACCTTTTTTGGCTACGACGGGCAATCGCTTATCGCAAGACCGGTGAATTTTGTAAAATTAGCTTCGCCTTCAACGAGTCCTTTTAAAAATTTACCTACCCAAAGCAGACCATCCTTAATTTATGAGCAATACTTTGGAGAGTCTTATGATGATAGACGTTTTGTTTCTTTCTACGGAGATGGAACGTATGTGTTTGATGAGCGTTTCGCGCTTTCAGGAAGTTTCCGCCTGGATAAAACCAATTTATTTGGAACAGATGCGAAATACCGGAATAATCCTTTTTATTCTGTAGGTGCTAATTGGAGATTAAACAACGAAAGTTTCATGAAGGATGTAAGCTGGATCAATGAATTAAAATTGAGAGCTGCTTATGGGGTTAACGGGAATGTACCTTCCAGTAACAACGGGCCATTTCTTATCCTCAATTCCGGTTTGAATTACGATGTCTTTCCTTTTCCACAATATTATGACGTCTTATCTCCGGAAAACCAGTCACTGCGTTGGGAGAAAACAGTCAATACAAACATAGGAATAGATTATGCACTCTTTAATAATCGACTTTATGGTTCACTGGATTATTACAATAAAAATTCTGAGGATGTATTTGGTCAATATTCGGCCGACCCAACCGGTGGATTTAATGAATACAATGCCAACACCGCTTCTATCCTGAACAAAGGATTGGAAATAAGTATCAATAGCAATAATATCAATCAGAAAAACTTTTCTTGGCAAACGCAGCTAACAGGTTCTTTTAATACAAATGAAGTAACGGCCGTAAAGACCGTTTCAAATTCTCAGACAGGACTGCCCCTGGTTTCAATTTTAAATGTTCAGAAAGGATTTCCGATCAATGCATTATTTGCGTATGATTATGCCGGTCTGAACGCACAAGGTGTTCCACAAATATTTGGTACAGACGGAAAGCCAAAGGTGATCAATTCCTCTGCTTCCGGAACGGATGAGGTTGCTTTGGAAGATCTTAAGTTTATGGGAACAACCACGCCTAAATACGCGGTGGGACTGAATAATCAATTTACTTTTGGAAATTTTGATCTTTCATTCTTATTCATGTATTATGGTGGATATGTGATGAGGGTAGAAGCTCCGGATCCGTTGGGATTCAGTAATAATGGAAGATTATTAGAAGGCGCGGGAAATTATTGGAAAAAATCAGGCGATGAAAAGTCGACAGAGATTCCTGGTTTTCCTGTGGCAAACACTCCTGGCTTTTATGATACCTATGCAAGACTTGGATATAATTACGCGTCAAAATTTGTTCGTAAAGCAGATAATATCCGACTCAGAGATGTGGTAGTAACTTATAATTTAAAATCTGCCGGTCTTGCTAAAATGGGTTTAACAAGAACACAACTACGTGCTCAAATTCAAAATACATTTAATTATACGTTTAGTGGCAATGATGTGGATCCCGATGCAATCAACAGGGTTTCTGGCGTACGCAATTTTCAGCAAAAGCCCTTCTTCAGCATGTCATTATACACTAACTTTTAATTCTTAGAAAAATGAAAAAATATTTCCAACTTTTTATATTGTTTTTATTTGTGACGGTTTTTATCGGTTGCAAAAAGTTTCTTGATGTTGTTCCAAAAGGAGTCGTGATTCCGGAGAAGGTTGAAGAGTTCAA
>JBBSUB010000417.1:0-2960 GCA_038235345.1 Chitinophagales bacterium
ATTTTTTTGAAAATGGGCTTATTTAAGAGCGACAGTAAATTTCTTTGTTGAAGGAGGCAAACATTGTGCGTCATCACAAACCATAAATTCTACAGCTACTTCAACAGATGTTTTCACATTCGCTTTCAATTTTACTTTCTGAACAAAATTCACCTTATTTGAAAACTGCTTTACGTCCACATTAAACAATGGTTCAAATCTCTGCTCCAGTTTACCAATCTCTTTTGCTTTACCATCCAGGGTGACTAATGGGTTCTTCGTAAAATTAATTTCTGTTGGGATAGGTCCGCCTTCAGGGGTTGTTTGAGAATAAATATGCCATCCGTCAGGAAGCGTTGCTGTTAAATGAATCTCATATGTTTTATCTGCAATCTTTTTAGAAGTTGCTGTCCAGCTCACAGGATTTTTCACCATTTGAGCAGAAACGAAGGTTGCAAAAAGCAATAAAAAAGAGGCTGTTATTAATTTCTTCATGATTTGATTTTAGTTTTTTAAAAATTATTTCAAGTTAAAAAATTCGAATGTGCAATTTAATTAAAAACTTTTGTCCTGTCGGGTATATATTGACCAAAAAGGTTATTTTAATGGTAAAACGGTTTTCAGGGTAAGTTGCACATTATCTAAGACTATCAGAGATTATCAAAGTTGCATTCCCGGTTTCCAATACTATGTTAATAGACAAGCAATCAGGAGAAATTACCCCAGAGGCGGAGGGATTTTTATTTTCTTTAACGATAATGGATGGTAGATATTAAGAGTTTGATTTGAAATGAATGTTTCAAATACCAGGTTTCTTTAATAATGGTTTTGTTTTGTTGAAAATAACTTTCAAATTTTCTATAAACGAAGAGATTGTGTTTTTTGGAAGAAAAATTGAAGTTATACGGACTTGCAGTAAATACTTTTTTAGGGAGAATTTGAATTCAGTAAATGAATTTTAAATTAATTACTGATTTCTAAATTTCAGAATTTACCCCCTGAATCCCCCTAAAAGGGGACTTTTAGGTTTTAATTATACGAAGGCTATTATTAATAATATGGGTATTGAAATTACATTCCAAATTCTATATTTTTATTAAAACCTTTAAAATGTTTTAGACCCTTCTTCTCCCCTTTTAGGGGGCCGGGGGGTATTACTGCTGATTTTTGGTCCAATTCATCTTTTCGACTTTTCAGGGCGAAGAAATGTATTCAATGATTGATTACCTTATTTAAAGTAAAAACAAACAGAATGCCACCAAGGCACAAAGGACACCAAGGTTTTAAGAATTCGTGTAATTCGTGTCCAAAATTCGTGTTTATAATTTTGGATTTTTCTCTTCTTCTTTCTTCTTTGTGCTCTTTGCGGCTAGGTGGTCAAATTCTTCCTATCCTTTTCATTTGATTTTTGTCCCATTCAAAAAATGCCAAAGAAAATAAACAGTCATTTAAAAAACAAGCATCTATTTTTTTTGGCATTCTATGCTATAATGAAGAAATTATTAAGCTAACTCAATCACCATAGCACTTGCCCCGCCACCACCGTTACAAATACCGGCAGCACCGATTTTCCCATTGTTTTGCTTTAAAACATTGATAAGTGTGACGATAATTCTTGCACCGCTGCAACCAAGAGGATGCCCCATGGCGACTGCGCCACCATTTACATTTACTTTGGCCGCATCAAGTTCCAACTTTTGCGTATTAACGATTCCTACTACGCTGAACGCTTCATTTAATTCCCAGAAATCAATATCAGAACTTTCCAGACCTGTTTTTTTAATTGCTTTTGGAAGAGCAAGAGATGGAGTGGTAGTAAACCATTCCGGCGCTTGTTCTGCATCTGCATAACCACGTATTTTTGCGATTGGTTTGATACCTAATGCATCCGCTTTTTCCTTACTCATTAATACAAGTGCGGCAGCACCATCATTGATTGTACTGGCATTAGCGGCTGTAACCGTTCCTTCTTTTTCAAAGGCGGGACGTAAGGAAGCTATTTTATCAAACTTTACATTGAAGGGTTCTTCATCTTTTAAAAAAACAACAGGATCGCCTTTCCTTTGAGGAATTTCCACACCAACAATTTCAGCTTCAAACTTCCCTTCATTCACGGAAGCCTGGCTGCGCTTGTAACTTTCTACAGCAAATTCATCCTGTTGTTCGCGGCTGATATGGCATTCCTTTGCGCATAATTCAGCGGCATTGCCCATGGCATAATCTTTATACACATCGGTCAAACCATCTTTTGACATTCCATCGATCAGTACACTATTGCCAAATTTATTTCCCCATCTTACGGATGGTGCATAAAAAGGTGCACTGCTCATATTCTCCATCCCGCCGGCAACGACCACATCTGCATCCCCCAATAAAATGGATTGAGCACCCTGCATAATGGATTTCATTCCACTGGCGCAAACCTTATTTATAGTCGTACAGCAAACATCATTCGGCAAACCTCCGAAAATGGCAGCCTGCCGGGCAGGAGCCTGGCCTAAATTCGCTTGTAACACGCATCCCATATACACTTCCTGCACTTCTTTGGGATCTATTCCCGCTCTCTCTACTGCTGCTTTAATAGCGATTCCTCCAAGCTTCGTCGCTGAAATATCTTTTAAACTACCACCGAAACTACCAATGGGTGTACGCACTGCTGAAACGATATATACCTCTTTGTTGTTCATTTTATCAGTTTAAGATTATTATTTTTTTTTAAATACAAAGGTAAGAAAAAGAGATGGTGAAATGGCTAAAGCCGTTGAAAGTAGTGGAATGCTACACGTTAAATGTTGCACGTTGAATGCTTCGGGTTGAATTTTGATAGCACTCCGAAATTCCTAAATAGGAAGTAACTAAAAGCCAAATAGAAAGTAGTGGAAGGATTTGGCTTCAATCAGGGATATATCAAAAAAAACAACCGGAATGGCCCGGTTGCTTTTTTAAAATATTCCGGAAAATTCTTTTAAAAACCACTCACA
>JBBSUB010000418.1:0-2954 GCA_038235345.1 Chitinophagales bacterium
GAAAAAAGTGAAAGCATCCGGGAACGTGTTATCAAAGCAAGAGAAATACAAAGTGAGAGATACAAAGATAATCCGGGTGTTTATGGTAATGCTCAAATGAGCAGCAAAACGCTAAAAGAAATTTGTGTGATCAGCCAGGTTGGCGCGAACCTTTTAAAGATTGCCATGGAAAAATTAAATCTCTCCGCCCGTGCTTATGACCGCATCTTAAAAGTAAGCCGAACCATAGCCGACTTAGAAGGTAGCGCAGACATAAAACCTGAACATCTTGCGGAAGCTATTCAATATAGGAGTTTGGATAGAGAAGGTTGGGCAGGGTAGGGATGGTGTGTGGTTTTATTTTTTACTTTTTTATAAGATGTATGCAATAATTATTATCGGGTTTTAGGACTTCTTTCTAAACTTAGTGGTCGGTTAATTTTTTTGAATAGTATGAAAATGGCATCATGAGAAAACAAAAGACTGGAATAAAAACAACAAAAGACAAGGGAGACGATTTGTTAAACGATCTGGCTCGGCTCATAGAGAAAAGTCAGAACCAGGTTGCTGTGGTTGTAAATAGTGCGGTAACAATGCTTTTCTGGCAAGTGGGTAAACGTATCAATGAACATATTCTGCAAAACAAAAGAGCAGAGTATGGTAAAGAGGTAGTGTCGACAATATCTATACAATTGAAAGTTGCTTATGGTCGAAATTTTGAAGAAAAGAATTTGCGAAGGATGATGCAGTTCGCAGAGGTTTTTCCGGAAATAGAGATTGTCGTTACACTGTCACGACAATTGAGCTGGTCGCATTTCATAGTTCTAATTCCACTAAAAAAGGAAGAAGTTCGGCTGTTTTATGCTCAGCAATCTTCATCTGAAGGATGGAGCGTAAGATCCTTAAGAGAAAGTATTTCAAGGAAAGAATATGAAAGAACCAGTATAGCCAACTCTCAAATTAGTGGCTCATCCATTATTCCTTTTAATACTTTTAAAGATCCCTACATACTTGATTTTCTGCAACTAAAAGATGGTTATTTAGAAAAGGATCTGGAAACTGCTATATTAAGAGAGTTGGAAAATTTTATCCTGGAAACCGGAAAGGGATTTGCTTTTGTAGAGCGCCAGAAAAGGATGATTATCGATGGTGAAGATTTTCATTTAGATCTTCTTTTCTTCCATCGAAAGTTAAAAAGATTAATCGCTATAGATTTAAAAATTGGAAAATTCCAGGCAAAGGATAAGGGTCAAATGGAATTGTACCTGAAGTGGCTCAACAAATATGAAAAGCAGGAGGGTGAAGAAAAACCAATTGGTTTGATATTATGTGCTGAAACCAGCCGGGAGCAGGTAGAACTTCTTGAAATGCACAAAGATGGAATTGCAGTAGCTGAATACTGGACAGAACTTCCTCCAAAAAAAGAATTGGAAAATAAATTACACACTGCTTTGAAAGAGGCCAGGGAAATGCTTGACAGGAAAAAATTGATGTAATTAGTTGCTAGCGATTTGCCGATAAAACTTTGATGAAAGAACCCGGGTTGAGTGTTGTATTTTGCCCATGTTTTTCGGAAAATAGAGATTGTCGTGCCACTGTCACGACAATTGAGTCGGTTGAATTTCAAAACTTTAACTCCTAACCTCAAAAGCTATCGGAGTCTAAATCAATAGTTTGGAATTTTTTAGCTAATTATTTCAAATATCTCCTTTCCCTTTCATTTTCTGGAAATATTTTTGCATAAAAATAAATATGCGTGCTATTTCCCCCAGACAAAATAATCACCATGAACTTAAAAGTATTTGGTAAAAATCCATCTGGTGACAGGCTAAAAGTCTGTGAAAAATCTGGTCATTACCGCGAGGGAGTATTTCAAAATATGGAACCAACTTCCGTTTTGAAAAAAGGTGTAACCATAATTAAATTGTTCAGGGATTTTTTTAATAAACCTAAAACCCTAACACCGGATAAAGAAATTCCTTTTGTAAAAATAGATTTGCAGAATCTTCATTTTGATAAGCCAACCGTAATATGGTTTGGGCATTCATCTTATCTTATTCATTCAAATGGGATTAATATTCTCGTAGATCCTGTATTCAGCGGACATGCATCTCCATTTAGGTTTTTTGGTAAATCCTTTCCCGGAACAAATCATTACCAGGTTGTAGATTTTCCTCTTATAGATATTTTAATCATTACGCATGATCATTATGACCATTTAGATTTTGAAACCATTTCTGCCATTCATCCGAAAGTGAAGAAAATAATCACCTCTTTGGGAGTGGGATCGCATTTGGAATATTGGGGTATTGAAAAAAGTAAGATCATTGAATTAGACTGGTGGGAAAGTGAAATCATTCTACCCGGAATAGAATTCACCGCCACGCCGGCAAGGCATTTTTCAGGCAGAGGTATTACCAGGGCGAAAACAGCCTGGTCTTCTTTTGTTCTGAAAATAGATGATCGCCAGATATTCATTGGTGGTGATTCGGGCTATGATGGCCAGTTTAAGGTGATTGGAGATAAGTTTGGAGAATTTGACCTGGCCATCCTTGAATGTGGTCAATACGGAGTTAACTGGCCAAATATCCACATGTTACCGGAAGAGACTGTGAAAGCAGCCGGTGAACTATATGCTAAAATGTTGTTGCCTGTCCATTGGGCAAAATTTGCATTATCTATTCATCCCTGGAATGAACCACCGAAAAGATTGATGGCTGCCGCGGTAAAGGAGCACCAGCCCTTTGTGATTCCCATGATAGGTGAGGTGTATACTATTGGAGATGATTATGCACAAACAATTTGGTGGGAATTTGATTTAGATTCTTCATCTGAACAAGTGTGACTTAGCCTGGCCGGCTTTACTAATAACTTTCACACATGTATGAATTGCACGAACGCCTGAAACTAAAATGGTGCAAATAAATTTAAATATTTTTTCAAGGCCAATGATACGTAACATGAATGCCGTAGGC
>JBBSUB010000419.1:0-2943 GCA_038235345.1 Chitinophagales bacterium
ATGAGTACACCTGTATCTGCTCTGTCGCCTAAAATAAGGCTCAGAGCGCCCATAAGAATACTTTTTCCGGCACCAGTTTCTCCGGTTATAATATTTAAATGAGAAGAGAAATTGATTTCAATAGAATCAATGATCGCGTAATTATGTATGTGCAGTTCCTGAAGCATAATATGGTCGTGCAAATTACATGATTCCTTTTGTTTAATACAAAATTGAGTAGAATTTGTTGAATCCCCGGAGGTTTGTAGAGGTGTCAGGTGTCAGGTGTCAGGTGTCAGGTATCAGGTGTCAGGTATCAGGTGTCGGGTATCAGGTGTCAGGTATCAGGTGTCAGGCATTGACAGGTGTCAGTTATCAGTGTATCAGATGTCAGGTATCAAAGTATGAGTAGGGCAGATTCGTGTGACTTGTGCCTGAAATTCGTGTTTTCATATTAAGTACATGATGAAATCCGTACCTGCTCAATAAAAAATGGCGCCTTTAAAAAAGCGCCATTCAATATATTTAATCGAAACAGGTTATTTTACTTCTACTGAATCATTTAATTCATCATCTACCAAAATACGTCCGCAGTTTTCGCAAATAATGATTTTCTTTCTTTGTTTTACTTCACTTTGTTTTTGTGGAGGAATGGCATTGTAACAACCACCGCAAGAATCTCTTTCAACGGCCACCACAGCAAGTCCGTTTCTGTAATTATTACGGATTCGGTCATAACTTACCAGCAGTCTTTCTTCTACTTCTGATCTTGCTCCATCTTCCAGCTTTTTGTATTGAGCTTCTTCCTTCTCAGTTTCATTAATGATCTTTTCCAGTTCGCTTTTCTTTCCTTTCAGATTTGTTTCTTTCGTGGCAACTGCTTTTTTAGCTAATTCAAGTTGTTTTCCTTTTTCAGCGATATCCTCATTTGCATCCTTGATATGCTTTTCAGCAAGTTTTATCTCCAGGTCCTGCATTTCCATTTCCTTGGTAATTGCTTCAAACTCACGATTGTTTTTTACATTATCGCTTTGCTTTTCGTATTTTTTAATTAATTCCTGGGATTCTTTAATGAGCGTTACTTTGTCGGTAATAAATTGCTGAATACCATTTATTTCTTCTTCAATACGGTTTTGACGTGAATGCAAACCGGCAATTTCATCCTCCAAATCACTTACCTCTATGGGCAATTCACCCTTTAGTACTTTTATGCCATCCAATTTAATATCAACCTTTTGTAATTTAATCAGGGAGGTCAATTTTTCTTCTACAGAGAATTCTTTAATTTGTGCCATAAATAATTATATGAGTTTAATTTTTTTCAGAAAATAAATACCTTATAAGTAGTAATTAACAGGATTAGTATTAATTTCTGATTTTAGGACGGCAAAGTTAAGTAATTTTTGCTGTAAAAATTCAGTCAAAAGTTCTATGGTGAACTGTTCACTTTCAAAATGCCCAATATCTGCCAGGAGAATTTTGTCATCAGCACCAAAAAATTCATGATATTTCACATCTCCCGTTATAAAAACCTGCGCACCAGCTACCAGAGCGTTCTTCAGAAGAAAAATTCCGGCTCCCCCACACAAGGCTACTTTTTTAATTTTATTCCCGGACAAGGGAGTGTGCTTTATAACAGAAAGAGAAAATTGGATTTTCAAAAGCTTTAACAAATTTTCCTCTGTCATTCCTTCCGGAAATTCTCCAATCAGGCCGCTTCCCACATCATCCCGGATATTATCCAGCGTATTAATATAATAGGCTACTTCTTCATAAGGATGCGCCAGACGTAAACTTTTTAGGAGATTATTTTGGAGATGCGACGCAAAAAGAACTTCTATCCGTGTTTCATTTTCATAATGTCTTTCCCCTTTTTCCCCTACATGCGGATTCGTTCCTTCCCCTGGTTTAAAACTTCCCTGACCTTCCAGGTTAAAACTACATTCATCATAATTGCCAACTGCTCCGGCACCTGCCTCGAAAAGCGCATTACGTACATGCTCAGCATTTTTCGTTGGGCAAAAAGTAACCAGTTTTTTTATAGTTTCAGCTTTTGGAAGAAGTACTTTACAATTTTGCAAACCTAGTTTTTCTGCTATTTTATGATTTACACCGGTTAGAATATTATCCAGGTTTGTATGTATTGCATAAATAGCAATGTTGTTTTTAATGGCATCTATGACAGTTCTCTCCACATAATTTGCCCCTGTAAATCTTTTTAAACCTTTAAAAACAATTGGATGATGGGCAACAATCAGGTTACATTTTTTACGCACAGCTTCCTCTACCACTTGTTCTGTAACATCCAGCGAAACGATGATTCCGGTGCAAATATGGGATTTGTCTCCCACTAACAAACCGGCATTATCATAAGATTCCTGAAGAGATGGTGGAGCAAGATTTTCTAAAATCTCCGTGATATCACTTATTTTCATTTTCGTTCGTTTTAGATAAAATATAGGTAAAAGCCATATTGTAAAACGGAATCTACTTTAAAAGAAATAGATTTCACCTTTGCAAAGATTGTATTTTCTATTGATTTTTCCGGTAATGCTTATTTAATGCAGGACTCTGATTACCAGAAATCGGACATGCAAGGTTATTTTCCGGATAAATTGATGCCTTTTCCTTTAGTCCAAAAAATTCAATCAATGAACTTTCTGCTCTTTTTTGGGTAAACGGCAGCGTGTACGTATTTTTACCCGCATGAATAAAATAATCAATTTAAAACCTTTTAAAGAATTTCTGCAATCAGAATTCGCAGGGGGAATTATTCTGCTTGGTTGCGTAATTGTGTCTCTTATTATCGCCAACTCACCTTTAGGGCCGGGATTAGAAAATATTCTTGACACTGAATTCGGTTTTATTTCAGGTGCTATTGACCTTAAATATTCGACACTCACCTGGATCAATGACGGTTTGATGGTCATTTTCTTTTTATTGGTGGGCCTGGAAATTAAGAGA
>JBBSUB010000420.1:0-2941 GCA_038235345.1 Chitinophagales bacterium
ACAACTCAAATCTAAGTCTTATTTGGCAAGATATTTTTTATGATCTGTTGAAGCACTCTGTAGGCAAGTGTTTCCAATGAAAAATAAAAAATTCAACTTTTAACTTTTACTGTTTTGTTCTGGCTTGTCCAGGTTAGGTATTAGGAAAAAAAAATTTAATAAAATTAGCGTTATTGCAATGTAGGGACAGGTCGCGACCTGTCCTTTTCATTTAAGCAAAGAGAAAATTCAAGGAAGAAGCTACGTTTTTACTGGAAAAACATGAATATTAAGGCGAAACTAAAATGAATAAGAGTTAAGTAACAATCAGGCAACAGGCCGGGAGGCCTGCGTCAGGAAATAATTCGTGTAATTCGTGCCTAAAATTCATGTTTCATAATTTGGGTTTCAATCCTGCGATTTTAAAAAGGAAACTATTTTATCTAATTCATCCCTTTTAAGCAGCCCTCCGTAGGCGGGCATATTGCCACCTCCGTTCACGATGCGGATGGTTAATTCTCTGTTGGATAACCGGTTTCCGATAGTAGTCAATTCCGGACCGGCTTTACCTCCGTATTTATTGATCGTATGACAATACTGGCAACCCTTTGCATAAAAAAGATGTGCTCCCTGGATAATGGCCGAATCTCCGTTTGGTTGTTTGATGGCGCTTATGGGAAGAGGTGTTGTATTAAAATCAGGAGACCACGGCGCTTTTAATCCGATGACCAATAAACTGATCACAAATACAAAAACACAGATCACTCCAAACATCGCCCAGGGTCTTTTTAAAGGACTTCTTTCTCCCTTGTTTGCAATGAAAGGAATCGAGAATAATAAAACTATAGTGATGAGTGGTCCCAATAACATCGCAACTGATTCTATTTTATGCGGCATCAGTGCGAACAAAGCAAAGAACGGAATCATGTACCAATCAGGGTTCGGGGAAGTGTGCACCATGGAAGGATCCGGCTTGGTGGTTAAAGCAGGTGCCCCGATAAAAAAAGCAAGAAGGACGATGACGATGACAATGAGTGCGCTCACAATCACATCTCTCCAGGCTGCATTTGGCCAGAAAGGAACACCTTTCTCTTTCAACAAATTTTTATACCAGCCACGATAGGTTTTAGGATCGACTAACCGGCCGGCTTTTGGTGGTTCAGAAATTCCATTCCGGATAACGAGGTATAAATGAAGACCGACAAATATGAAAATAAATGCCGGAACCATAAACACATGATAGGAATAAAACCTACTCAAACTTTGTCCGCCAATGGTGTCGCCACCTATAAGAAGCCTGGCCATATATTTCCCGATTAAAGGTACGCGTCCCAACTGCTGCGCTGCAACGACGGAAGACCAGACGCCATTTGAATCCCAGCGCAACAACTGCCCGGTGAAGCCCATAAAAATGGTACATATCAACAAGATAACGCCACTGATCCAGTTCATTTCACGTGGATACTTATACGAAGCGGTGATATAGGTTCGCATCATATGCAATCCCACGAATATGATCATACCCGAAGCACCGAAATAATGAATGCCTCTTAATACATTTCCAAACTTTGCCTGGTTGGTAATAAATTCCAATGACTGATATGCTTCACCGGAAGAAGGTTGATACAACAAGGACAAACCAATTCCGGTGATGACCTGTAACACAAAACAGAAAAGAGTGGCACTGCCAAAAACATAGCTCCACTTAGCCTTTGGCGGCACAGGGTGTTTTATTACGGGAAGAATGTTTTCAGTGATGCCTGTTCTGTCATCAACCCATTGTGCTATTTTTTTTAAGATCGACATACAGATTATGAATTCTTTAAAGTGGTAATTGGAAGTGGAGCGGTTTTTATCTGGACATCATTATTCAAAACTCTCACCTGGTACTTTGTTAAAGATTTTGGTGGCGGACCGGCAGCTACTGATCCATCTTCATAATATACTCCACCATGACAGGGACACATAAATAAATGTGCTTCATTCTCCCAGCGAACCGGGCAACCCAGGTGCGTGCAGTTTACAGCAAAGGCAATAAAATTATTTTTCTCATCCCGACGTAACCAGGCGCCTGATTTTGCCGTTGTACCTGCATAAGGTTTCGGATCAGCATCAATAAAAGTAACCAGTTTGGTAGAACCTACAGCAAATTCATCCAGCTTTCCGACTGTTCTCCATTTTTGATCGGGCGTTTCCAGCAATGGCGCCAGCAGGGCACTTACAACCGGCACTGCGACTGCCGCAGCACCTAAACCGGCCACACCCAGGCTTAATTTCATAAAAAATTTCCGGCGGGAGATTTCTTTATCTGATGATTGATCACTCATGACGTAAAATATTTATCCAACCGATCAGGGAAATAATAAACACAATAAATCCGGCGATAGAAATAATCCAGGTGGTTAATAATCCCCAACCCATAAACATTAAACCCAGCGCCAGGAAGAATGGCCAGTAGGTTGGTTTCGGGAGAACTTCCGGTTTGGCTTTTACTTTTTCAATTGTATCATCGATTTCCATTTTCAGTGAGGTTTATTGATGAATAACACAAATTTTTTTTTATTTTAAACACGAATTTTAGGCACTAATTACACGAATTAAAATTCACTTTTGGACAGGTCGCGACTTGCCCCTACAATCTAATACCTACTACCTATCACCTCATTTAAACACGAATTTTAGGCACTAATTACACGAATTAAATTTCACTTTTGGACAGGTCGCGACTTGCCCCTACAATCTAATACCTACTACCTAAAACCTATAACCTATCACATCATTTAAACACGAATTTTAAGCCCGGACTACACGAATTAAAATTCTTTTTTAGACAGGTCGCGACCTGTCCCTACCTGAAACCTGACACCTCATACCTGATACCTGATTAAAACACCAATATGACGCACGTCTTGAACGGAATGACTGTCTAGAAAGGACAGGTGTGCTCCTGTCACTCCCTCTC
>JBBSUB010000421.1:0-2939 GCA_038235345.1 Chitinophagales bacterium
AAAAAAGATGTACGCATCCCACATTAATTTTTCTGAATCAGAAAGTTTTCGAACGTTGATGGGCTCTTTGAAGGCAATTAATCTGTTTTGAAAAAAACCATCATTGTTTTCATTTAGAAATAATTTACTCGAATAGGTTAATGAGGCCGGGTCTTTTTGGCCGATATACTGACGCATTAAAATATCTATTCTTTCACTGTTTTCGGCGACTTCAATTCCTTTTTCCACCAGTTTCTGAATTCCATTAATAATTGCTAATGTGATAATCGTTAAAGTGGTAAAACGTTGTTGTCCATCAATAATTAAATATTCCTTCCCATTCGTACTTTGAAGAACTACAGAACCCATGTAATGAGGCCTCTTGGTTTCTGCCGCCAACTCTATATCATTCCATAAATCCTCCCAGTTATCCTGCTGCCATGAATAATCTCTTTGAAATTGAGGCACCCGATATATTTTTCCATTACCTAAAATATCATTTAAGCTTATTGTTTTCGTATCTAATAGATGTCCCGTTGCCATTGTATTCTTTTTTATTACAAATTTAAACTTCTAAGACTTCAATTAATTTATTAATAAACTCTTCAGTCATTTCTTACTAATCAATTTTCATTTTTACCTGACCTCCTGAAAAATCGGATCAGGCTATTTTTCTTTCGATTTTTTTTAATTGAACCATGTCTTTTAATTAAATCAAAAAAATCACACGAATCACATAAATCATAACTTGTCCCGATTTTTCGGGAGTTCAGACAACTCCTACGCCGCCAACGCGTCATTCAATTCCCCAATAATTTCCTCCGTCTTATCTCCAAATAATTGCCACATTTGTCTGAATCAGGATTTACAGGATGGAAGGATTTTCAAGATTAAATCCTCTTCATATTGTAATCCTGTAAATCCTGATTCAGACTACTCCTGAAAATCCTTATCCTATTTGCTGGTATATTTTGGATTAAACACTTTTTTAAATTGCAAACTAATCCCTCCAAAATTTATTAATAAGCCAATAGGCAAATCATAAGCAACAACATAGTTTTTTGCCTGCGCCAAATGGACATCCTCCAAAGTAATAAGCGCTTTTAATTCTACCATTACATGTCCTTCAACTATAAAATCTGCTCTTCTTGTCCCTACATCTTCACCTTCATAAATTATCACATGTTCCTTTTCTCTTTCAAATACTAAATTTGCTTTTCTGAATTCTATAGCCAAACAACGTTGGTAAATTACTTCCTGAAATCCATTTCCCAATGTATTATGCACCTTCATCGCGCAACCATTAATCTTGTAAGTCAATTCATTTAGTTCCATGTTATTTTAATTTAAAGGTGATAACTTTTTCAAATCTGCCTCTAATCCGGTTCATCTTCTAATCCTGTAAATCCTGATTCAAACATCCTACGCCGCCAAAACCTCATTCAACTCCCCAATAATTTCCTCCGTTTTATCTCCAAACAGTTGCCACATTTTCCCAAGTCCGCCTTCTTTATTAAAAGGATCCAGTTCAAAGTCTTCTTTCTCCAGGTGGAAACTTATCGCCACATATTCTTTTATCATCCGTAGCCAATGCATTTGATCTTCGGTAAATTTAGTAGGAGTTCCAGCTTGTTTCTTAAAAACCCATTCTTTAAAATTTTTATCCACAGTTTTATCATAATTAGTCAGCGAAGGGTCTATTTCACATACCCTCCGGACAAGACTAACGAGAGCAGTCAATTCATTCTTAGGTGAAACCTTTGCTTCTCCTAATTGCTCATAAGCGCGCCAAACGTGCATGGGTGCCAAGGCGGGCTGATCGGCTTTTATTCTTTCAGCCAGTTCTCTGATCATTTGAAAAGTCAATTCCCTGCGGCGATAAGGCTGATCATAAAATATTTGCAAAGCGGTGATCTCCTCCTTATTGCTTTCTATCCAATTGGTAAAATTGCTAATGGTGAGTTCGCCGCAGCGTCCCGGTCTTTAACCCAACCAATATTGCTGACCTCATCTATATTAATACCATCAATGATCTGGTCATATTTTTTCCGCACATCAATAATAAAATTCCGGAAATCCGGATTGTGAAATACATCTGTGGCTTCTTCGATCAATTGTTGTTTTTCTTTTTCGATTGCTGCTTCAATGGTAGCTGGTGGCTGACCTGATAATTCACCATTTACCCTGGTCTCAATTTGTTGCAGAGTATCCGGATCGTGGGCATTTAATAATTTTTTCACCACATGATTAATGGAATGTCCTTTTGCTTCTTCGGAAAAATCAGCTTTCTCCTTTTCATTGATTTGCTTATCCAGGCGGATCAGGCGATTAGCAAGCGAACTCAAAATCTCTTCCTGGATATTGCCCATAGCCACATTTTGCAGAAGGTCTTTCAAACTCATGCCTGGCTTCCTTTCTAAGGGTCGGCTATCGGTTTTTTGCGAACTTTCTACACCAATGGCATCAATAATCACAAAATGATCTTTAGTGAATTTGGCTGAAGGTGTTCCTTTAGCCCGCAGGTCTTCGAGTGAGCAGGTGCGGGTGCCACGGCCTTTCATTTGCTCATAATAACTTCGGCTTTTTACATCCCGCATAAAGACTAATACTTCCAAAGGCCGGATGTCCGTTCCTGTGGCAATCATATCTACTGTCACAGCTATCCGTGGGTAATAATCATTCCGGAACTGGCTTAGGACAGTTTTCGGATCTTCTTCACTTTTATAAGTAATCTTTTTACAAAATTTATTTCCTTCTGCAAATTCTTCCCGCACGATCTCAATAATATCTTCTGCATGGGAATCTGATTTAGCAAAAATCAAGGTTTTGGGAATTTCAAAAACCACCTCACCCGGCTCCTCTCCTTCCGAAGATGGGGAAGTAAATCTGTCCGGAAACATTGCCGGAATATTTTCTTTAATTGCCTTGATGATGGTGCGGATAGTGCTGGGATTGACAAT
>JBBSUB010000422.1:0-2893 GCA_038235345.1 Chitinophagales bacterium
GAATATTTTAAAATGAATAAGTTGCGGTTTTTTGAATAAATATCTTGCAATATTTGCTGTTTTCATTTTTTTCTCGTATGTTTGGTTAACAGACTATTAACATGCTTAAATCAGAAAGACAAGCTTTTATTCTTCATCAGGTAAATCTTCATAACAAGGTTTTGCTTACAGAATTAAGTGAACAGATCAGTGTGTCAAATGATACGGTCAGAAGAGACCTTCAGGAATTAGCTGATTTAGGAAAGATCATTAAGGTGCATGGCGGAGCTCTTTCGCCTTCATATCATAATGGGCATCAAAACCGCAGAGAGGTATATGGTTATACACAAAAAAAAATCATCGCAAAAAAAGCAGCCTCTCTTATAAAAAATGGAATGTTTGTGATGACGGGCGGAGGCACCACCATA
The DNA here is from genome assembly GCA_038235345.1 of Chitinophagales bacterium. Taxonomy (GTDB): domain Bacteria; phylum Bacteroidota; class Bacteroidia; order Chitinophagales; family Chitinophagaceae; genus Ginsengibacter. Next base: position 408 of record JBBSUB010000422.1, read on the forward strand.
ATAGAAATGGCCAGAGCTCTTCCTCCGGATTTGCAGGCAACATTTATTTCCGGAAGTATTCCGGCTTTATTTGAATATAGCAGCCATCCAAATATTGAAGTGATTGCCATAGGGGATAAGGTTTCTAAGAATTCAAAGATCACCGTTGGTTCAGAAGCTATATCTAAGATCCGGGAATTTAGAGTCGATTTATGTTTTTTGGGTGTAAATGGGATCAATCTTGAAACAGGAATTTCTGATGACGATTGGGATATTGTGCAGGTAAAAAAGGCGATGATAGAATCATCCAAAATGTTGGTTTGCCTCACCATTTCAGAAAAAATAAACTCCCGGCAGCCAATTCAAATTTGCGATGTAAAAAAGATCCATACATTAATTACGGAAATTTCTCCGGAAGATGCTTGCTTAGCATCCTATGTGCAGGCTGGAATTAAAGTAATTTAATTGTTAACGCCGAAAAAAAATTGATCCAGGAGAAGCAGTAATTTTTGAAGAAAAAAATAAACATTATGGATCAGTCAGGGGGAAAATTCGGCTGATTAATGAAATCTGACTTCACGAATAAAAAGTGCAATAACAACATTGGAATAAAAAATTATAGTTCAAAAGACGGGTGATAAATTTCATTCCGGTCATTTGCAAAAGAAGGTATGACCCTTAAAAATTAAAAATTATAAAGTATGAGAAAATTTATCTGTTTAGGAGTATCTCTGCTGGTATGCTTGTTTTTATCATCCGTGGGGATGGCACAAACAAGAACCATTAGTGGTACTGTAACAAATGCGGAGGGCAAATCGTTGCCAGGCGTAACCGTTACTGTAAGAAATACAACAAAAATTACTATGACGGGAGATAATGGAGATTATTCTATAAGCTCCACGGCAGGTGAAACCCTGGTGTTTTCCTATGTTGGCTTCACAACCAAAACTGTATTAATTGGTAGTTCAGACATCGTAAATATAACTCTTGTTCCGGGTGCCGGAAATTTGGATGAGGTAGTCGTTGTAGGATATGGCACGCAAAGAAAAGGGGATATAACCGGCGCTGTTACCAATGTAAACATGAAAGCCTTAGGTAGCAGGCCAATTGCCGATTTAGGTCGTGGTTTGCAAGGACTTGTACCGGGCTTATCCGTTAGAATTCCAAGCGGAGAAGTTGGATCAGATCCGTTAATCAGAATTCGCGGATTCATTGGTTCTATAGCCGGGTCAGCTGAACCCTTAATTTTAGTGGATAATGTGGAAATTCCCAGTATTCAAATGATCAATCCAAATGATATTGAAAGCGTAACGATTCTAAAAGATGCTGCTTCAAGTTCTATTTATGGAGCTAAAGCTGCCTTTGGAGTAATATTAATCACCACAAAGAAAGGATCAAATACTGAAGGTGTTAGTCTTTCCTATTCCAATAACTTTTCCTGGCAAAATCCATCTAAAGAGATTGACATTGCCGGAATAGATGGTTTGCAATATACTTTAGATGCGCATAAAAATATGAAAAGTGCAGGACCTGCGGGTGGCTTCTGGCGTTTGAATGATGAAAGTATGGAGAAAATAAAAGAGTGGCAACAGAAATATGGCAGCTCTGTAAAGTACAATGATCCGGTTCTTTATGGAAGAGATTGGTATTTTGATGGAACGGACAAATATGGAGTTAGAATATATGATCCTGTTAAAACCATGGTGAAGGAAAATGCTTTTTCTCAAAATCATAATATTTCTTTAAACGGAAGATCAAAGAACACAACGTATAATGCAAGTTTTGGTTATTTTGGTCAGGAAGGAATGATGAAACCGGCCACCAACGATGATTTTCAGCGCTATACAGCAAAGTTGAGTGTTTCAACAAAGGTTACAGACTTTATAACTGTGCGTGCCGGAACATTATTTTCTGATAGAATGAAACGCTATCCAAATTCGACGAATTCGGCTGGTTTTGGTGCCGACCCCTGGTTATATCTTTACAGATGGAGTCGCTTGTTCCCAACAGGTGTGCTGGAGAATGGAGAGGAAATGCGTGATCCTTATTGGGATACCAAAAACTCTAAAACAGCGTACCTTGGACAAAAATATACAAACCTGAATTTTGGAACGACCGTTAACCTATCCAATAACTGGACAATTGATGCAGATTATACATTTGATTCAAGGAAAGATGATTTTAAATCAGCCTTGGGAGCCATTACAGCAAGAGAAACCTGGTATTCACCTTCAGCCTGGAAAGATGATGCAGGAAACCAGATATATGTAGATGCAGCAGGAAAAATAGTAGATACCGGTGGTGAACCTGCTTATCGGTTTCCTTTATCGAATTATGTAAGAAAGGAAGATACTTATGTATATAAATCCTCCAGAACAGACCAACGACATACCCTGAATGCTTTTTCGACTTACAAATTAAATCTTGCCGACAAGAATAAATTTAAGTTCATTGTTGGAACAAACCTCGTTGCTAACGAGTGGGAAAGTCATTCAAGCAGAATCTCC
>JBBSUB010000423.1:0-2881 GCA_038235345.1 Chitinophagales bacterium
CCGCAAAATCTTTTAAAGTCTTTGATGAGGTGCATTTGGTCAAAATAGCCTGACTGGTGTGCTACAGAAATCCACTTCATAGATGGATATTTTAACTTCAATTCGAGAGCATTATTAAATCTGGATATGCAGCAAAGTTGTTTCGGAGACATGCCTGTTTCATTTGTAAAAATTCGTTCAAAATTTCGCATACTCATGCAGGTAAAATGCGCAAGTGAATCAATGTTTACCAGGCCTGCATTTTTTGTGATCAGGTTTGCTGCTATAGTAATTCTTTCACTATAATTATCCATTTTGTTTTTGTTCAAATAAAGGAGCAGCCAGTCATTTGCTAAATTAACTTTGGCTTGAGCACTTTCAGCTTCTGACAACCGCTCATGCAATAATTTTATATCTGAATTGAAGATATCCTCGCTCCATACAATTTTGTCCGTTAACTCAAGCGGTAAAACATTGAAGAGTCTGTAAAAACCATGGGGTTGAAAAATAATTTGTAGGAATGCATACTTCCCATTGAAGGTCATATCACCATTATATTGGGTTGACATGCCTACCAAATCGCAGTTCTTTCCCCTTTTTAAAACCTTCCCGGTACTATGTTCAGTTAAGGAAGCTGGCACCTCTTTAAAGAAAAAAATGATATTCGTATCATGTGATGCGCGCCATGGCATGATGATATCTGAACCTTTGGTGTCAAATTCACGAAAGGCAAAGGAGTGTATATACGGTGCCAATGCGGGCGATGGCGCGAATTCTGAAGTTGTGATCATACTTCGTGTATAAATTCAATCGAAATCAGAAGTAATTTACAAATATTACCAATAATATTATTCATTTATTCCAATTTGTTTTGTATTCTAACTGTTGTTGATTCCTTCTCCGTATCAGCATAATCGAAGGATTGGAAGTTCTTCCTCCACTTACATCAAAGAAAAGGCAGATCGGCTAATCATGAAAAAGTTCAAGAATTTAAACAGGATGGGAATTTTGCTTTTATATTCGTTTGGTACCATCAAGTTACTGGCCGGGAGACCAACGACAGAAAATAATTAAGATTCGCGTTTACTATATTTAACTGTACAGCTCTTTTGCATAAAAGAATCCAATATAAAAAAGTTCCAATAGAACCCTACAACCCCACATAAACCCCATCTTCCTCTAACTTTACGGGAAATACCTTCAGGAAATATTCATTGAAAAGATCACGCCCATGCTTCAGGTTAAATCGGTAATTGTGCACGCAGCAGTTAATATTTCCACGGGAATCCAGTTCTCCGCTTTCGGCCAGACTTGCGCCGGCATGTGGGCAGGTAGCGGCAAAGGCTCTGAGACCATCCGGCGTGTTCGCGACGCATATTTTTTTAGCAGGTAAGTCGATTTCTGCAATCCCGTTCTCTAAAAAGGAGATCTCATCGATGCTGTTCGCAATTTTTGTCCATTGATATCTTTTATCGTATTCCATACGTCAATAAAAGAATTCTGCTTTGTAAGGGTATTTCTTTTTGTATATATCACGTACCTGGTTTAAAACGGTTTGGCGCAACTCATCAATATGTGTTTTTTCCGTAGCGGACATAAAAACACATTTTCCCTGTGTTTGTTCCATCCATTTCGTTTCCAGATCTTTCAGCAATTGCTCTTTTATTTCCGGCTCCAACCATTCATCATAGGTGTTCTTTTCGTAAAGGTCCATTTTATTAAAAATGGTAATAATGGGCTTATCATCACTCTTTAACTCATGCAATGTCTTGTTCACTACAGCCAATTGTTCTTCATAACGTGCGTGGGAAATATCAACTACATGTAAAAGAATATCCGCTTCACGCACCTCATCCAGCGTACTTTTAAAACTCTCTACAAGATGATGGGGAAGTTTTCGAATGAACCCTACCGTATCGCTTAACAGGAAAGGCGTATGACCGATCACTACTTTGCGGGTAGTGGTATCCAGCGTGGCAAATAATTTATTTTCCGCAAATACATCACTTTTACTCAGGATATTCATGATGGTGGATTTACCTACATTCGTATAACCTACAAGGGCTACGCGTACAAATTCTCCTCTATCTTTTCGTTGAGTAAATGCCTGCTGATCTATTTCCTTTAGACGCTTGCGCAAAAAGGTGATCTTATCCTTGATGATCCGTCTATCAGTTTCAATTTCCTTCTCTCCCGGACCTCTTGAACCAATGGCTCCTTCCTGTCTTTCAAGGTGTTTCCACATCCCTCTAAGGCGGGGTAAAATATATTGGTATTGTGCTAATTCTACCTGAACTCTTGCCTGGGCAGTTTGCGCCCTGGCTGCAAAAATATCCAGGATCAGGTCACTTCGGTCTATTGTAGAGACTTTTAGTACTTTTTCAATATTATTTATTTGGGAACCGGAGAGTTCATCGTCGAAAATAACCAGGTCAACTGGTTTTCTTTCTACATATAGCCTGATTTCCTCCAACTTTCCTTTCCCGACAAACGTTCTGCTGTCCGGATGTTCCAGTCTTTGCATGAATATTTTAATGGTAGTGGCACCGGCAGTTTCAGCCAGGAAAGCTAATTCATCCAAATATTCTCTTTCTGACTGCTCCGTTTGCCCTTGTTGGATCAAACCCACCAGGACTGCATTGATAGGAACACTATAATCTACTTTTTTCTCAATCAATATTAAATATTTTAGAGAACAAAAATACAAGGAAATATTGGATTAGGTTTCAGGTTTCAGGTATCAGGGTTTCAGGTTGAAAGCTTCGCATTGAATGGTTCAGTTAAAAAAGCCTCCGGCTTGTTGTCCCCCGTTACTAAATTATGGCCTATTAAGTTCTCCTAACACTAAAATTCCTGAATAAAATAAACAATTTGCTTTTAAAATTACTACAAGAACGGGCCG
>JBBSUB010000424.1:0-2840 GCA_038235345.1 Chitinophagales bacterium
GAAAGATTCAATAATATTATTATGTGCTATCAACTTTGTCTTAACTTCCGGTGTTGTTTTTTGGATAAAATCTTGATGCTGTTGACAAAGCCAGTCTACAATTCGGACAATATATCCTTCGATGGTTGGAGGCAGATTATTATCTCCGGGTATGAGTTTATTTGGGCTTATTTTAAAGGGCCAATGTAACCATTCTCCATTTATTAATTCCTCAAGGCAAATAAAATCATAGCCTGTGAAGGCTTCCTGCCAGGTGGATAATGGCGTGCCTGGCGGACGGTTATTATCTTCATAAACGTCTTGAATAACTTTAAACGCGTTATCATAAAATCCAAACCACAAATGGAGGCCGTGCTCCTCAATTCTATCGCCCATGGATATGTTGCGTCCGCTAGCGCCTTTTCCCCCTAATCTCCAACCCATTTGATACACAGTAATATCATATTTGTTTTTCCAGTCGGGATCTCTCGTTAATTGATAGACTGAAGTCAGGGATCCCATTCCTCCTCCCAGTACGGCTATTTTTTGCACGGGCATATACCTAGAATTTTATAAATTTTATATAAGAAAGTTCCCAATCATAATCCATTAAAAATGCTCCTAAAGGGTTTTTTGTAATTGGCGGAGAATTGGTAACGCCGGGAGGTAAAAAAGTAGATGAGAAATTATTCATTTCAATTTCGGCAGGAGTAATATCTGTATTATCCAATAATATCTTATAAATAGAACTTACATACCCGTACGGTCCATGTTCAATGACCGGCAAGTGTAGTATGGGTGTTATTTCCCTGAAATTGGCAATTGATTTACCCGGTTCTCTTGACCCGGTTAATGTTGTTATCCCGGAAACTAATTTCGTCCGGGAAAGTAATTTTGAAACGGTAAAATCGCCGGGCTGAACGGAAAAGTCCGCCATCTCCTTATTAAATTCCCAAAAAAGTCTTCCGCCTAAAACTGCTGCCAGGCTATTTAAATATAAAACCGGCAAATAACAATATGGTCCATCGTTAGGGAGTTCGGATTCTTTGAACTGCACATAGGGCAGCATCACAATGAATTCGTAATAATTCAGATTTAGTCCGAAGTTCGGTGACGCAGCAATTCTTTCAAGATTTGCATTCGTGGTTAACCAGGTATTATTGAACATGATCAACAATGGATGTTGTCCGGGGGGCGTGTAGGACTGAGGAGCTAATTCCAGTTCCTGCGGAAGTAAAGATTGTAGAAATATTTCAGGTTCACTGAAAAAGGCAAACATACCCTGGCAACGGCCTGTTAAGGGATATTTTTGGAGGAGTGAAAATCTCTGTTGGTCTTCGGTGTTAACTGGCATATAAAACATGTTTTCTATTTGCAAGAAACTATTTCAACCAGATAATGAATTCAAAAGAGGATCAAAGAAATTGGATATTTACGAGCGTAAAATTACGTATATTTTTATGCGTTTATAGAATTAATTTAGTCGTTCATCTGTCGTTCAGTCTATTGGGTTCTCATCTTTGGCAGACAGATTTATTCACTTGTTTTTTTTAACGGAATAAAGGGTAAAGGGCGAATCAATATTCTCCCGCTTAAAACCAACCAAGCTTAAAAAATCTGCTAATCTCAAATTATAAAAATCCAGGATGTTTTTTTGCTAACTCAAATCTTATGTCTGACCGCAGATAGCTCACAAAGGCGTTACGCCTTCAAACATAGACTGCTTTCGACTTATTCCTGATCATCAATATGCCTAATTTTTTAAAATAATTATTTTTGCTCATAAAGTTCGGAATGAGGAAACTTTACCTCATTCTTAAATACATTCCGTACATTTACGAAACAATCGTAGATTATGGAAAAACTCACTCCACAGGAAGAAGAAGCAATGCTAGCCGTCTGGCAGGCAGGACCCGGATTTATTAAAGATTTCCAGGAACTTATGCCTGACCCTAAACCTGCTTATACCACCTTAGCTTCCACCATTAAAAACCTGGAAAAGAAAGGCTATCTGAAAAGTGAAAAGTTTGCAAATGCCTGGAGATATAAAGCAAAAATCAGGGAAGATGCTTATAAGAAAAAGTTTATGGGTACTATTGTCAATGACTATTTCCAGAATTCATACAAGGAGTTAGTCGCGTTTTTTGCCAATGAAAAAAAGATCAGTGCCAGTGAATTAAAGGAAATCATTCAAATGATTGAAGATCCAAAAAAATAATCATCATGACCCCACTCATTCTTTATCTTGTAAAAGTCAATGGCGTTTTGTTGCTGTTTGCAATCGCTTATTATTTGGTTTTGCGCAACCTTACTTTTTATATAGTCAACCGGTTTTATCTGTTGTGTGGCCTTTTATTCTCATCGGTTTATCCGTTCATAGATCTGACAGCGGTATTCTATTCCCAAAAAAGTATTGACACAAACTGGATTCAATATGTACCCGCGACAAACCTGCATGAGTTAGCAAACCCGGGTTTTGTCTGGAACATGCTTCTCTGGGTTTTTTATGCAGGAATGATGGTCATGTCTGTTCGTTTCATACTGCAATTGCTTTCCTTACGCAAAATTCATTCAAGGTCCGTTCAGTCTCCTGATCTTGGAAAAAAAGTGCGTGTGTTGAATGAAAAAATTTACCCGTTTACCTTTTGGCAAACTATCTATCTTAATCCTGCTTTGCATGAAGATGCGGGTTTAAAAGTGATTATGGAGCATGAGAAGATCCATGTAAAACAATGGCATACCGTGGATATTTTGCTGTCGCAATTGAGTGGTATTTTCTATTGGTTCAATCCGGGAATTTGGTTTATGAAAATCTTTATCAAAGAAAATCTTGAATTTCTTACGGACGAGGCGGTCATTAA
>JBBSUB010000425.1:0-2833 GCA_038235345.1 Chitinophagales bacterium
TTTATGAGACAAAGTAAAAAAGGTTTTTTTAGAATAAATAAAATATTCACAGGCAGTAAAAAAGAACTTGAGTAAAAGCGACTATTTTTAGACAGATATGAATTATTTTGGATTTCCTGTTTTAAAATCTCAAAAGAAAAGAATTTTTTGCTCCTTCATTAAATATTTTCTATTAGATCAGGATTGTTTTTTAATAGGCTAATTCCCTATTTTTGTTTTAAACATAATAAATACTTCATGATACAAGTTAACCGGGAAATTTTAACCTTGGATGAATTTACGATCAAAGAAATGCGGACTTTTCCCGAAGCAACGGGTGAGCTTGCCGGATTATTAAGAGATATTGGGCTCGCAGCAAAAAGAGTGAACGTGGAAGTAAATAAAGCCGGCCTGGTGGATATATTAGGTGATACCGGTGATATCAACGTACAAGGCGAAGAGGTGAAAAAGATGGATGAATTTGCCAATAATCAGTTTACAGGAGTATTAAGGCATGGTATAAGTTGTGCCGGTATTGCCAGTGAAGAATTGGATGAAATGCTTGTATTTGATGATGAGATCAGCAACCAGGCAAAATATATTTGTATGTATGATCCTTTGGACGGTAGTAGCAATATAGATGTGAATGTATCCATTGGAACTATATTTAGTGTTTATCGTCGGGTTACGAAACCGGGAACACCGGTTACTATTGAAGATTTTCTTCAACCGGGGAAAAATCAGGTTGCCGCCGGCTATATAATTTACGGCTCATCCACTATTTTGGTTTATGCTACTAAAAGGGGTGTAAACGGATTTACCTTAGACCAGTCAATTGGGGAATTTAGTTTGAGCCATCCGGATATCAAATGCCCCGAAGATGGAAAAATTTATTCGGTGAATCACGGAAACTTTTTTGGTTATAGTCCCCAGGTGAAAAAGTATATAGATAAATGCCAGCATAAAAATAAGGGTAACGGCGGCCCGTATACACAGCGCTATATCGGAAGTATGGTGAGTGATGTACACCGGAATTTGATCAAGGGGGGAATATTCATGTATCCGGGTACAACAGACAAGCCAAAGGGGAAATTACGTCTTCTGTATGAGTGTAATCCTTTTGCTTTTATAATGGAAATAGCGGGAGGAAAGGCCACTGATGGAGTGCAAAGGATTTTGGATAAGAAACCCACCGAACTTCATGAACGCACACCATTTTATATAGGAAGTGTGAAAATGATGGAAGAGTTGGAAGAATGCCTGGAGGAAGAGGTGGTAGGTGATAGGTAGTAGGTTTAGGTGGTAGGTGGTAGGTGGTGGTAGGTGGTAGGACGTAGGTTAAAGGTAGGATGTTGTAGGAATTTAAAAAGTGAGAAGTGGCTGAAAATTTCTACTTTCCTAATACCTAGTACCTAATACCTGAAACCTGAAACCTGAAACCTAAAACCTAAAACCTAATCAACAATAAATGCCCCCGTTCATTAATCACTTTTCTTTGAACGATATGTTCCAGTTCTTTTGTGTTTTGGCAGATGGATTTTTCAATTTTGATGGTGGTGATACAATCATCCAACTGAATAAATAGTTTGGTGAACTTTCCTATCTCGGATTCCGGAATTTTTGAATCATTACAATAATAAAATACCTCGAGTATTCTTTCATCGGGCATTTGCACATGAATGTTTTTTGATCTGGTTTGCATCTGTTTTTTTAAAATTATCCAACAAATAACAAACCAGGCCGTTAAGAACACGGTGTAAAGTTATTCAGTACTGTGGATAAGTGAATTTCAGGGAATATGATTATTCTTTCCTGAATTTCAAATTTTATTATAATTTAGTTTGAACTTTTTAAAATAATACCTATGAAATATATTGTTGGATTTTTATTTATCCTGGCTGTATCTTTTGGAAACTCTTCCTGCCAGAAAGAATTCTTTATAGATGATGTGGATTCTTCATTGATCACTCTTCCCAACTTACCTGGTGTTACAGGAAGTTTTACGGCTACTATAGATGGTGTGAAATTTATAGCAGATAAAGGCTCATCTGCTTCCATTTCTATGGGCGTTATAGGAATAACAGGTATTGCAAATACAGGTGAAAATATCGTTTTGACAGTGGCAGATTCAGGGGTTCATGTTTATTCCCTCAATATAGGAAGTGCTACGAATCTTGGAGCCTATGCCAGGGGTTTTGAATTTTCTTATGCCACAAATCAGGGTAATCAACCTGACCAATCCGGAGGTACATTATCCATTACGTCAATTGATAAAAACAAAAAAACGATCAGTGGAAAGTTCTCAATGAATGTTTTCAGGCAGTTGGATATGAAACAAAAGAAAATTACAGAAGGTGTTTTTAAGGATATTCCTTATGAAACCCAGCCTATACCCCAGGCAAGTGCAAAAGATACATTCAGGGTAAAGGTAGATGGGACTGCTTTTTCCGTCTATTCTATTTCATCTTTTAATTTGTTCAATATGATTTCCATCACGGTGAATGACCAGTCTGTGGGTAAAACTGTCGGTCTTTCGATGCCGTCAAATGTAAAAACAGGTACTTATGATTTTATTCCGTTCGGAACTGATTTTATTGGGCAATATAACCCTACTTCCACCACCTACCTAGCGGCTTCTACAGGTAAGATTACGATACTCGAGCATAATGTTACAACTAAACGGATTAAGGGTAATTTTAATTTTGATGCAACAGAATTGATTGGTAGTAAAAAGGCAAATTTGACAGAAGGGTATTTTTCGGTCACCTATAAATAATCTTTCTCAAAAAATGTTTTTATTTTTATTGAAAATGACAGAAAAACTCTATTATTCCTTCATTTTTAAACTATAAAA
>JBBSUB010000426.1:0-2765 GCA_038235345.1 Chitinophagales bacterium
ACCTAATACCCAACACCCAACCCAATGAGTATAAGAAGGAAATTTAAAAGTGATGAAACGGAACTGGATACAGGGCCATTGAATGATATTCTCTTTATCCTGATGTTTTTCTTTTTGATCATATCAACTATGGCTAATCCAAATGTGATCAAAGTAAATAATCCACGTGCATCGAGTGATGCGAAGGCAAAGCAAAGCGTAATCGTGAGCATTGACAAGGATAAAGCAATTTTTATTGGCCAACAACGGGTACCTTTTGATTCCCTGGAACCAATGTTAAGAAGCCATCTGCCTGTAACCGATAGCCTTACGAAACCGGCTATCGTGATCAATGCAGATTCATTGGTAAATTGGGGAGATATTGTTCGTATTATGCAGGTAGCTAAAAAATTAGGTGCTACTACTTCTGCTTCCGTAAGCAATAAATAAATTTTTCTATTGACTTCTCCGGGGCAAATTTTTCCCGGTTTATTTGAACTAAATTCTCCGGAAGGTGACTTCCTGATTACTATCGTCTTTTAGGGCGAAACGTTTTAAGTTCAAATGAATTAAATGGTCACCTTACAACTGAGCCCCGACCATTCTTTCTTTTCCGTAAATATCTTTTTTTATTGTGGCAACAAATCCGGAGTTTTCAAAAATGGTTTTCACATCACCCGCAAAATCTTCATGCACTTCTACAAACAATCTTCCGCCGGGAGATAAATGTTTTTTTGCAAACCTGACAATCTTTATATAAAATATAAAAGGATTACCATCTTCTACAAATAAGGCTATGGATGGCTCAAAATCTGTGACGTTCTTGTCTAACATCCCCTTTTCGGTGAGGGGAATATAAGGTGGGTTACTGACTATTATATCAAAGTTTGAAAGTGTTTCCCATTCTTGTTCATCCAAAAAATTAAGCTCCAAAAAATGAACGTCAGCCTGGTTGTCTGTCGCATTTCTTTTTGCTACCACTAATGCTTCTTCGCTCACGTCCAGGGCACTTACGATGCATCCAGGAATTTCTTTCTTTATGGATATAGGAATACATCCACTTCCCGTTCCGATATCCAGGATAGTACAAGATCCGGAATTCTCTCTCTGTTTAATCTCCTGTATAATCCATTCTACGAGTTCCTCTGTTTCCGGTCGGGGAATAAGCACATGCTTGTTTACAAGGAACTTTCTTTTATAAAACCATGCTTCGCCCAATACATATTGTACTGGAGTGTGACTTTCTAATTGACTAAGGTGATTTTTTAGCAAAAGAAGCTGGTCAGGAGAAAGATCACCTGCTTTTAGTCCACGTCTTTCAAGCTTTTTCTTTCCGGTCACCTGTTCAAATACCCAATCGGTTATATGCTCTGCTTCGGATCTACTATAAATCGTAGCTAATGCCTGGCGAAAATCATTATATTCTTGTAATGTTGTCATTTACACAAACTTAATTATTTTGTGGAGCAATATTAAAATTAAAGATTTGATGGAAGAGCATTTTATGAAGAGGTGCCTGCAACTTGCAGGTCTGGGAATGGGTAATACAGCTCCAAATCCTTTGGTGGGGGCTGTTTTAGTTTATAACGAACGGATTATAGGTGAGGGATATCATGAGCATTATGGACAGGGGCATGCTGAGGTAAATTGCTTGAATAGTGTAAAAGAAGAAGATAGAAAATTGATCCCTCAAAGCACAATGTATGTATCGCTTGAACCTTGTTCTCATTTTGACAAAACGCCGCCATGTGCTGATTTGCTTATCAAAATGAAGGTTAAGGAAGTAGTTGTTGGCTGTGTTGACATAAACGAAGAAGTGGCAGGAAGGGGCATTAAACGCATGCAGGATGCAGGTATAGAAGTTCAGTCAGGTATTCTTGAACCTGAATGCCGTGAATTGAATAAACGTTTTTTTACATTTCATGAAAAAAAACGCCCGTTTATTATTTTGAAATGGGCGCAAAGCCTGGATGGTTTTATTGGGTCAGGAACGGAAGAGCGTATTTTTTTAAGCAATCAATATACAAACAGGCTGGTGCATAAATGGCGCAGTGAAGAGGCTTCGATCCTGGTAGGAACAAATACAGCCTTGCAGGATGATCCTGTTCTTACTACGCGTTTGTGGCCCGGAAAAAATCCAAAAAGAATTTTGCTGGACAGGAATTTAGAGGTACCCGAAACTCACCGGATATTTAGAGATAAAGCGTACACGATTATTTTTAATGATCAAAAGAACGAAGAGCGTAATAATATTGTTTATATAAAAAATAACCAGCCCCATTCGCTTAAATCCATTCTACATTCCTTATGGGAAATGAACGTTCAGAGTATACTGGTAGAAGGAGGTGCGAAAACACTTCAATCCTTTATTGATGAAGAGTATTGGGATGAAGCACGGGTGATTGTCAATGAGGAATTGCAAATAGGAAAAGGAGTAAAAGCTCCTTTGTTATCCGGGGCTATTTTGCAAAAGCAGGAAAATTATTTCAATGATTTAATCAGTTATTATACCAGGAGTTAAACTGTTAGCATTCTTTAATGTTTCCTATTTTTGCCGGATGAATATTTTTTGCATAGAACAAAATTACTTTACGAATAAACGGGAAAGAGAGAACTATGTATTCTCCGCCCCGGATATTTTTATCAAACCATCCTCCGCATTATTATCCGGTACTGAATTTAATTACCCTGGTTTTGAGGATAACCGGCTATATGCCCAAAGTGAACTGGTTCTGCGGGTTTCTAAAAACGGGAAAAATATTTCTGAATCAGAAGCGATTAATTAT
>JBBSUB010000427.1:0-2737 GCA_038235345.1 Chitinophagales bacterium
GATCTGCTTTCCATCGACATCAACCGTTGTCTGCATTTCTTAGGTGAGATCACCGGCGAGATCACGAATGAGGATCGGTTGGATTATATTTTTAGTAAGTTTTGTATTGGGAAATAGGGGAGAGGTGTGACAACTTTCCAAAGCTTAAGTTTTCTTTATTCTCAACGGAAGGATTTTCTAAATTTGCACCCTATAGGGTATAAATTAGTGTAATTTGGAACTTTTATACCCGATAAGGTATATAATCTGTTTTATTTCTTACATTTACACCCTAAAGGGTATCATTATGAATTTGTCTGAATTTGTAAAATCAAAAAGAGATCTGGTAAAATTGACTCAACCTGAATTGGCGGAAAAAGCTGGTGTAGGTTTACGTTTTCTTCGTGAACTGGAACAAGGAAAGGAAACTCTTCGATTGGATAAAGTAAACCAGGTGCTACAATTGTTTGGTTATGAGATGGGCCCTGTTGAGCAAAAACGAAATTTTTAATGCTTAATAAAATACTGAATTGAGAAAGGCAAAAGTATTAATGCACGATAAAACAGCAGGGTGGCTCACACAGGATGATGAGGGTTATCATTTTGTGTATGAGCCATTATATCTTATATCGGAATCGCCACAAGCGATAAGTCTGACACTTCCATTACAGGAGGAAGCTTTCCATGATAAAGTATTGTTTCCATTTTTTGATGGATTGATACCCGAAGGGTGGCTATTAGATATTGCAGAAAAGAATTGGAAAATAAATCACAGAGACCGGATGGCGCTGTTGATGGTCTGTTGTAAGGATTGCATTGGTGCTGTTAGTATTATTCCGGTTAATGAAAAGACTCAATGATAAGTAAATGCCTATATTGTTATAAGCCTTTGGGAAGGGCGGAGAAAGAATTTCATCCTGCCTGTAGTAAAAAGTTTTTCGACCAAACGGTACCTCCCGTTTTAAATTATTCAGAAGAAGAATTAGGACTTCTTGCCAAAGAAGTTATTAAAACCCATACAGCCGTTACGGGAGTGCAACCCAAGATTTCCCTCCATCTTACCAAAGGTAACGAGGAGCAGCTCTTCAAAAAGTTTACAATTGTAGGGTTGTGGGGAGGATTTATATTAAAACCTCCAACTATTAATTACCCGCATTTGCCTGAAGTAGAAGATCTTACAATGCATTTGGCAAGAATTGCAAAAATTAAAGTTGTACCGCATAGCCTGATACCATTAGCATCAGGGAATCTTGCTTATATCACCAAAAGAATTGATCGGGTACGAAACGGGAAATTACACATGGAAGATATGTGTCAGTTAACGAAAAGGTTAACAGAAGATAAATATCGTGGAAGTTATGAGCAGATAGCAAAAGCTATTTTAAAATTCTCATCAACTCCTGGCCTGGACTTGGTCAATTTTTTTGAACTTTTGGTTTTTTCCTTTTTGACCGGAAATGCTGATATGCATTTGAAAAACTTCTCTCTTATTCAACAATCAGGTTTGGGAATGGTATTGTCTCCGGCCTATGATCTGGTAGCAACTGCTTTAGTAAATCCTGGTGATGATGAAGAAATGGCATTAACCTTAAACGGGAAGAAGGAAAAAATAAAAAAGTCAGATTTTATCTCCATTTTCAATACTGTTAATTTAGATCCAAAACAGCAAAACAATATTTTTGAAAAAATGGAAAGTAATAAAGTGAAGTGGCTTGGGATGATCGAAAATAGTTTCCTGAATGATCAATTTAAAGCGTTGTATAAAAAGTTATTAGAAGATCGCTTCAAAAGACTTTTTACAAAAGATTTTGTCTGAACCATGAGTTATGTGATTGATATGATTTTTGTGAATAAGTCAATTTGCAATTTTAAAATCATAAAAATCATACAAATCAAAAGAATCATACTTCAGACAATCTTCTTAATCAAAAAAAATCATAGTCCAGACATTCTACCTAAACTCCTCATCCTTCACTCCGCTATTCACTTTCAAATCAATCACTTTAAACGTAATATCAAACTGGGATAAAACATTAATTAGAAAGGGAAATTTAATGCCATTTACTTCTCTATAATCACCATAGGTTGTTGTTTGGGGTCCGGAGGCTGCATTAATAACCGTCTTCATTTTTAAACCGGTTTCCACATCAAAAAATTCCTGGGTGGACCTTCCTTCGCCGGATAACTCAACGCCATAAGCATCTTTGCCATCAATTCTAGCTATTGTAGGTACCAAAGATATTGGAGTGCCCAATGTTGCATATCGAACTTCGGGAATGGGTATGGCAGATTGTATGATGCGTTTTTGAGCTGATGCATCAGGATTCTGTGTTGTTCCCATGGCACTCAGGCTCACGCTATCACCGTTAATTAATTGTTTTTGGATCACCGTATTGGAGGATGGTAAGGTGATGGCTAGCAACATTTTGTCCGGCGCTTTGTATTTATTCACCAAATCTATTTCCTGGCCCTGCACAACTCCTTTTGCTGTATAGGAAAAATCCTTGATCGCATCAATCTTCTCTTTTCCGCCAATCGCTTTTATATATTGATTGATCACATCCATTGCAGTTAAACCCGCTGGTACGGACTTCAAAGGCACGCCTGAAAACGTGTTGTTGGAAGGATTGATATCCGGGTAATCATGGTTGGGATCTATCGTGACAGTTTTAATGATAGAAGTGGATGGATACAGAAAAGTCCATTCACCGCCACGCTGCCAGATTTCCACCGGGAGTTCGATCGAATCTGTTTTGCC
>JBBSUB010000428.1:0-2725 GCA_038235345.1 Chitinophagales bacterium
TAGACCACTTATTCCTGCCCTGATCTTTTGTTCTAAATCTTTATCATTTATCTGGGATATTGTATACGTTGGAATCATCTCTTTCAATTTGTCCAGTCTATAAAGAAAGGCAACCGCGAAGTCTTTAGATAATAACACCCCCGTTAGATATGAAAAGAAGTTCAAAAAACATCGCCTTCTTTCTTTTTCCCAAACTTCCGTACTTTGTAAACTTCTATGTCAAAGACACCCTTAAAAATAAAAATTCCACTTCTTATAATACCCCTTATCCTGGGTTGGTTCTGGCTTAGCGCACCTGCCAAATTATTTAATAGTCCGACCAGTTATGTGATCGAAGACCGTAACGGAATTCTTCTAAATGCCTCGATTGCTTCTGATGGACAATGGCGGTTTCCGGAGGATGAAATAATACCTGAAAAATTTATAAAATGCATTACTACTTTTGAAGACAAGCGATTTTACATGCATCCCGGCGTGGATATTATTGCCTTTGGACGGGCCATGGTCAAAAATATCCGGAGCAAAAAAATAGTGCAGGGTGGAAGCACGCTCACTATGCAGGTCATCCGGTTGAGCCGGCCACAGAAATCACGGAATATCTGGAATAAATTGTTGGAGAGTGCGATGGCCATTCGGTTGGAAACAATATCTTCTAAAGAAGAAATTTTAAACCTGTATGCAGCTAATGCTCCTTTTGGCGGAAATGTCATTGGCCTGAAAGCTGCCGCCTGGCGCTATTACGGCCGAAAAGCGGAAATGCTTAGCTGGGGTGAAATGGCTGCTTTATCCGTTTTACCAAATGCTCCTTCTCTTGTTCATCCGGGAAAGAACAGGGCGACTTTAGAAAAAAAACGGAATCGTTTACTAGATGAATTATTGAATGATAAATTGATCGATTCCTCCACGTGTGACCTGGCTAAACTGGAACCATTACCCGGCAATCCCCTCCCCTTACCGCAATGGGCACCACATCTTTTGCAACGGTTTAAAAGTGAAAATCCGTCGAATGGTTTAAACCTCACAAAAATAAAAACGACCGTGGATGAAAAAATTCAAAAGAATGTTGTAGATATTTTAGAGAATCATCATGGTGCATTAAAAGCCAATAGTATTAATAATGCCTGTGCATTAATCCTGGATGTTTCTACGGGAGACGCGCTGGCTTATGTGGGCAATATTTACAAACCGGAAAATGCCGATCTTGAAAGCGCTGTGGATGTCATCAAAGCGCCACGCAGTCCGGGAAGTACCTTAAAACCGATCTTATACGCTGCTGCATTAACGGAGGGAATGATTCTGCCAAACTCTCTTATGGTAGATGTACCCACGCAAATTGGTGGCTATACGCCACAGAATTACGACCGGTTATATGATGGAGCTGTATCCGCTTCCATGGCGCTCTCCCGCTCACTGAATATACCGGCGGTAAAACTTTTACAGCAATATAAATATGCCCGGTTTTATGATCTGCTGAAACAGCTTGGTATGACAACACTCAACCGGCCGGCAGATAATTATGGCCTCTCTCTGATATTGGGTGGAAGTGAGGTAACTATGTGGGATCTGGCAGGAATTTATTCCGGTATGGCGCGCACCTTAAATCACCAGGTTGAAAACAAGGGAAGAGCTTTGAAAAAAGATTTTCATCCACCTAATTATTTTTTTTCGGACGATGTAAAAAAAGAAAAACAGGAATCAAATGAACAGATCAATTCGCTTGATGCAACCTCTACCTGGTTTACTTTCCAGGCCATGGAAGAAGTGATGCGGCCGGGAGAAGAAGGGTTATGGCAACAATTCACTTCCTCCCAAAGAATCGCCTGGAAAACCGGAACCAGCTTTGGTTTCAGAGATGCATGGGCGATCGGAATCACGCCGAAATATGTAGTAGCGGTTTGGGTAGGAAATACAGATGGCGAAGGAAGAGCGGGATTAATTGGCGTGCAGACTGCCGCGCCGATCATGTTTGATATTTTTAAAACACTGCCGGCATCAAAATGGTTTTCATCGCCCCAAAATAATTTCTCTTTCATCCCTGTATGCAGGCAAAGCGGGTTTCGGGCAAATATCGATTGTGCAGAAGAGGATACAGTCATGGTTTCTGAAAATGGATTTAAGGCAGCTTTATGTCCGTATCATCAAATCATTCACCTGGATAGAACAAGTACATTCCGCGTCAATGAAAGTTGCGAATCACCGGGAAACATGGTGCATCAAAGTTGGTTTGTTTTGCCCCCGACAATGGAATGGTATTACAAACAAAAAAATCATGATTACAAAGTCCTTCCGCCTTTTGCACCGGGTTGCGAAGTAGGCAATAGTACCAGGCAAATGGAGGTTATTTATCCGCAGCAGAATGCGAAGATTTATGTTCCCCTGGAAATAAACGGGGAGCGTGGTAAGACCGTTTTTACTGCGACACATCGAAAACCGGGCAGCAAACTTTTCTGGCATTTGGACAGGGAATATATTGGCGAAACAACCAATTATCACCAGGTGGCTTTAAGCCCTTCAGATGGAAAACATACTTTGACCATTGTGGATGAGCAAGGAGAAAGCGTTAGCAGGAACTTTGAAATTTTAGGGATAAAAAATAAACGATAAGGAGAAGATCATAAAACATTCGTAGGATTATCTTCTTTTTAAAATGTATCTTTTGCAACAGGGATGGATCTTTGAATCAATTAAAAAATGAGAATATCTAAAATCTAACTATGCCAGGTAA
>JBBSUB010000429.1:0-2714 GCA_038235345.1 Chitinophagales bacterium
GCGATAGCCTGTTGCCCTAAACAAACGCCGAGGATGGATTTCGAAGAAGCATACTCTTTAATTAGAGGAATCAATAATCCGGAATCCACAGGTAATCCGGGCCCGGGAGAGAGAATGATTTTATCGTACTCATTTACTTTTCCCAGTGAAATTTTATCATTTCGGTAAACATCTACCTTACCATTAATTAACTTTTCCACCATATGCACAAGGTTGTAGGTGAAGGAATCGTAATTGTCGAAGATTAATATTTTCATTATTAGGTGTTAGGTGTTAGGTGTTAGGTTTCAGGTTTCAGGTATCAGGTATCAGGTATCGGGTGTCAGGTTTCAGGTTTCAGGTGTCAGGTTTTAAATCTTTTCCGCAGCTTCCACGGCGGCGGTTAAGGCATTTAGTTTATTCTTTACTTCCTGCAACTCACTGGCAGGTACAGACGAAATCGTTACGCCGGCTCCGGCCTGGTATGTCAGGCAATTATACTTGCTTAAAAATGTACGGATCATGATCGCCTGGTTTATACTTCCGTTAAACCCGACAAACCCGATACAACCTCCATAATAACCGCGGCTTTCTTTTTCAAATTCATTAATCAATTGCATTGCTTTATACTTTGGGGCACCACTTAAGGTTCCTGCCGGAAATACATCTGCCAGTAAATGAAATGGATTTGCTCCTTCAGCTACTTTACCCCGCACCTCACTCACTAAATGGATCACATGCGAGAAGTATTGCACTTCACAGTACCTGCTTACTTCTACCTTGGTACAGGAACGGCTGAGATCATTTCTTGCCAAATCCACTAACATCACGTGTTCGGCATTTTCTTTTTTATCTTTTAACAAATTTGCGGCGGACTGCTCATCTGTTTCATCATTACCCGTGCGCCTGAAAGTTCCGGCGATCGGGTGAACGATAGCCTGGTTGTTTTTTACAACTAACTGACTTTCAGGGCTACTTCCGAAAATGCGGTAATCTCCATAATCAAAATAGAATAAATACGGACTTGGATTAATGCTTCGCAGTGCCCGGTAAACATTAAATTCATCTCCTGTAAACTGCCGTTGGTATTTCCGGCTGAGTACGATCTGGAATACATTTCCATTGGCACAATTTTCAATTCCCTTTTCCACCATAGCCAGATATTCTTCATCTTTCAAGTTGGACGTTTCTTCTCCCTGAGTTAAAAAAGGATAGGTAGGAACATCTTTACTTTTAATAATACTTTCAATCAAAGATGCATTGCTGTCGATTCCCTTCAGATGATTTTCGCAAATAAATAATTCATTTTTAAAATGATTGATGGCAATAACATATTGATATAACCTGTACCGAATCATCGGAATTTCAGTCTTACCATTTTCTGAATGAGCATCGAGACGAATATTTTCGAAGAACTGAACTCCATCATAACTGGTATAGCCAAATAATCCCTGGGCAGCACTCATCGGAAGTTCAGTAGGTTCTTCAATATTAAAATGCTGCATAAATTTCCATAATTCTTCAGGAACGTTCAAAGAATTTTCGATGGGAATTTTCTTTGGTTCTTCATTTGGGAATTTGTATTCCATTTCCTTCGAATTGCTTATTTCAATTCCGGCAAGGGCATTGATTCCGATAAAAGAATAGCTGTTTTCTCCTGCATGAAAATCTGTACTTTCCAAAAGAATCGTATCCCGGAAACGGTCCCGGAGACGGAGATATATTCCTACGGGAGTATAAACATCTGCCAATAATTTTTTGAAGGAAGTTTGTAATTCTATTTTTTTACTCATGTTTTTTTGTTCATTTCAAACCATAAAAAAGCCCCGGCTTTTGTGCCAGGGCGTTATATTTTCAAATACAAATACAGCTATACGGCACAATCATTTGATTGTATGCCACCAGCTCTTATATGTAGTATTTAATTTCATTTGAGGGGCAAAGATGGGATTTTTCTTTTAAAGAACAAATAAAAATTTTACAAATCAACAACAGAAAAAAGGTACGCTTTTCAGTCAGTTGATAAGAATAAAAGAATAAACCATCCTTTGCAGTTATGTGCAAAATCCTAAATATTTCATTTCTGGAAGATTCTTATCCAATTTTAACAGCCATATCATTCATTTTTTTAATTAATTCCTTAATCTTGTTCCACCAAGTTAAAGGGCATTAATGCAACCATATACAAACTTTTCTCCTCTAAACATCATCTAAAACATCTCATCATTGAAATACATATTTATTTTACTTTTCTCCTTCACTTCCTTTTTTGCCAAAGCTCAAAAGATTGATAGTATATATGTCAATCTTTATACGGACAGCCTCAAAAAAGGAACATTTAATTATATAAATATTGACGGGAAATTGTCTAATGGCAGTTACTTACCTCTGGACTCCACGCACGTTGCCCTCGTATCAAGCGATGGAAAATTTACCGGAAACGATTTATGGATTCCCCGGGATTTCTCGAAGGATAAGGTGACAATCAAAGCGATCCTTTTGTCCAATAAAGCTGTATGTAAAACATTTATAGTGTATATTAAAAAAATGCCGGATCCCGAATTGAAAACAGAGCAACAAATATTGGAAGAAATGAAAAACTCTCCCAGGAAGAAGCATAGAAGTTAGCTATGAGCCGTGAGCCTTAAGCCAATGTCATTTAGTTAAGGCAAGAATGTCACCCGTTCCGGGTTTTAAACTTATTAACCATTGATTTTCCTATAATCATTTCAGCC
>JBBSUB010000430.1:0-2710 GCA_038235345.1 Chitinophagales bacterium
ATTTACTAAGGACGTAGCTCTTGTGGAAACAAATAAAAACAGGTTAGAAGTGGCCGGTATTCGTGTTATAAAATATCCGCCCGATTATAGTGCCTACAGTGGTGGAAATCAACGGAATCAATTGCAGATTTTCAGGTATGCTGATGTATTGTTGATGGTAGCCGAAGCTAAATTACGGCAGGCAGCTCCGGATGTAGCTGGCGCTTTAACGCTGATAAATACTTTGCGCATTACCAGGGGTGCAGCAAGTTTACCTACGATAACCCTTGCAAATCCTTCCAATGTTGCTGATCCTAAGACGTTGTTGGCAGAAAGAGGCAGGGAATTATATTGGGAAAGTTGGCGCAGGCAGGATTTAATAAGATTCGGTGTATTTTTGATTGGGTGGCAATTGAAAAATGCAGATGCTCATCCGGAAAGAAATCTTCTTTTTCCAATTGCACAAGATCAATTACTTGCTAATCCGAACCTCAAACAAAATCCGGGTTATTAACGTCTTCATAATTGATATTATAAAAGGTCATTTAACAAAAAAAAGTTAAGTGGCCTTTTGTTTTGGCCCTGATCTGACCGCATCCTCCGTCCCGGCCTGCACGGGTTATAGACTCATGCAGATTGTCAGACCATTTTTAATTTTTTTATCATAAAAAGTAATATATTGAGGGTGATTAAACTGAATTTATTTATTGATGTTATAGCCAATCATTTCTAAATGTATTTAGGAGTGAAATAGTCTTTGAGAAACGGAACTGATATCGTTTTTATTTAAATACCAAACCTGATCAAGCTGATTTTAAATCCCTTTAATGAAACATTTTCTTCGTTTTATTTATCTTCTTTTTTTGTTTGCCTCCTGCAAATCGCCGCATCAAAATTCATTGTTTACATTAATGACCAATACCGGTATTGACTTTAATAATGAAGTACATGACCAGGAGATCAATAATAGTTTTCTCTTTCGCAATTTTTATAATGGTGGCGGCGTGGCCATTGGAGATATTAATAATGACGGCTTACCTGATATATTGTTGACCTCCAATATGGGGGAAAATAAATTATACTTCAATAAGGGAAATTTTAAATTTGATGACATTACTCCCAATTCAGGTTTTAAGCAGGATAGTATGTGGAGCACAGGTGTTGTTTTTGTGGATATAAATAATGATGGCTGGCTTGATATTTTTATCTGCAATTCAGGGAACATGCAGAGCGGGAACCGCATCAATAAATTATACATCAATAATAAGGATCTCACTTTTACTGAATCTGCCGCGAAGTACGGGTTAAATATTATTGGCTATACGACGCAGGTTTCTTTTTTTGATTATGATGGCGATGGAGATTTGGATTGCTTTATGATCAATAATAGTCCCATTCCGGTAAATACCTTGAACAATGCTAACCGGCGCGATCTTCCCGATTCTTTGTGGAATGTCGCTCCCTTTTTAAAGGGCGGTGGTAACAGGCTTTTTCGAAATGATGATGGTTTTTTTAGCGATGTTACTATGCAGGCCGGGATTCACAGCAGTTTGATCAGTTTTGGTTTAGGCGTTTCTGTCGGGGATATCAATGGCGATGGCTGGCCTGATGTGTACGTTTCGAATGATTCATACGAAAGGGATTATCTCTACATCAATCAAAAAGATGGCACTTTTAAAGATGAAGCGGATGATTGGTTGCAGCACATGAGCATGTCGTCCATGGGGGCCGATATCGCAGACATTAATAATGATGATTACCCGGATATTATTACGACAGATATGTTGCCCGGTGATGATTATCGTTTGAAAACCATGGGCGCTTTTGATAATATTGATCTGTTCAACAGTAAATTGAAATCGGGATTTTCTTATCAATATGTAAAAAACTGTCTGCAACTGAATAATAAAAATGGCAAGTTTTTGGAAATAGCCAATTATGCCGGTGTGGAAGCCACGGACTGGAGTTGGGGCGCGCTATTTTTTGATGCCGATAACGACGGATACAATGATATTTTTATTTGTAACGGAGTTAACCGGGATGTGACCAACCTGGATTTTATGGACTTTTTTGCAAATGATGTTTATCAGAAAATGGTGCTTACCGGGCAGAAAAAGAATGTGGATGAAGTGCTGAAAAAAATACCTCAAACACCTGTCGTCAATAAGGCCTACAGGAATTTGGGCGACCTCCGCTTTTCAGATGAAGGCATGAATTGGGGATTTACGCAAAAGGCATTTTCCAACGGCGCGGCCTATGGCGATCTCAATAATGATGGCACACTTGACCTCGTGATCAATAATGAAAATGGCCCGGCTTTTATTTATAAGAATAATTCGAGGGAAACCACGGATCATTCTTACCTGGGCATCTTTTTAAAAGGGAAAGAAAAAAACACTTTTGCTATTGGAAGTAAGATCAAATTGTATGTCGGGGATCAAATTCTTAGCCGTGAAGTAATTCCCAGCAGGGGTTTTCAGTCTTCGGTAGATTATAAACAAATCATTGGAATGGGGAAAGGAAAGGAAATTGATTCCATGATCATTATCTGGCCGGACCGCACTTTTTCCAAATATGATCATCCGCCAAAGGATACTGTTTTGGTCATTCAACAACCCGAAAATGCGCCGGTTTATGGAGGATTTCAACAGGTATATCCGATGCCTTTTTTTAAGCAGGTAAAAATTGATTTTGATGCGCACCGTGAAGATGACAATATCGATTTTTATTA
>JBBSUB010000431.1:0-2671 GCA_038235345.1 Chitinophagales bacterium
ATAAATCAGCGAATATGCTTCCTAATAAAGATGCTTTTAGAACAACAATAGATGGAAAAGAAACGGATCTTTTTATTCTTAAAAATACGTCCGGCATGGAAGCAGCCATTACCAATTATGGCGGCAGATTGGTGAGTTTAATTGTGCCGGATAAAAATGGACAGCCAACGGATGTTGTTATCGGTTTTGATAGTATAAGCCAATATAAAAAATCTACAGAGCCCTATTTTGGTGCGACCATTGGGCGATATGGGAATAGAATCGCCAAAGGAAAATTCACCCTGGATGGAAAAAAATATTCCCTATTTAAGAATAATGGTCCGAACACTTTGCATGGAGGAAAAAAAGGATTTCAATATGTGGTTTGGGATGCCAAACAGATTGGAGACAGCAGTCTTGAATTGACGTATTTGTCCAAGGATATGGAAGAAGGCTTTCCGGGAAATTTGAATGTAACCGTTACTTATACGGTCACCAATGATAATTCTCTAAGGATAGATTACGAAGCTACAACGGATAAGAAAACCATCGTGAACCTGACCAATCATGCATTCTTTAATTTAAACGGACAAGGAAGCGGCTCCATAAAAGAGCATATTTTAATGATTAATGCCGACAAATACACGCCGGTTGACTCAACCCTCATCCCGAGCGGAAATTTAGAACCGGTTGCAAATACTCCGTTTGATTTTCGCAAACTTGTGACCATTGGTTCAAGAATAGAAACAGAGAATCAACAACTAAAGAATGGTAAAGGCTATGATCATAATTACGTTTTAAATAACGCTGAAACAAAATTGCATGTAGCCGCCATTGTAGAAGGAGATCAATCCGGCATTAAAATGCAAATTGTGACGGATGAACCGGGCCTCCAATTTTATAGCGGCAATTTTATGCAATCAAAAAACACGATGAAAGGAGGACTGAAAGATGATTTCAGAACAGCCTTCGCCTTAGAGACGCAGCATTTTCCTGACTCACCAAATCAACCATCTTTTCCGACAACTATTTTAAAACCCGGTGTCGTTTATAAAACGACTTCAGTTTATGAGTTTTTCAAATAGAAAACATTATCCATCTTTGCGAATCATTCAATTTAAAACAAGTTGATTTACTATTTTAGCCATGACGAGACAAATTATTATTGAGTGAAACATTAAAATTATGGAGCAACTTCCTGAAGATAAGGCGATAGAAATTTCAGACTTTGTTGATTTTATTTTTAAACGTTTTGAGAAGCAGGAACTGGAAAGAGGAATTCAAAAAATGGTTTCTGGCAGCCAAACATTTGACTTCTTAAAAAATGAAGAAGAAATCTATTCCTTAGCTGATTTAAAAGAAGTTTATAATTTCTAAATGTTGAGTTTTAAAAAGAAGTTATTAGAAACTGAATATTTTTTCAATCTAGAACAAAACTAATTTCCACCCTGGATTGAATCAATTGGTTCCACTATTTTATTTTGGGGAAACTACAAAGTTCATTGACAAAATGATGTAGTTTGCTGTAATAAAACCTAAACGCTCAAAAATTAAATGTATGTTCAGAAAAGGGTTATTTATCAGCTACAGTCATAAAGATGAAAAATGGCTTAATACCATTTTGACATTTCTAAGACCTTATACTAGGGGAGAGAAAGTTACGGTCTGGAGCGACAAGCAAATTCAACCCGGAGCGAATTGGGAAGATGAAATTACATCCAATTTAAACTCCTGCAGGGTCGCTATTTTATTGGTATCTCCAAATTTCTTAGCCTCTGATTACATTGTAGAGAAGGAGTTGCCCCTCCTCTTAAAAAGGCGACAAGATGGAGAACTAATTATTTATTGGATTGCTATTAGTCATTCAGCATTTAAAACGACAGATCTATCTACTATTCAATCAGCAAATAATCCTGCAACGCCGCTTGATGAATTAGGAAAAGCAGAAAGAGACAAAATATTGGTTGATATCACAGAAAAGATTGCTAATGCAATGAATCTAAATGCAATAGGAAATGTACTGAAAATGATAGATGATTTTGTACCTCAGCAAAAAGCATTTGTCCATGATGTGGAGGTCGATAAAAAATCCGGGGATTATTCAGTACAGGCACATCAGGAACAAGAAACGATTGAAATCAAGAATAGGGATAATATTATTGTTGAAACAATTACAGCTATTGATCTGGCAAAATTGGATCGAAATTCTCAAATCCTCATAAGAAGTTATGAAAGCACTATGAAAGATTTATTCGAAAGATGGGCCGAGTTACAACCAAAAAGCTATTCAAGAGACCCGGTGATAAAAGAGGAAGCCAGAGATGAAATGTCGATCCTACGAAAAGACTTGTGTGAACAGCTGAATGCCATACTGGATTACCTTAAGAGCATTCATAAAAATCTGGACGATCATTATCATCATGTTCGCCACTTATGTTCACTGTGATCAATAAAGTATATCATCTTAAGCGTTTTGAAGAAAGTTTCATCAACTTAAAGCCTTGTTGAAATTATTAAAAACCCATTTTATAAAACAGGGCTTTCCTTTAATAAATCAAGAAAAGGTTTTAAATACAATGTCCGCCGATACCGGTTTAGATCAGCATTATTCTATCAGTGATTTTTTATGGATTTTCTACTTGTTGATTTTATTAAAGAAGATTTTTTCGGAGATTAAATTTTTGGAAAACCA
>JBBSUB010000432.1:0-2668 GCA_038235345.1 Chitinophagales bacterium
AAAGCTTATTGTAATGATTATCTATTAATTTAAATTTCCCTCAAAAAAAATGGTCAGATGTAAGAGCAGAACTTTGAAGAAGATACATCCTGAACAGATTTTTTTATTTTGAAATCGTATAGAAAAGAAAAAAAACACTGGAACAATATTTTTTAGAATTCTGCAAAAAAATATAATCGGCGTTGATGAGTATTTTAGACTCTCCATTTTGGAGAACAAATTGTCTGGTTTACCCTCCTCGTCGCAAGCGCGAATGATTACCGGCGCTTTTAAATCCCCGTGTGTGAGTGCATTGCCGGTTAGATTGGATACCAACAGGGCGCTTCTGTACGAATCACACAAAACAGGTTCGCTAAAGGCGAAAAAAGCATTGATCTTTCTATGGATAGATAAGTATTACCGGCATGTAGTTTTTTAAAAATAAATGTCCTTTTATTTTTATAATAAAAAAAGCCCTTTTCTTAACAGATCAGGGCTTTTTTCATATTTATTGGAGTTTAAAGCGTGGTGCTTTTGATAAAGTAAATCAATTAAAACTATAAATCTGATTTAAGTTCAACACTTTTAGCTTTTGTTCTAAACCGGATATTCAGTAATTCTACCATGAGCGAAAAACCAAGGCAAGAATAGATAATACTTTTACTTACTTCCTGGTGCAACCCGCCTGCAATGAGCACTACTCCAATAACGACTAAGAAAGAAAGAGCCAACATTTGAAGGGAAGGATGAGTATTTATAATTCTGGTTACCGGGCCGGCAAAAAGCATCATTATAGCGATTGATATTATTACAGCAATGATCATGATGATCACGTTATCTACCAAACCAACTGCCGTTAGTATTGAATCAAAAGAAAAAACAGCATCCACCAGGATAATTTGGAAGATCACACTTCCAAAACCAATAACCTTCCTGTTCTTCTTCACGATGGATGTTTCATGATGCGAAAATTTATTATTGATTTCTAATGTGCTTTTCACAATGAGGAATAAACCACCTGCGATCAGGATCAGGTCTTTCCAGCTTAGGTCTATTGTCTCATCCAATATACCCTCTAAAGAAGGGATTGTCAGAACCGGATCTTTTAATCCAATGATCCAGGATATAGATAACAGAAGGCCTATTCTGAATAACATTGCTAACAGTAATCCAAGGTTACGGGCCTTTTGCTGTTGGTGTTTTGGCAATTTTCCGGCGACTATGGAAATAAAAATAATATTGTCTATTCCGAGCACAATTTCTAAAAAGGTCAGTGTTAGAAGACTTACCCAGATTGCCGGGTTTGCAAAGTCAGGAGAAATAAATTCCATAAAAGTATTATTGAGTGTGTTTTTAATTATATTTAAAACCCATTTTTGTTCTGCGCTGGTTATACCGGAGCAGCGTTTTACTTATGTTCTTAAAGAAAAAAGTATTTAAAACAGAAAGAGAAATGCATCTCAAATTTTCCTGTTTAAGAAATGAAGACCTTGTGTGCGTTTTTAATCAAAATCAAATAAATCACCCAGGAATGACTTTTTTTTGTAGGGCTTATTATAACTATTTTGCTTAGAATAATATGGAGTTTGTTCCTGACTTCCTCTGTACACATCGGGCTTTTCAGTCGAAACGGGTCTTTCGGCAAATGCCAGCATTTTATCGAGTTCGCCTTTGTCCAGCCATACTCCCCGGCAGGCAGCACAATAATCAATCTCTATATTATTACGTTGAGTCATTAAAAGTATTTCATGACAGTTTGGACATTTCATTTGAAGGGTGTTTTAATTTTTTGAAAAGATGTAATTATGGGTGCCGAAATTTCTGGCACAAAAAATATTTTGGGAAATGAGCTTAAGAAACATGCCCATTCCAATAGCTGAAGCAGCTTATAGAAATATGATAGGAAGAGAGTTTTTTAAAACAATGTATACCTGAATAGTAAACTGTAATATGCGGGTCTTAGTAATGGGTTGTAGAAAACCAGGGGAAATTTTTGTTGAGTTCCGAAGGATCGAAGAACAGCGGTATTTCCATCTTTTTTCAAAAAACGACCAGGTGCCGGAATTCTTCCTGAAAGATTATTTTCAGTGTTTTGTGACAGAGAAATTTGAATGGAACTTTCTTCCATTATCTCCATTGTATGCAAGAATGAGCTAAGGGAAAATTGCTCATTAACACAGGAGTATTTTAAAGCGGGAGATGCCAGGCAAACACCGTTTAAAAAGAGAAAGAATATGGTTAGCGAAAGGATAGAAAAACGACTGTGTTTTCTCAATGCCATTGCTGGAGGTTTAATTAATAGCGCAAAAATATCTGAAAAATAAAAATGGAAATGTTATTGTTTTAATAAATTGCTAAAATGGAATTTTTTAGATTGTGAAAATCAGTGTGGCCAAAATTCTTTTAGCAAAAAAACCATGTCAGTTTTCATTCGTAGGAAATTATTTTGATAGTATCACCTTACTCTGATTACCTGATTCTGCATCCTTTTAACTTTGGAAAAATTACGGTCTTAAAAGATCGGGTTTTTTAATTATTATTCATCTGCTTTAATTTGAGAAGATTTTCCGAACAATGGGGAAGGTCTTAAATACTTAAATACGCATAATGTTAGCGGCAGACTTATTAGTTTCGTGAAATTTTCTCCGGGTTTTGTCTTGTGTCAAAAACATCCACAACTTCCATTCTA
>JBBSUB010000433.1:0-2641 GCA_038235345.1 Chitinophagales bacterium
AACTTCTTTCATGTGTTCTTTTTCAGTTGAAAGGACTACATGATCCGCACCAAGATCTAATGCATCCTGTTCTTTACCGGCGGAACGGGTAAATAAACTCACTTCTGCACCTAAACCTTTTGCCAGTTTAATAGCCATATGACCCAATCCTCCTAAACCAACTACAGCTACTTTACTGCCTTTTCCCACTTTCCAGTGACGTAAAGGTGACCAGGTTGTGATGCCTGCGCAAAGCAAGGGAGCTACTGCTTCCAGGTTTAAATTGGAGGGAACAGTCAATACGAAATGTTCATCAACCACTACCCTTTGGGAATATCCACCAAAGGTTCTTCCACCCATATGTTTGTCCACACCGTTGTACGTTCCGGTGCTTCCGGTCAGGCAATATTGTTCCAAATCCTGCCGGCAACTATCACATGTGCGGCAGCTATCCACCAAACAACCAACTCCGGCAATATCACCCACTTTTATTTTCGTTACTTCATTTCCCACTTTCGTTACGCGGCCGATAATTTCATGGCCGGGAATTGCCGGGTAAACCGTGCCACCCCAATCGTTGCGGGTAGTATGCAAATCACTGTGACAAACACCACAATAAAGAATTTCAATTTCAACATCCTTGGGCATTACTTCCCTGCGTTGAATGTTCATGGGTTCCAGCGGCGCATCTTTTGCGTTGGTTCCGAAAGCTTTTACATTAGCTGTTGACATGTGTATATTTTTTAAAAATGAATGGTTGCTTTAAAAGTATAAAAAGTAAAACCAGAAATCATGCGGTACAAATTCTTAAGACCGTTATCGAACTTTCTCCGAAGCAAAAATAATTCCGAAAGGAATTTTCAATAGAAAATTCTAATGGATTGTAAAGCTAATTTATTGAGATTTCACGTGACGTTAATTTTTTTGAATAGATTTTGATTGTAATCTAAAAGAAGAATTGGTAATAAGCCATAAAGAAATTAGTGGAACAAAATAAAGAATTTAACCACTAAGCCACAAAGAGCACGAAGGAAAGAAGAGAAAAACTTCGTTTTTTCTTTTGGGAATTTTAAACACGAATTTTAGGCACGAATTACACGAATTCTAGAAACTTCAAACGTGGAAATTTGAACTATCGTTCGCAAGGGACACAAAACCGGGAATGATTTTTTACGGTCGGGATTGCTTTCCTCCGCGGTTTACCCCGTTTATTCGGGAGCCTGAACGATGGTCCGCCTAACATTTCAAAACCTGAAAAAACTGAGCAGGCGGATACTGCGTTCCGACCTTTTTTCAAAAAAATTAATTAATTTAACGCTTGAGTAGGATAAATAGGCAGGCTTTTATCTGAAAGAGAGTTTCTAATTTGTCTTAAAGAAATCCGCGGTTTCTTTGATCAGTTTATCCCAGCTACCCGGTTTTGTTCCGAATCCATGATCTTCTCCTGCGTAATAAATTAATTTTTCAGCCACTCCTTTATCCTTTAAAAGCCCGTGATAATTCTTCGTGGTTTGATATTGATATTCCTTTTCTCCTGCCACCTGAAAGACGATATTATTCTCGGGGAAAATGGAAATATTCGGCATTCCTCCTTGTTGATTCGAGACCCAATACGGACTGATCGCCATAAAGTAAAGCGCGTTTTCTTCCGACGGCATTTTTCCGGTGGTGCGGTAGAGAAGTTCGACCCATCGTGCATCTAATTTGCTTAAAATGTTGGGATCGGCAATACTCATATCCGTTAAGCCGGCCCAGTTGGCACTTGCCCTTAAATGACCATCTTTGTTCAATTCTCCTTGCACGTACAACATGGATAAAGTAGCTCCGGCACTGTGTCCGGCCATAAACATACGACGTGTGCCGGCATTATAAGCCGCAGCATGGCTCATGTAATATTTCACAGCGGCATCCATATCTTTTACCTCATCACTCACCTTAATAGCGCTTAGCTGATGTATGGGAGGATTTCTGAGCAAACCAGCCGTATCAATGAGGCGGTGCGATAAATTAACGACGATAAAATTCTGTTGCCGGAATTTTTGTGCCTGCATTTCGAAGTCTTCTTTTACACCGGCGATGAATCCTCCGCCATGAATCAGGAATACCACGGGAGTCTCTTTTGTATATCCTTGGGGAAATAAAATATCCATCTTTTGCAAGGGCGATTCACCGTAAGAAAGGTTCCGCTCTTCTTTAGCCGTGCCGGAGATTTCAGGATTTTTTTTGCAACCAACAATCAGGGATGAGATCATAAGGGTCATAATTAATCGTACTGTCATAGTGGATTCGTTTGATTTAGTATGGGTTGGATAAACAGAAACTAAGCCAATAAATATCTTCTGCCATCTAAATTCCGATCCGGATAATATAGAAAGTTTTGATTTTGGAATAGAAAATATTCCGGATTACCCACCTTCTTTCTCCGGAATAAAATTATCCGGGAAATAATTAGTTTATTCTCCTAAAAGTAAGAGCCTCTAACTTTTAATGTTGAAAGTATAGATCTGAAAAAAAATGTTTTTTCTAAAAATCTATTCATTAAAAATGGTATAAAATTTAGGAGTTTGTTCCAGTGCAAGCGTTATTCTTAGGAAGGTTAAAACCTGTTTTGAAGATCAGATGGAAAATGTGTTCATGTTGAAAATTCCTAAAAATAAAGAGG
>JBBSUB010000434.1:0-2616 GCA_038235345.1 Chitinophagales bacterium
ATCATCTCCAACAAAACAGGAAGATGTCATCAATAAACCGGTTGACTCCTCCAATAAAACGAAAACCATTTTATTTTTTGGAAACAGTCTTACAGCGGGATATGGCGTTGAACCCTCTGAATCGTATCCTGCATTGATTCAGGATAAAATAGATTCTCTGCAATTACGATATAAAGTAATCAACGCCGGCGTGAGCGGAGAAACCACATCAGGTGGCAACAGCCGCATTGCCTGGATATTAAAACAACCACTTGATATTTTTGTTCTGGAATTGGGAGCAAATGATGGCCTTCGGGGAATTCCATTGGCAACAACGGAGCAAAACCTGCAATCCATTATTGATAAAGTTAGAGCCGCATATCCAAAAGCAAAGATCATCCTGGAAGGCATGCAAATACCACCAAATATGGGTGCGGAATACACAACAGGATTTAAAGAGATCTATCCAAGGCTTGCAAAGAAAAACAATATTGAACTGGTTCCTTTTCTCTTAAAAGATGTTGCGGGCGATTCAAAACTCAATCAACAGGACGGCATTCATCCAACTGCGCAAGGCCATAAAATCCTTGCGAAAACTGTCTGGGAAGTTTTGAAGAAAGATTTGTAGAGATACACAAAAGAAAGGTTGCCAACTTTTAGAAAGTTGGCAACCTTTCTTAAACCCGCTAAAAACACGAACGGTCGTAGAGCGGAGTTAGAATTTTGGCTCAAAGCTCACTGCTGACAGCTTTTAAAATTCGTGCAATTCGTGTCTGAAATTCGTGTTTGCTCTCCCAATTCGTTCTTAAAATTCGTGTTTAAACCAATTTCCAATCCGGCCTTTCAAAATGGCATGTATATCCATTTTTATGTTTCTGTAAATAAGCCTGGTGGTCTTCTTCAGCATCCCAAAAATCACCAGCCGGAACGATTTCTGTAATAATCTTTCCCGGCCAGATACCGGATGTATTCATTTCGCTGATCAATTCTTCCGCTGTTTCCTTTTGTACTTCATTTAAATAAAATATCGCTGACCGATAGGACAAACCGATATCATTACCTTGCCTGTTTTTGGTGGTAGGATCATGAATTTTAAAGAAAAACTCTAATAACTTGCGGTAAGATAATTGATCAGGATCAAATGTGATTGCTATTCCCTCTGCATGTGTCCCATGATTCCGGTAGGTCGCATTTTTCACTTCACCGCCGGTATAGCCTACCCTGGTGGATTGTACTCCCGGAAGTTCCCTGAATAATTCTTCGACTCCCCAGAAACAACCACCGGCTAATATTGCTTTTTCGCTTGACATATTATATGTGTTTTATCTTCCTGAGGAGCAACTATAAAGCCAAGCTTCATTAAAGAGCTAAGTCTGCTTTTTTGACAGGGGTCAAATTATTTGAATAGAATAATGCATTAAAAATGCTCCATCATTTGGTTACAAATAACGATAATACTGCATTCGCTGCTATCATTGTCTCAACTTAATATTACAAAACCTCCATTATCTTATAATTTACAAATCATTTCCTACGATCCGGGATATTCTAAAAACTTGAAATCATTATATTTACTGCATGAATAGCAAATACAAATTCGGTGAGAGAATACATAAAATAGGTACAACGGTGTTTTGCGTTATGCTTTTTTTTAGCTCCCTTGCCCAATCATACAAAGCCCCGGTTTTTACAGATGCCCACAGGAGTGCAAAGATGGCCAATATACCTGATGATCGCCAACCTCGAATCAGATCTTGAATCGGAAGGATCTTTTGGCGTAGGATAGATTTTTACCACATCCGGATTGTCTTTGTTTAGAAAAGCCATATTTGCTTCACCGCCTGTCATTAAGAAATCTGCCAGGGCTATGTGATATACTTTTTGCGGATCGATCGGTGAATCCTTTAATGTCCAAACGGCCGTTTGGGGATTGTATTTAACGGCAGAAGAATATTGTAGAAACCCACCGGAACCAACATTGTTGCGACCTGCTTCCAAAATACGTGTTACCAGGCTTCCTTTCATATCTACTTCCATAATAGACCCGCCATAAGGGAGCGTACGAATGATATCATATTCTGTTACGGGCATTTGAATAATATCATCTACGCGGATGGATCCGGAATTCAATATTACCAGGTCAGCGGTTGGAGCAGCTTTTTCCATCGCCGACACGATAATGCGTGTCAGGTTTGTTTGTCCGCTCCGGATATATTCTTCCCTTCCATCAAGAGGCTCACCTGCATTCCTAACAATTCTTTGCGCATTAAAACCCAGGGATTCATAATTCTTCTCCCCGATATCCATCCATTTTTTTACAACAGCGGCTGTGGCAGGATCCAAAGCGATTGTTGTATCAAGCATTCTCAATTCTGGAACAACCGTGGTTTTTTTATTCTTTACATCAATTGTCAGGTAATTTACAAAGGCCGATTTTGCATTTGCATGGGCTTTGGTAATATAGACATCACCGATTTTTTTAAAGCGCATGTCGTGCTCATGGCCGCCCATAATCAAGGCTAAACCGGGAACACGGCGCGCGATTACGCTATCTTCTTCTACAGCCAAATGAGTAATCGCCACAACAGCATCGCAGGAAT
Organism: Chitinophagales bacterium; assembly: GCA_038235345.1. GTDB lineage: Bacteria > Bacteroidota > Bacteroidia > Chitinophagales > Chitinophagaceae > Ginsengibacter. The sequence continues at coordinate 2,580 of JBBSUB010000434.1, forward strand.
CTTTGATTTGATTGTATAATTTTTCAGCAACAGCTAA
>JBBSUB010000435.1:0-2596 GCA_038235345.1 Chitinophagales bacterium
TATTATCAATCAATTTAAATTTTTGAGCAAGGGTTGCTGTGCAAAAGAAAAATAATAAAGCAACCGATATAAATTTGATTTTCATCATGGCATAGATTTGTTTAGAGTAAGATTTTAAACACGAATTTTAGGCACGAATTACACGAATTGTTTTAAAAACACATGCGACTCCATTAATACACTTTCACTTCCCAAATACCGGGACGTGAATTTGCCGGTTCATTCCGTAAAGTAATACGGATATATCTCGCATTAAACTTTCCCTGGCTGATTATTGGCGAACCGATTTTTTTATTTTCCCATTTATTATCTGCCAGGTTCCAATTTATATTATCGGCTGAAATGTCCATTTTGAATTGATACGCTTTAATAGGGAATTCAGGAAAAATTTGAACTTCATTAAACGATTTTACAGCACCTAAATCGAGTTGAAGCCACTCTTGTGCATATTTTCCACCTATCCAAAGCGTTCCGTTATTTTCATCAACAGCAAATTGGGCTTTGGTAACATTCGTATCTAATTCGCTGGAACTGGTAACGGTTGCTCCGAAGGCAAGATTCTGTTTCATCTTCACGGGTTTTAATGCGCCTACTCCTCTATGCGTTGTCACTACTCTTTGTAAAGAACCGTCCGGGTTAAAATTCAATTCATCCACAGCTACCTGTCTCAATTTTTGAGAGATGTCATATTTATCCAGCGTATTAAAACGGTGATAGACGATGTAATATTTACCCTTGAATTGTAGAATGGTGTGGTGCCCGGTGGATTTAATTTTATTATCCTTGTCATCTGTACTAAGAATCGGGCGTATCATTCCTTCTTTCCAGGGACCGTAAGGTGTTGGCCCGGTAGCGTACCGAACCTGGTACGTCTCATCCCAGGTTTTACCCCAGGAATAAGAGAAATAATATTCCCCATTCTTTTTAAACATGTAAGGACCCTCAAAATAATGTGGAGGTGTAACATCCCGGGGCATTTCAGCAAAGGAAATCATGTCCGGATTCAATTTTACACCCAAACATCTTCCTTCAATATCACGACCGCTATCTGAAGAACCCCAATACAGGTACACCTGCCCGTCATCATCTACGAAACACTCTGCATCAATTGTCTCCACGTAATAATACTCTTTGTGCCGAAGCAAAGGAGTATTATCTGCTTTCGCGTTTTTCCAGGGGCCTGTTGGTGAATCTGCAACACCCACCCAAATTTCCTGTCCGACAGTTACGTACATATAAAATTTGCCATTGGGTGCTTTAATAACACTTGGCGCCCAAACACCGGAAGGTGTTCCTGTATTGCTCACACATTGTTCTTTCGAGGGCCAGTTCAGGTAATCACACGTCCAGTTTACAAAATCTTTGGAAGACCATACCGCCAGTTTGGAAATATCGTTCCAGTTGGGCATATCGCTGGTGGCATAAATGTAAAATGTTCCATTATCTTCTATAATGGATGGATCAGCATAATAGCCCGGCAACAATGGATTGCCCGTTTTTGGGCTATCAAATTTTAAATCTTTTTTCGTCCACAAATTGATGATGGACTGATCGGGATTTTGCGCAAAGCCAGAAAAGGCGATAAAAATCAATAGAAAAGTAAAATAGAATTTCATGTTGAATGAATCTTTTTTAAACGTTTAATCACTTCAATGCACGCGCGGCTATTGTGGTAGGGACATTTCCAGAATCCTGCTTTGTCTTCGCCCTGCATCAGGGATAAATCTTTATGGACACCCCAAAACCATTCCCCGTTTTCATGGTCAATAATATGCTTTTTTGTAAAATTCCAAATAGAAACAAAATGAGTAAAGAAGGCTCCCTCTTTACTTAACTGATATGCATTCAGAAAGCCAACCATTGCTTCGGCCTGCACCCACCAATGCCTTTCGGCTATTTGATGGTTCTTATCCACTTCCAGTTCGTAAATCATAGCACCGTCGGCATCGATTCCTTCTTCGGAAGCATAGGCGATTTCAACAGCCAATTGCTCAAAATGATGAACCAATTTATCGTCGCCAGTCACTTCTGCCGCTTCCAACATCAACCAGGAGGCTTCAATGTCATGGCCGTAAGAAACAATGTTATAATTTGAGTTCCACTTTTCATCAAAAAACAACACCAGATGCTTTGTGGAATGATTGAGAATATGCTGATTAAAAATGGCTAAAAGATCAGTAATTTTTTCTTTCAAATGTGCATCCGGCCAGTACCGATACAAATTGGTATACCCTTCTAAAATATGCAAATGCGTATTCATGCTTTTCTTTTCGTTCGCATCTTTATCACTTAGCCGTAAATCATCGATGGGTTGCCAATCCCGGGTTAACGCCTCCAGGTAACCGCCATTTTCAGTATCATAACTGTGTTTCTCAATATCCTGAAAAAGAGAAATAGCCATATCCAACGCTTCTTGATTTTTACTGGCGTGGTAATATTCGGCTAAACCATAGATGGCAAATGAAAGCGCATAAATTTGTTTCTTCGTGTCTAACGGATTTCCAAAAGTATCTACCGACCAATACACGCCGCCCATTTCGGGATCAATAAAATGATCCTTTAAATAGTTGAAACTTCTTTCAGCTGATTTCAAATA
>JBBSUB010000436.1:0-2591 GCA_038235345.1 Chitinophagales bacterium
AGTAAGTTACTTAGCCAGCCTTTTAATAAGTTTATACCACAAAACAAATTGCTCGGAAATGAACAAAAAGCCAATTATCGTTATTGACGATGACAAAGACGACTTAGAATTGATGCAACAGGCGTTTTAAGAATTGAACATTGATAATGAAATAATCGTTTTCGATGATGACTTAAAATTTCTGGAATACATTAAGAAAACAGAAAACGGAACGTTTTTTATTCTGTGCGACATTAATATGCGGAATGTACCCGGCATGGAACTGAAAAAGATCATCCATGATGATGAGCAGTTGCGAACAAAATGCGTCCCGTTTATATTTTTATCTGCAAGCGCCGCATCGGGTTCGATTATGAAAGCTTATAGTTATGGTGTGCAAGGCTACTTTATAAAACCTAACACCTTGGAAGAATTGAAGAGTATGCTACATTCCATGTAACATATTGGAGTGAATCGCAACATCCAAATAGATGATTGTTATTCAAACTGAGACACTACCAAAAAAAGAAATACAGGCATTCTGATAAGGAGGTTTAACACGAAAAGTAAAAGCTTATTTTCTTTACTAATATTTGTTGTGGTGTTCGGTACCGCAATGGCAATCTCTACCGTAAAGTGCTCATCGCACCACAAGCCATAGAAAAAAGAGATGCAGAGCACGGAATATTTGCCGTAAATCTTAGCAAGGATCAAATAAGGACCAGCCCGACTGTTGATACAGATAAACCCGTTTCGCAGCAACAGGATATCGAATTATATGGACACTATGCCTGGCAAAGGTATGGAGGAGGAGGGTTTTATGCAGGTGGCTCAGCAGCAGTGATGGATAATGATCCCGTTATAGATAAAAAGATATTGACGGAAGCTGATTCTAACGATGAAAGAAGCGATGATGATCTCCATTTAAAAAGCACAAAAACAATTATGGGATATCATATTCACGCATCGGACGGAGATTTTGGCCATGTAAGTGATTTTATTTTCGACGACGACAAATGGCAAATTATGTACCTGGTGATTGATACACATCGCTGGGTTGGTGGTAAATAAGTCTTGATTGAAACTGGAACAATAAAAGAGATCCAATGGGAAAGTTCCAAGGTTATTGTGAACACTTCAACCGATGCGGTTAAAGATTGTTCTGTATTTGATGAGTCGCAATTTAAACATCCCCAAAGTGCAAGCGCACCTTTGGAAAACGGTTGGTAATTTTTCTGCAACGCGGAGCCACTATCCCACGATTATATAAAGCCGCAATGAAAATTTAAAATGAAAAAAATGAAAACGGAAACCCTTTTGGAGATTGGTTTAAACGGACTGACAGACAAGCAAACGAAATCGGGCATCACAACCAAAAAAGAAAAGAAAACTAAAAAGAAAAAAATATTGCATCAACTCTACATAGAGCTGGTGAAGTTGCAAAAGGAAGTGATTGCTTCCGATCTTAAACTTCTTGTAATACTCGAAGGAAGAGATGCAGCCGGCAAAGACGGGGCGATAAAAAGAATTATCAAACATCTGAGCCCAAGAGAAACAAAAGTTGTGGCGTTAGGTAAGCCTACCGACTTTCAGGAACGCCAATGGTACTTTCAACGATATACAGCTCATTTACCAGTCTCCGGCGAATTTGTTTTATTCAACCGGAGTTGGTATAACCGTTTGGGTGTTGAAAAAGTTATGGGCTTCTGCACCGACAAAGAGTACAAATCTTTTTTTTCGGAAGTTGCCTCCTTTGAAAACGGATTAATTGAAGGCGGTTTCATTATTCTCAAATATTACCTTGATATAAGTAAAAAGGAACAGGAAAGCAGACTGGAAGACCGTAGGAAAGATCCACTGAAGCAATGGAAAATAAGCCCTCTTGATGAGGTAGCACAAAAGCACTGGAAAGATTATTCAGATGCGCGTGATGAAATGCTGTTGAAAACAAATTTCAAGCATGCTCCCTGGTTTGTTGTAAACGCAGACAACAAGAAGGCAACTCGTATAGCACTTATCACGCACCTGTTGCGCAGGATAAAATATCATCATCAAAATAAAAAATTGCTCTCTGAAAATTATGGATTGGTTGATCCCGCAACGCCTGAAATAATAGCAAAAAAACTTTTTTAATAAAAAAAATATTCTTGGCATTATTTTTTTATCTGGTGGTTATCTGGATGGGGTTAATATTCTGGATTTTCTTTACACCCTACAGAATACCCGGAGAAAGAAAAAGGAAGGATACTCCACTTGACATTTTACAAAAACGCTTCGCCTCCGGGGTAATAATCAATGAGCAATATTTGGAACCGAAGAAAATATTAGAAACGGCTTAGCTAAAAGAATAAAAATGAAAATATTAATCGTTCTTACATCGCACAGCCCATTGGGAAACACAGGACATAAAACCGGTTTCTGGATAGAAGAATTTGCTGCTCCTTATTATATCTTAAAAGATGCAGGTGCTGAAATTGTGCTTGCTTCTCCCAATGGCGGCCAGCCTCCCATTGATCCCACAAGTGCAGAACCAGGTAATCAGACTGAAGCAACAAAACGTTTTGATAAGGATAAAGATCTGCAGCAATGTTGGCACACACAAAGAAATTGAC
>JBBSUB010000437.1:0-2548 GCA_038235345.1 Chitinophagales bacterium
CCTAATACCTGGGCAAAAACGACGGGCAAGACAAAAAAAGCATAAATGAGCATGGAAGTTTTCCTGGCTCTGAACACAGGCCAGCCGCGTTTAATAAAATAGAGCGGAAGCCATCCGCCGAAAACACTCCCTACAGAAGACATAGTATAAACGACAGCAATCGGTATGGCGATGTCTGTTCCTGTGAGACCATACTGTGCCTGCAAAAAAGCCGGCAGCCAAAAAAGAAAAAACCACCAAACCGGATCAGTCAGGAATTTACCAAGAATGAAAGCCCATGTTTGATTGTATTTAAGCAATGTCAGCCAGGGAACTTTTTTTCCTATTGTAGAATCTGAACCGGATGCATCAAGAGCAGGTTCTTGTTCGTCAAGATCACTATGGATATAATCGTATTCCGGTTTTTTAAGACGCTTTTGTTTTTCCGGTGGAGCATAAAAAATAAACCAGAAGATCAGCCATATAAAACCAAATGCACCGGTAATAATAAAGGCTTCCTGCCAGCCATATTTTGCAGCCAAAAATGGAACGGTTAATGGTGCCAGGATAGCGCCGACATTCGCACCTGAATTAAAAATTCCTGTTGCCAAGGCTCTTTCCTTTTTTGGAAACCATTCTGCGGTCGTTTTTATGGCCGCAGGAAAGTTACCTGCCTCACTAATTCCTAATAAAGACCTTGCAACCAAAAATCCTAAAGTGCTGCGTACAGCAGCATGTCCGATAGAAGCAATACTCCAAACTATAAGTGATACAGCATACCCGGTTTTAGTACCAACCTTATCAATGAAACGACCTGCCAGTAACATTCCTACTGCATAGGCTAATTGAAACATAATTACAATGTCTGCATAATCAGATTCTGTCCAGTTGAATATTTTTTCAAGATCCGGTTTCAGTAAACTGATGACACTTCTATCTAAATAATTAATAGTTGTGGCAAAGAACAGAAGCGCACAGATAGTCCACCGATATCTTCCAACCCTTTCATTTATTTCTGTCAAACCGGTAGCAGGTGTATTAAAATCTGGCATAATTTGGCTTTTAGATTTTCAATAAATGTATGATCAGGAAGATATATCCGATTTTAAATTAAAGTAATTTAATGCATTGTAATAACATATATCCTGTATAATTTTTCCTGTCCATTTAAGATCATCAGGCAACTCGCCATTTTCAATATCATCTCCAAAAAGATTGCATAATAATCTCCGGAAATATTCATGCCGTGAGAAGGAAAGGAAACTTCGGGAATCTGTAAGCATTCCTACCATTTTACTTAATAACCCTATGTTTGATAAGGCATTCAATTGTTTTGTCATGCCATCTTTCTGATCGAGAAACCACCAGGCTGATCCGAATTGAATTTTTCCAGCGATGCTTCCGTCATTAAAATTTCCTGCCATTGTTGCTATTAATTCATTGTCAGCAGGATTGAGATTATATAAAATAGTTTTTGCCAACTGATTTGTTGAATCCAGCCTGTCTAAGAACTTTGAAAGGGAAGCTGCCTGCGAGAAGTCGCCTATGGAATCACAGCCTGCATCAGCACCGGTTTTGCCCAACATGCGTGAATTATTATTTCTCAATGCTCCCAAATGATATTGCTGTACCCATCCTTTTTCATGATCCCATAGTGCTAATTGATATAAAAGGGCGGATTTGAATTGAGCTATCTCACGTTGTGTAATGAATTGTTTACTGATGACCTTTTCAAATATTTCAGTTATCTCCTCATTTGTGTAATCTTCCGCCGGAATATATTCTAATCCATGATCAGAAACGGAACAACCCATCGTCGCAAAAAAATCATGTCGTTGTTTTAAAGCATCCTGAAATTCCTGATAGGAATTGATATTCATTCCACTGGCTTTTTCCAGCTTTGTCACGTACAATTTAAATTCTGATGCATCTTCTACCTTCATCGCATTATCCGGTCTGAAAGCAGGAAGCACTTTTATTTCAAATCCATCTTCTTTAATTTTTTTATGATGTTCCAAACTGTCTACGGGATCATCTGTTGTGCATAACACTTCTACATTCATTTTACGCAGCAGATTTCTTACGGAATATTCTTTTGTCTGAAGCTTTTGGCTGCATTCGTCATAGATCCTTTGGGCGCTATCTTCATTAAGCAATTCATGAATATCAAAATAACGCTGCAGTTCAAGATGTGTCCAGTGATACAAAGGGCTCCGTAAAGTATAAGGAACAGTCTCTGCCCATTTTTTAAATTTTTCCAAATCAGTTTTATTTCCTGTGCAATAATTTTCATCTACCCCATTGGCACGCATTGCCCGCCATTTATAGTGGTCACCATAAAGCCAGACCTGGGTTATATTTTCAAAATTGATATCATTAGCAATTTGGTCTACCGGTAAATGATTGTGGTAATCAATTACAGGAAGGTCTTTTGCAAATTCATGATATAACTTTTTTGCGATTTCACTGTGCAGTAAAAAATTTTCATCTAAGAAAGGTTTCATATTTTTCTATTCTAAAATTTGAATTGTTATCAATTAATAATTCAGGAGGTAATTGAATTCACTAC
>JBBSUB010000438.1:0-2533 GCA_038235345.1 Chitinophagales bacterium
CCAAAATCCAGAGGCCTGGAGGAACCAAATTCAAAGGGATCACCCGAAGCGATATGTTGCAAATGCAAGGCTGCACATCGGTGTATTAATTCATTCATTGTCTGCCTGTCCCTGGCTACTAATTTTTCAGCCTTCTCTTCAATCCAATAAAAGAAATCAGCATCTTTTATGAGCGCTACTTTAATAGCTTCCGAAATTCCTGACCGCCAGTTTCTTTCATCAAGCGTTGACAAAAAGGTATCATCATTGAATACCGCAAAAGGTGGTACAAATGTGCCCAGGAAATTTTTTTTCCCTTTGTAATTCACACCATTTTTCACACCTATCCCCGAATCATTTTGAGATAAAACCGTTGTAGGAATACGAATATGCCGGATGCCGCGATGTGCAATGGCAGCTGCATACCCCGCAAGATCCAATATAGATCCACCACCAATAGCTGCCACATAAGATTGACGATCGATGCCATTAGAATCAATTGCTTCAATAAGGGAATTTAGATGGTTTTTATTATTTTTCACTACTTCCCCTCCGGGCAAAACAAGAATATTTTCGACCAGAGAGATGGAGTTGTTGATTTTAAAATATTCCCGGATTTGAGGGATCAATTCAGGATGGGTACGGACCACACCTTCATCAACCAGGAATAATATTTTCTGATGACTACCAGATTCCCTGTGATTGATTAGAAAATCATTAAAATCATTATTGGTTGGATGGAATAGACCAGAAGTAAAAACAACTTTGTAGGAAAATTTTACCGTAAATGATTGTTCTAAAAATTTCATGATATAAAAAAGTTACTCAACTTAAATGTTTATGAATCGATAGTTGGAATGACCAATATTCAGGTGACAGCAAACTTTTTGGCCAGCCATAAAGATAACGGTAACAAAAGAACTATAAAGAAAGCAAGATATAAAGTACCAAAGGCAGCTGCCCACGCAGCATTCATTAGTACCAGGGCAATAACACCTGCTTTTACAGCTTTGCCAATATTTTGTGGAAGAGGATTTTGAACCGCTATAAATAATTTTGAAAAAATCATCCAACCAAAAAACAATAAAAACAATATCGTCCACACAACTGTTCCCTGCAAAAATGATAGCATAAGAATAGCAGCAATAACCAACCCGTAAAGTAGTGCTGCAAAATATAAAACTCTTTTACTTCCTCCATGCACTTCTCCCCTGCTTACCATCGTGATGGCCGCAATATATATGATTGGAATAAAGGCCAGGAACCAGGTAGTACTCAAAGTAGCCGGCAAAATACTGATGCCTAATAAAAGATTCAAGCCGCGACACAACCCCATGTTTAAAGGGCCGGCAATATAATGATGTTTAGACCATTTATTATAAACAAGCGCCGCTATTGCAATACTCATGGCAATTAGACCCGACAACAAACTGACAAGAGTAGCTGCTATTATTCCAATGAGCAATAATCCGACGCCCAGGGCAGTGGCTTCTTTTATGGTGACGATTCCTTTAGGGATAGGTCTTTCAGGTCTTTCAATACGATCCAGGGCCGTATCGAACACATCATTAAAAACCACGCCGCCACCATACAATCCAATAGTGGAAATACACAAAAGCAAGATAGTCATGAAGTTGCCGGAAGCCTGGCCTGACGTAAATAAAAACCCTGAAATAGCGATTCCAGCCAATACATCAGCTACCGAAGTCACTATATTAGCCGGTCGCATTAGTTGTAGAAAACCAATTGTTTTAATCAATCCTGTAAATTTTTAACTGATGATAAGGGATGATTTGTCTATACGTGGAGCCTGTCCGCCTCTCAACACAGTATTTCCTTCAAACTTTCCGGATTGATCTATCGTTTTAACGGTTGTGAAATCCGCTTCGTCAATTTGCCCGCTTTGTCCAAATGCCGTGATCGCATTCCGGTAGCAAACTAATTCTATATCTTTTATATCAATGTTACGAATTTGCATTAAAGCCGCAGTTTTAGGCACTGCCAATGGATCGCTTATTCCCCAATCTGCAGCAGAATTAACCATGATGCGTTCCGAACCATATTGCTTTACAATCTCCACCATACGTTCATTGCCCATTTTTGTAAACGGATAAATGGTAAAAGCCGCCCAAAAACCTTTGTCAAGAACTTCCTTTATCGTTTCTTCATTATTGTGATCAACGATTACTGAATAAGGATCTAAACCATGTTCCAAAGCGATGTCCATACTGCGTTGTGTTCCTTTTTTCTTATCACGATGCGGTGTATGAATTTGAACCGGCAACCCAGCTTCTTTTGCCAGTTCAAGTTGAAGCCGGTAATATTTTTCTTCTGCGGGAGTTTGGTCATCAAAACCAATTTCTCCGATACCCACCACTCCTTCTTTGTAGGCAAAAAGCGGAAGAATTTCCATCACCTGTTCCGCCAGTTTTTCGTTATTGGCTTCCCTGGAATTTAAGCCAATTGTGCAATAATGCTTAATTCCAAATTGAGAAGAACGGAACCTTTCCCAGCCGACCAGGCTGCTATAATAATCGCGAAAACTATCCACGCC
>JBBSUB010000439.1:0-2526 GCA_038235345.1 Chitinophagales bacterium
GGAAAAGCCTATGAAATGCTGTCAAATTTATTAGGCCTGGTTAAACTGTATCGTGTTACTAAAAATGAAGATCTTTTAACGGTATCAAAATATGCTTTTGAGGACATTGCAACGAATCGATTGTATATCACCGGAACATCCAGTGATCATGAACGTTTTAAGGAAGATTTTGATTTGAGAGCAGACACTACCGCCCACATGGGTGAAGGATGTGTAACGACTACCTGGATACAATTCAATATGCAATTATTTTCTATAACCGGGGATCTTAAATATTATAATGAAATAGAGAAATCAGTTTATAATCAATTACTAGGAGCAGAAAATCCGGAAACCGGATGCGTAAGTTATTATACTCCGTTAATGGGTGTAAAACCTTACAGGTGTAATATTACTTGCTGTTTGAGTAGTGTACCTCGTGGCATAGCCCTCATCCCATATATTAATTACGGCAAACTAAATAAAATGCCGACCGTTTTATTATATGAATCAACGACGATTAAAGATTCCATTACGACAAATAATAATTCCCGGCTTCCAATAGAATTAAAAATAGCCAGTTTGTTCCCGGAAAAAGGAAGCGCCACCATTCATGTTAAAGTACCTCAGGCTGCAATATTTGCCTTGCAGTTAAGAGTACCAATATGGGCAACTGATTTTACTGCTTCGGTTAATGGAAAAATGTACAAGGGTAAAACAAATGAGCTTCTAAAAATTGAACGTCGTTGGAATAAAGAGGATAAGATCTCGGTATCATTTAATATTCCGGTTTCTATTCTGGATGGCGGGAAAAGCTATCCCGGTTATTTCGCCTTTAAAAGGGGGCCACAGGTTTTATCTGTTGATAACTCTTTAAATACATCTTATAATATAGAAACGGAAAGCTTTTTATACCCTAAAAAACCTGCAGTGATATTATCCGCTGTTAAGCAAACTTTGCCAACAGGCTGGATAGGTAAGCAAGCGTATTCAATTTCTCTTGTAACAAATGGAGGCAAAACTAAGCCCATAGTATTTGTTCCTTATGCTGAAGCCAGTCAAACAGGCGGAGAATCGAATGTTTGGATACCAACAACAAAAGGTCATTTTGCCCCTCAATAATTCATTTGTTTTTAAAAAGAATATTTTATGTTTATTGTAAACAACTACACGCTTGCTATTATTTTTTGTTTTATTACAATGTTATGTTGGGGCTCCTGGGCAAATACGCAAAAGCTGGCCAGTAAAAGCTGGCGGTATGAATTATTTTATTGGGACTATGTAATTGGGATACTCATTTTTTCCCTCATTTCAGCATTTACGTTAGGTAGTATGGGCAGTGAGGGACGTGGTTTTCTGGATGATTTATCGCAAGCAACTTTATCAAACATCGGTAGTGCATTTTTAGGAGGAGTCATTTTTAACGCGGCTAATATACTTTTGTCCGCCTCCATTGCAGTTGCCGGAATGGCGGTTGCCTTTCCTGTTGGAATTGGGATTGCTTTGGTTTTAGGTGTCATAATTAATTATGCCGGGGCACAAAAAGGCGACCCTTTTTATTTATTTCTTGGAGTTATTTTAGTCACCATCGCAATCATTATCAATGCGGTTGCTTACAAAAAATCTATGAAAGGCAAAAGCAACCCATCTACAAAAGGCATTTTGTTATCCGTAGTTGCAGGAGTTTTGATGTCTTTGTTTTATAGGTTTATAGCCTCATCAATGGATTTGGAAAATTTTGTATCGCCAGCGGTAGGAAAGATGACACCTTATACGGCTGTTTTCATTTTTTCCGTAGGTGTTTTTGTCAGTAATTTCTTGTTTAATACCTTACTTATGAAAAAACCTTTTGAGGGCGAGCCAGTAAAATATGCTCAATACTTTAAAGGTAAATTCCCCACACATTTTGTTGGTATTTTGGGAGGTTTAATTTGGGGACTTGGAAATTCATTTAATCTGATTGCAGCCGGTGAAGCTGGTCCGGCCATATCTTACGGATTAGGTCAGGGCGCTACACTGGTGGCAGCATTTTGGGGAGTTTTTATTTGGAAAGAGTTTAAGGGAGCGCCCAAAGGAGTCAATAAATTGCTCATGGCCATGTTTGCTTTTTTCATTCTGGGGCTTGCCTTTATTATTTATGCAGGAAGATAGAAGTGAAGGAATTAAAAACCAGGAAAAATAAAAATACTTTACCAGGATAAGGATTATGAAATTGATCTTTGTATTGAAGGATCACCCTCCGCAATTAAAATTTAAATGATGATGCCAAAAAAGTTTTTACAAATCTTAATTATTTTCTCTCTTGGCTTGTTAAGTCCTAATATTTCAATGGCTGCAAAGCCTGTTGTAACTATAAATATTACCACCAACCATAATAAATGGGATGTCAAAGCAGGAGAAATGACCTCATTTATTATATCTGTATCTGATAGTAATAATTTGCCTGTAAAAGATGTAAGGGTTATTTATGAAATCGGCCCTGAGATGATAAAGCCATTCATCAAAGACTCGGCAAATGTTATAAGTAGCAAATTTATTACAGGATCC
>JBBSUB010000440.1:0-2521 GCA_038235345.1 Chitinophagales bacterium
AAGAATAGTGTTGTCAGCAATTTTCAATAGCTCTAATTCTTTCATGATCTCGCCGACCGCCCAATCCATTTGTAAAATTGCATCACCACGATAACCCAATTGGCTTTTGCCTTTAAACATTGTTGAAGGCATACGCGGCACGTGTGGCTCCGTCATAGAATACAAAAGGAAAAACGGTTTTGCTTTATTATCATCAATAAATTCTCTCGACTTTTCTAAAAAAGTCAGCGGCATTTCTTCATCAGTCCATCGTGCTTTGTAACCGCCGGTCATCCAGCCCAACCGGCCAATGCCATTTATAATTGTGTTGTTATGCCCTTGCCCGGGAGAAGAACGCATTTTCAATAATTCAGGATTTTCCAAACCTGTGGGATCGTTACCGACTTTGTTCTTATAATCTACAGCAATTGGGTCTAAACTATCCGCGGCAACAATGCGATGATTCTCTACAAAAACTGAAGGCACGCGATCTGCCGTTGCGGGAAAAATAAATGAGTAATCAAAACCCACTTCATTTGGACCAGGTTTCAAATCTCCGTTCCACGGTTTTTCTACTGCTGTGCCTAAACCAAGATGCCATTTACCCACAAGACCAGTATTGTAACCGGCATTTTTAAACATCAAAGGCAGCGTAATTTTATCTGTAGGAATAATAAGCGCTGCATCGCCAGGAAGAATTCCTGTACCCGATTTACGCCAGGGATACTCGCCCGTAAGCATGGCGTAGCGGGAAGGAGTGCATGTTGCGGAAGTAGAATGCGCATTCGTAAACAGCAAACCTTGTGTGGAAAGTTTATCAATATTTGGCGTACTTATTTTTGTGGCTCCATAACAACTCAGGTCTCCATAGCCCAGATCATCAGTGTAAATAATAATTACATTTGGTTTTTGCTGGGCAGAAACCTGTGTCGCTATTAATAATGCAAAGAGAAAATTTATAAGCTTTTTCATATCCTATTATTTATATAATTTAATTTGTGATGCTTCACCGTATTTGCACTGAACCTGCAGCAGGCTATTACCAAATTTATCTAAACTGATCGTTGCAATAGTATTTCCATTTTCAAGTTTCCATATTCCTTTCAAAGTAAAGTTAATGAAAGAAGGTTTTGCGGGAGAAGCATACCATTTTTTAGAATAAATACTTTCTTCTTTTCTTTTTCCATCCGGTAAAATCTGTGTATCATCCGGACCATCATAGAATCCCAGGTCAGGATCTGTTACAGACAGCATCATACTATCTTTATCTTTTTGATATATTAAAAGACAAGGACGATCATTACTTAGAATTAATGAATCATTGGTAGATTTATTTGTAGAAAACAATACTGTTCCTGTAATTTGCTGGGTGGGATAATAAACAATATGAGCTATGCTATCCTGCTGCAAAACTTTGTAGGCAGGGCTTTTAGAAGACATTTGTGAAACAAAATTTTTCATTCCTGCACTATCTGTATTAATGAGCATCGCATAATTATAAGAGGACATTGTCGGTGCAGTTCCATGATCAATGATCATTTTCGCAAATGCACCTTCCGTATCTTTTGTATCTTTTTGATTACGGGAATATTGAATCTTTTTTGTGAACACTACATCCTTTGCATTTGAAAAATAGTAACCCGTATTACGATTATCAATTACAGAAAGATCCTTCATAGATTTCCACTCTTTTGATAAAGGAAAGCTATTATCTCTTTGATTATTTAAATATATACCTGCTGAGGTATCCGTAAGATAATTTTGGAAAACCGTAGTTACGGTTGGATAATCTTTTATCGTATTGGTAATGTCTGAACCCAGACAAACCACGAGGCTATCAAACATAAACCAGGATTTATTTGCCCGGAAACTGCCCATATCATATTTATCGCTACCATGTAATTTCATGGCATAAATACCCTGCTTACCGAGATGAGTTCCTCCGGCAAAAACTTCATCGGTGAGGAGCATTTCTTCTACTCCGCTAAAATCATCCGCATTAATAATATTGGCCCTCAGTTTTTCTATAGGCACTTGTAATGTAGTAGTGCCGGGGAGATCGTTCCAGTCCCAGCCGTCATCTTTAAAATAACTTCCCTGGTTTTCACCCTCATTAGGATAGAACAATTCAAGATTTCCGTAGGTAGTATAACGGCCAAAAACATTTGCCCCGGGGTAAGATTCGTTAGCAACATAATAACGATTATGACCTCTTACAGTAAGCAGCCAGTTTTGCCGGCGATGGATACTGAGTAAACCAAAATTCATATCCCAATGCCCGGGCTGATACTGTGCCGCAGAAATACCCATCTTCAGAAATCTTTTCCCAAATTGCGTTTTAGTTTTAGAGGCATTGATGATCTGTAAATAAATCGCAGCCATGGTTGTATCAAATGATTTCTGCCCGCCAGCCATAGCCATGTATGCATAAGGTTCCGGGGTAAATCTTCCCTCGCCGGGATGCCTCCCCGATACGCTGATTGGCCAATATAATGGATTGGTGTATTCATGCATCATGATTAAAGTTTCTCTTACAACATTG
>JBBSUB010000441.1:0-2513 GCA_038235345.1 Chitinophagales bacterium
GTTATTCAAGGCGATCACATCATAGGTATCGATTCCTTTAAATTGTTTTATCAATTTCATATCATTGACGTTTGCAGCATCATAAATTTTCAGGCCATCTTTTCCATCACAAATAAATAAGATATCTCCATCTTTAGATAATCCGTGTGGATTCGCCAGCGGATAGGTTTTCACTAATTGAACATCGTGCAAATTATTTAATTTCAACACTTCCATCTGGTTGGAAAATCCCTGGCAAGCCGTGCCGGATCTTAATGTTACATAGGCGTAATCATCATCTGCTATAACGGGATCGCAACTTCGAACGTGGGAAAACTTTCCCGCTTCCACAGGATTGTTCGGATTGGTAATATCATAAATATACATGCCGGTTTGCGACCCGATGAAGAGTTTATTTTTCATTGGGAAGATCGTTTCTATCGCCCAATTACCCAGGTTCACTTTTGTGATAAAATTTGGCTCAAATTCTTTGGAGGTATTGAACACATTTAAATCTGAATTCGAAACAGTGTACAGCTTATTGGTTGTAAGGGCAAAGCGTGCCATTGAACCACCTTTCCCTACAGGAGAAGGAGAAACAGACTGACTTGCATTGGTGGAAAATGATTTATCCATGTACGATCCACTTAAGAAAAATCCTTTGCTGCAATCTGTAATAACTGTTGTGTCTCTTCTAATCCAATCTGTAATAATTTTAGAAGTATCTCCTGAAAACCCATAGGAGTATTTCCTGAAAGGAAAAACTCCTTCATTGTATTTTTTCACAATCACATTCAAAGGATTTGAAATATCCAACGTCACCATATCAGTATATAAATCTGCATACAAAGCATTTCCATTCACTGCCAGATCAAGGTTTCCGGGAATATCCACAAATGCTACATTTACTGGTTTAGCAGGATTTGCATTATTGATAATGTGAATGCCTTTATCCACTTCATTTAAGAAAATATAATTTCCCCTGATAAAAAGTTTCCCTGCATTTTCAACTAACCTGGCAGTATTACTTTTGATATTCGCCTTCACCTCAGCCGTGGTTTTATACACCGGCATAAAATAGGTGTAGGTGTTCTCCCTGGTGCAATTATCCTTAATGCAGCCGGAGAAAATGGTTCCCATAATAATAATGGCAAACAGAATGCCTAATGATTTTTTCATATTTCTAATGTTATTATGATATACTGATGTAATAAATACCTGACTCATGAAAATTCTAAAACGTTGCAGGAGTTTATTATTTATTTTTCTGAAAAATAAAATCGGCTTTTACTCCCAGAAAATTTAAATGCTTTTTCCCATAAAATCCATCTTTCGCCAGTGAATTAATTCCGTAATTATAATATGGTCCCACGGACATTTTTTTGAAAAATGTGGCGGTAACACCGGCACTAAATCCAAATTGCGTTTTATTAAATAATGAATTGTCCACCTCATAAATGCCACTTTTATATTGAACAGCATCTGAAGCTAAGAGTTGTCTTATTGTAAAACCGGTAGAAAAATTAAGGGGAAATTTATGACTTTTAATAACCTGGAATTGCATAATAGCTGGTAGTTCTAAAAAATGAAAATTATTTCTGTAAGAAGACAACATACCAGCGGAACTATAATTCCCTCCAGGCAATTGGTTTCCTATCATAATGCTATTTGTATAATAGGTATAGCTAAGCCCGGTCGTAAAAAAAGTTTTTGGAGTAATTTCTTTCTTTAAAATAATTCCTGCATTAAATCCGATTGAGTTTTTGGGCGAAGAAGCGGATTCTATAGAAGCTTGCCCAAAATTGTTTCCGGGACTGTAAGAAGGAATATTGTAACTATAATTTGGATCCAGGGAAGAATAAGATTTTTCCAGTTCAGGTCCTAAATGAATGCCATCACCAATATATCCCCGGGCTACTGAATAAGAAAAACCGATTTTCCAATTTTTATTGAACGGGGAATTAGAGGCTTTTTCATGTCCCCCTTCATTCAAAATTTTATTAAAATCTGTGCTTTCCGAGATAGTGGTTTCTGCTCTTTTTCCGGGATTTTTTTGCTGCGTATCGGTCAAAGATTCTGTAAAAATTGTTTTGTTGCCCAATGCAGTATCCTTTTCTTTTTGGGAAAGAACAGCAGAACTTCCGGCAACGGAATCAAGATCCGGGATGATTGCTATTTTATTTGTTTGATCAAGAACATTTAGAGCACTTATTTCCTTTGCATGTTTCTGTTCCATTATTGAATCATCTTTGTTTTCTATTATAAAATTTACTTTCTCATTTTCATTCAGATTCTTTGGGTTTGTTTTGGCAGGAGTATGCTGCCAATGAGAAATTGATTTTGAAGAAATGGACTTCGAATCAGTAGTTTTATTTGTAGATCGTGTAGAAACCTCTTTACTCTCACTTAATTCAGTCGGGATAGTGGCTATGATTGAGTCATCTAAAATCCTCTGAATAATCTCCTTCTTTTGAATGATTGTTTCCGTATTTTGTTTTGGTAATTGTGAGATTTTTTGATCATTGCCTTTTCCA
>JBBSUB010000442.1:0-2504 GCA_038235345.1 Chitinophagales bacterium
CGTGAGTTCCGGGTTTAAAGAGATATCAATATTAAAAGCAGTTAAAGTTTCCGATTTATTTTAAGGAAGAGGAGAAATAATTTTTACACTGTTGCTGTAAAAGATTTTTTCAAAGCATTGCTGTATTTTGATAGAAGTTTTAAAAAAAAGTTGAAAAGTTTTTTACCATTGCTTTACTCTCTTCGTCATTTCTGGATTGCTTATGTATTCTCCATTTTTAAACTCTGCTTCGGCTCCTTCCAGTTCTTTATTATATTGTTCTAAACTAATACGGCCATAATCTTCGATATCATTTTCCAAAAGAGTATAGATGGCGCGTAATTTTTCTTCATTTACAGTTTGAATGTAGTCTGATATTTTTTTTCGAATGGTTAACTCTTTCATGCTATCTATTTGAATTTCAAATTTACCCAATTTTTGATTGTGAAGTTAATCTGGAATGAAATAAAGAAATTGGTTTTTAAGATCAGGAGATTGATAGTTTTTAAGAAAGTTTTTATCTCACTTAACCTTCCTTCCTTTCCATTTATAATTTCCAAACTTCCCCAACCAGCCCGCGATGAGTGTATACAAAATATGAAATGGCTGTGCGGGAATAAACCACCAGAGTAATTTTCGTCTTTTAAAAAAATCTGCAACGGGAAAGAGGAAAAATAATTCGGCAATAGTTTTTAAGATGATGGATACGAAAAATAAATAAAACACGTTTTGAAAAAATAAAGAAGAGACACCCAGAATAAATATCCAGGCATTCAGGAAATAAACGAGGAGTAAAACCAGGGTTATTTTCTTATCCGTGTATTTATCTGCCTTGCTTGCCCATCGGATTCTCTGATTGAGAAATCCCCCCATCGTTTTTTCAGGAGATGTTTCCACAATGACATCAGGCGATTTTAAGAACTCAATTCTGTCCGGATAGACCTCCTGGATCTTGTGCATTAAAAGCATATCGTCCCCGCTGGCAATTTCATCAATCCCTTCAAATCCATTTACTTCATAAAAAATATCTTTTCTATAAGCCAGGTTTGCGCCATTGCACATGCTGTGGAATTTCTTTGTTACAGATGCCCCCGTAATTCCTTGCAAAGTCATAAAATCCAGGCTTTGAAAAATCCCTAAAAGCCTCTCTCCAATTTTCTTCCCCGGGGAAGAGGAAGTTAGGGAAACCGGTGCTGCAATAAATACAGCATTTTTTTCCTTGTAAAAATCAACCATGGTTTCGATCCATTTTTCAGGCGCGATACAATCAGCATCCGTTGTAAGAATCAATTCGCCTTTTGAAAATTTTAAGGCTGTTTCAATGGATTTTTTCTTGTAGGAGTTCAATTCCTTGTTTTCTGTGAAATCCTTGAGGTTGAGCACACGGATATTATCCATTTTCATGGAATTGATCACCTGTACTGTATTATCTGTTGAATGGTCATTGGTTATGATCACTTCAAATTTAGCGGCAGGGTACGTTTGCCGGATCAATGATTGAATGCAATTCCCGATATTTTCTTCTTCATTCCTGGCGGCGATAATGACAGAGACAAACGGCATTTCTTCCAACTTCATTTTTCTTGCAGGCACAAAATCAACGATCTGCTTCCAACTTTTTCTATAATATAAAAGAAGAATACAATAGGGTAAAACAAGAAAAAAACTAATGAACAGGAATAGCATGGGTGCAAATAACAAAAACCAATAACAAAAACCTAAAGAACAATTTTAGGAAGCCTGGTGAGAAAGTTTTTTAATTGAATAATACGGTAAAAAAATAATTTTTGTACTATCCAAAAATATCTTACATTTGTTTAGTTGCATAAACAACTATATGTCAAACAACCAATTTAAACGAGGCGAACTTTATAGCTTTATTACCGGTAAGGCCACAACAGCTATTGCAAGAAGATTGCAGAAAAATTTCAAGCTTGCAGGAATAGAAATTACCATAGAGCAATGGAGTGTGCTGTATCATCTATGGAAAGAGGATGGGCAGAGTCAGCAGCAATTGTGTGAAGCTACTTTTCGGGATAAACCAAGCATTACCAGACTTGTAGATAATCTTGAAAAAGCAAAGATGGTGAGTAGGGTGGCAGCTAAAAATGACCGGAGAATTAATTTGATCTTTTTGACAAATGAAGCCAGGGAATTACAGGATAACACCATGGAGGTTGCCAATCAGACATTGAATGAAGCGTTGGAAGGGGTTAAGATAGAAGATATTGAAATAGCGAAGGCGGTCTTACAGAAAGTGTATGATAATTTGTCCAATTAAAAAGCGGTTTAAAAAGGAAACTTTTTAGGAATAAGAAATTGTTTAATAAATTAAAATCATCATCAAAAAATAAAAAATTATGGAAACAGCTACGAAGGCAACAACCTTAATAGGAGGAGAATGGTTAATAAAACCAGGAAATGTAAAAGACATTTTTACGCCGGAAGATTTTTCCGAAGAACAATTGATGATACGCGATATGTGTCACCAGTTTTTGAAAACAGAAGTGCTTCCTGTTATGGAC
>JBBSUB010000443.1:0-2500 GCA_038235345.1 Chitinophagales bacterium
CCACCTAAAGCCCAATACCTATCAATAATACGAACATTTTCTTTTCCTACCACCTACCACCTAAAGCCCAATACCTATTTCCAACACTCTAAACTTCATCTATTTCTTGACCATCATCATCATCAAATCCTTTTCTTTTACTTATTTCTTCAAGCATGAGTTTGCTGGCTAAAAGCAAAATTTGTTCTGCTTTCAACTTGTTTTCGTTGTAAAATATAAATTCGCAGAGTGGCATAACATAAGCAATACCTTTATGAAGTGCTCCTGATTCCCTGGAAAAGTATAGAAATAAAGCTCCCGTTAAAGAAAGCAATTCTTCAAAAGATAAATTATTTCTCTTGGGGAAATTTTTCTGAAAGTCAAATTCATCTCCGATCAACTTCTTTAGTGCAACGGAGTTTTCCTTATCACTCTGAATAATGATATAATTGGTGAAAGCGAGTATTTTATGAGGGAACTTCGAATAGGCCGAAACAATATTTTCACTCTCTTTTTTCGTATCATGAAGAGCTTCATAAGCAAATGACAATAAACTGTTAAAATGGTATTCATCCGGATTTGCTGCAATGGCAGATTCAATTTCAGCGATTGCTTTTCGCGGATCATGTTCTACTTTTCCATAGAGTAATTGGTAACTTAATTCGTTCTCCTGATTCAAAAATAGCGGATCATCGATTTCCTCTTCATCCACAATTTCCCAACCATCCACCTCCTCTATAATCTTATTCATTTCTACCAGCTCCTTTTCTGTACAAACTTCTTCATACAAAGCAAAGGATATACTAATCATAATCCTCGTAGATGTTTTTTTCTTACCATCCAATATTGCAGCAATATCTTCCTCTGAAAGTGGTTCATCATCATCATCATCATCGTAATCTTCATATTCATCATCCTCAATATCCTCATCATACCCTTGTTCTGTCATAACCAGAAAATTCCCTTTCCCTATAGTCCGCTCCAGCGTAGCAATAATATTATGCGGATGTTTTTCTTTTCCTACAAATATGGCGGGCTTACCATTGTAACCAAATTCTATATCTATTAATTCAACCCGGTCATCGTCTTCTTCCAGCAGATATTGTGAAACCTCAAAGCTTTTATGTGGTTTAAAACCGATAGAGTCCGCATATTCCACCCCTCCATAAATAATATTATGCACTAAGGGATATTCAATTTCCACCATTTCCTGGTTCTGCTTCATATCATCTATCAGCTCATTAAATTTTGAATACTCATTAAAATAATACAATGAATCCTTTAATCCAAGACAAAACAGGTCAACCAGAAATAAACCATAAGTAAAATTTCCGTTTGAATGGTTGCGCGATACAATTACTGTGGAATTTCCGGCAACTTTCCAGTTTTTACTAATAAAACATTTACCTATGGGTAAACTTCTTGCTCTTGTTTTAATGTAATTTTCAGGAGATATATTTGGTTGATTACTTTTTTTATTTCTACTTTTCGACATACTTAAATTGATATTTTTTCCAGCCGGCAAAATAATGGATTATCCGGGATTTTCATTTCCTTTTTTAGTAAAATAATTTTTGATCTCTTTCAAATCTTATTCACTTTGGTTAGCAGAAAATAATTTTAAAATTCCCTTTGAGTTTTTTTGAAATGTTGGTGCTATGTTTTTATACCTTTTAATCTTCTCCATCATTTAATGCAATATCCCACTCATCAAATTCGGGTTCAGGACTTGTGTCAGCCTTTGCAAATATTTCAGCCCATTCGCTTAATGGTGGCACAATTGGCGAAGGCTTTATTAAGATACCTTCTGAAGTTCTTTCTAAAATTACATCAGTGGTACCCAGGGATAAAACCATTTCTTTAGGAAGTCTTACGCCCCAGGAATTCCCTATTTTCGATATTTTAACCTGGTAAACTTGCATAGATATAAAGGTAATAACTCTTGTTATAACATGCAGGTGCAGAAATTTATGTTCATAAACGGTAACTTTCTAAAATATTCTGCTAATTTTTGTAAGGAAATTATAGGTCTGCTTTTTTCTTTTCCTTTTTACACAAACACTCACATTGAAGGCTTTTCGGTTCGATAAGCAAATTTAATTTATGTTGGTTTACAATCAAATTAAAGTAAAAGCATAAGCAATCCGTCAGGCACCAAAAATACAATATTCAAAAAATTTCATTTATCTTACTATTTTTTTGTGTACCCCGTCTAAAATTCAAGAGCGGCAGATGTATTTTGTAGTCCCCATCAGTAATTAATAAATCAGTAAAATAATTGCTTAATTCATTTTATGAAAAAAAACGGAGGTGTAAAATCAAAAAAGGAATTGGAACGTCGCTTCGGCAAAATGGCTGAAAGTATTGCAGGGTACCAGGAACACATTGACTTCCGCTCGATGGAGGATTTTAATGATGAAGCGTTTGCCTTTTTAATGGAAAATGTGAAAGGAGTAAATATGCTGGACGTTAATGAAACGGACATAACCAATGAAAGCATCACGCTGCTTACCGGTTTGGA
>JBBSUB010000444.1:0-2481 GCA_038235345.1 Chitinophagales bacterium
GTTCCTTCGTTATAATCAAACCCGATACGGCCGTTATAACTAACTTTATTCAGGTTAGCTGAAAGCGCTACATAACCCTGGAGAGTATTTGTAATATTTTTATCGATGGATTTATCAAATTCATTCAGATAGTTTGAATACAACTCTTTATTTGGAGTCAGTGGATTAGTAAGATCCGGCAGATATCGCTGCTCAGCCAGTCTGTCTCGTATATTTCTGTTACGTGCTCTATCCATACGGTTATAAGTAATCATACTACTCACCATCAGCCATTTTACCGGAGCCACGTTTATAAAGAAAGATCCGGTGTATCGGTCAAGTGATGTAGCATCTGCATTTCCTGCGTTTTTGGTAGCTCCTGCGAAAAAGCGAAAGTTTGCTCTTTCAGAACCACCTGTTAAACTCAGATCCACAGAATAAATCTGGGAATTCTTATAATATTTATCTGTCCAATTTGCCGGTCCATAATAATCTGCATTTGTACTATCTCTTAAAAAGGTCGGATAATTTGTGCGATCACCGTTTGCAGCATATTCATTATAGAAAGGTGTACGGAATTTATTTTCAAAAGCAGCATTGATAGGCGTAATGTTTGGTTTCAATACAGTTCCGAAATAGGTATTCACACTAATTTCTCTAAAACCTGACTTCGCGTTTTTTGTTGTGATCCAGATTGCTCCGTTTGCAGCAATCGGTCCAAGAGCTGCTAAGGTCACAGGATCTTTAATCAGTTCAATAGATTCAATATTACTTGTATTAATCGCGGCCAAAAGATTTGTTGCAGGCCCGATTCTGTTAAAATCATATTGCTGAATTTCATAAGCAAAAGGATTATCCCGTGTTAAAGGAATTCCATTTAGAAAAACAACCGCCTGGTTATCGAACAAAGCCTGCTTATTTAACAAAGGAGAGGAAATACCTCTTACAAAAATATTCTGATCAGCACCTGGTTCGCCGGTGGGCTCCTGAACATATACGCCGGCCAGGTTCCCTTTTACCAATTGTTGTAAAGAAATAAATGGCTTTGTATTTACATTACTCATCTGAACATCATTCGCTACATGTTTAAACTTAGCAGATAGTGTTTGTAATACGACGCCACTTGTAACTACCGGAGCAATTGTATCTGATGAAGGAGCCTTTTCTTTAGATTCAGTCTTTGCCTGCCCAACTTTTTTGGAAGTAGAATCAGTCTGAGCCTGTAATGATGTAGAAGTAAAAAGGACAACAATACCGCCAAGCAGTAACTTTCCTAAACCGTTCGTGTTGCAAAATGATTTCCTCATGTATTTGATATTCGTTTTGTCTTTCCTGAATAATTCAATTCTCCTCATTTTTTTAAAACCGCGTGGCTAATAATTTCTGCCGGAATCGATTATGATTTTTTATCAGTTTTAAATCTTTGGAAGGATAAATTTAACAGCATTTAATTAACAAAACCTTGTGCAATCGTTTGCACCAATTTGTATTTTTGGATTTACATGGCACGCAATCGATTGATTAAAGTGCGGAAAATAAAATGAACCGGAAAAAGGACCGCCAAAAGTTAAAAATTAATCCTCTCCTATAAAATTTTTATGCAAACGTTTGACTGTGTGTTTCATCATTAAAAGACTTAGTTTCAAATAAAATTCAACAAAACAAGTATTCTGAGACCTACTTTTCAGAATTAAACACGTTAAATTATTATCATAAAAAAATCAAAAAATGAGATCAATCGCCTTTCTATTTTTACTCCTTTTCTTTACAGAGGTAAACGCGCAAAAACTTCCGACGGAATTACAAACTCCCGAGATTGTTTCTGTAAACCGTATGCCCATGCGTGCTTCAGCCTTTGCTTTTGAAAATAATGATCTGGCTAAAAAAGGACAGAAAGAAAATTCTAATTACTTTCTTTCATTAAATGGTTCCTGGAAATTCAACTGGGTACAGGACCCAAGAAAACGCCCGATGGAATTTTACAAGACAGATTTTAATGATGCTGCCTGGGATAACTTCCGCGTACCGGCAAACTGGGAATTAAACGGTTACGGTTTACCTATATATGTAAATCATCCCTATGAATTTACAGGCCGTAAAATAATGGGTAACAGGTTAAATCCGCCCTTTGATATTCCGGAAGACAATAACCCTGTTGGATCATACAGAAAAAAATTCAACCTGCCTGCAGATTGGAATGGTCGCCAGGTATTTATTCATTTAGGTGCTGTAAAATCTGCTTTCTTTATATGGGTAAATGGCCAGAAAGTAGGCTATAGTGAAGACAGTAAGCTCGGAGCAGAATTTGACCTTACGAAATATGTAAAACCGGGAGAAAATCTTGTAGCCCTACAGGTTTATCGCTGGAGCGATGGAAGTTATCTTGAGTGCCAGGATATGTGGCGCATCTCCGGAATTGAAAGAGATGTTTTCGTTTACTCTACACCGCTATTAGACATCAGGGATTTTAAATTGATCGCTGGTTTAGATAAAACCTATACA
>JBBSUB010000445.1:0-2421 GCA_038235345.1 Chitinophagales bacterium
GGCAACAAAGCAGATATCCGTTGGGTATCCATGACCAACAAAAAAGGAAAAGGATTGAAGATAGAAATGGCAGATGGTTTATTGAATTTCTCCGCTCTTCCTTACAGTTTGGATGATCTTGATCCGGAAGTGGATAAGAAGCAATACCATTCAGGTGAATTGGTAAAGCGTAATGAAATTTATATGCATGTTGATATGCAGCAATCAGGCGTACAGGGTATAGATAGCTGGGGTTCACAGCCTTTACAGCAATACCGTATTCCCTATAAAAATCAACAATATAGTTATTGGATAAGGCCAATAAAATAGTTTCGTATTTTTTGGATTTTTACGAATCGCAGGCTGAGAGGCCTGCGATTTTTTTTTGAGGTTGGATAAGGTTAAAAATGATCCCGGAGGAAAATTTTAAGGGAAAAATAAGCTAGCACAAATTATGTAATACTCAATAGAAAAAGTGCTCCGGGCAAAAGAGGAAAAATAACCAATGCTGTAAAAATTAAATAATCTTTACTTACGGAACCTTTCTTAATCAAAGCCATTATTAAAAATATAGTTGAATAAACAATAGTAAATACCGGTGTTAGATAGATAAAAACCACCGGAGAAAGGTCACATCCTGGTTCAGCTAAAGGAGTTTTTATAAATATATACCAGGCCATAAAGCCCCACCATAATAAATAGATCAAGAGAAAGAAAAAAGCTGTTTTATTTCGTTTGATCATACTTTTAAAACTTTCAAGTTTATACCATATTGTCAAAATAGTAACCCTTTCCTAATATTACACCCATGAAAACCTGCACAATGTTCTATGCAACAGGTTTCTTTATAAAATTCATCAGAATTTTAAATGCTGTCATTCCTTTGGGTGTCAGGCTGAGCCTGTCGAAGTCGGCGCTTCACGAAGGAAAGCCGGTGCCTATCAAAGGGCAATCTATAAAAAGGCAATTTCTGATTAAAAGAGTTTGGAGAGTACTTCCTGAATAACTCCATCATCCACGAAGCCTGGTATATAACATAAAAAAAAACGATTCATTTTTTAAAAAGAATAGTCTTCCAAAAGACAACTGTCTTAGCATTTAACCCACCTTCGACGAGCTTCCCGAAAAAAATCGGGACAGGCTAGGTTGACAATAAGTAAAATAAATAGCGACCAACTAAAAATAAATGAGATTTAAACCTTTATCATTATAAAACTCATCAGAATTTTAAACACTGCTTTCCCTTTGGGTGTCAGGCTGAGCCCGTCGAAGTCGGGGCTAATTGAAGGAAAGTCTGCGCCTATCAAAGAAAAGTCTGCAAGAAGGCAATTTCTGATTAAAACGATTTGGAAAACACTTCCGAACCAACCCACCTTCGACAAGCTTCCCGAAAAAAATCGGGACTGGCTAGGTTGACAATAAGTAAAATAAACCTCAACTACTTTGAGATAGCGTAGTCCTCTACGTTATCAATTTAAAATTCATCAGAATTTTAAACACTGCGTTTCCTTTCGGTGTCAGGCTAGCCTGTCCCGATTTTTTCGGGAAGCCTAGCCTGCCCTGAGTTTGTCGAAGCGAAGTCGGGGCCCGTAGAAGCCCAGGCTGATTAATGAAAAACCCAAACCCCAAAAAACAAAATCTTTGAGTATCCCCAATAAAGAATCCCCCAATAAAATAATTATAAAATAAAAAAACTACTTTTAGTCCTCGATTTTCCTCCTAAATAACGCAGTTCAATTTACAACTGCCCATTAAAATAAATAGATGAAAAACAATCTGCTTACCCTCCTTTTCCTGTTCACAACAATGACGGTTGCCGCTCAGAAAACCCCTTATACAAATTGTGCCAATTGCTGGGACGCAGATTCCCTTGGAAATCACCGGGTGAAGATAGAAGTTACGGGAAATGAAAAAGTTGTAAAAGCAATGATTCCCTGGAGGAGAAGAGATAACCATCCTGAAATGAAACGAATCATTTTGCAGGACGGATCGACAAATAAAAAGATAGCAAATATAAAAACAGGTAACCTTAACCGTGAGTATGGAGAACTATACTTTGAAACCACTTCAGGCAAGGGTGATTATTACCTCTATTACATGCCTTATAAAAATGCAGGATCTGCCAATTACCCAAATAGTATTTACTTATCTCCGGAAAAAACAGCTTCACCGGAATGGTTGAATAGTTTTGATGAAAAGAATATCACGGCGGCTGCAACCATTAAAGAATTTCAATCCATTGACAGCTTTAATACCTTCTACCCGATGGAAGTGATCGCAACGAAAAAAGAAACAGAAAACCTGGTTAGTAAAAACCAATCGGAGTCTTTTATCATTTTCCCTGAAGACAGGCTTCATTCTATCAGAATGACAAAAGATCTGCCGCAAAGATGGATTGAATCAGGCATCAAAAAAATATTCACAGACACAACAAAAAAAGGA
>JBBSUB010000446.1:0-2421 GCA_038235345.1 Chitinophagales bacterium
CAATTCTTTTCTTTCAACTTTTGCCACAAATAACAAGTATCCGATTAATAAAACTGTGGCCGTGATAAAGTTTACAATCTCATTTGAAGTCAAACCAAGAATCCCTTCATGGACAAAGAATAACAAAACAACGATAACGATATAGGCCAGTAGTTTTTTCCAGGCGTAAGGTATGCGGTAGGCTTTCTGACCATAAATATAACAAAGAACCATCATCGTAAAGTAACAGAAAAAAGTGGCCCAGGCACAGGCTACAAAGCCATATTTAGGAATAAATATATAATTGAGCACAACAGTGATCAACGTTCCGGCAAGCGTGATCCAGGCGCCGGTACTTGTTTTATTGGTGAGTTTATACCAGATGGAAAGATTATAATAAATACCCAGGAAGATATTTGCCAGAAGTAAAATGGGTACTACTTTAAGGCCGCTCCAATACGTCGACTTGATAAATATTTTCCAGATATCCAAATACAGACTGACCACCAAAAACATTGTCGTGATAATAATCACAAAGAACTTCATTACCCGGGCATAAGTTCTTTGAGGATTTTTTCCTTCAGCTTGTTTAAAAAAAAACGGTTCTGCACCCATCCTGAAAGCCTGGATAAATAGCGTGATCAGAATGGCCAGTTTGTAGGAAGCTGAATATATTCCTACCTGCTCTTCTTTAAAAAGAACAGTCCCCGGTTGCCACCAGCGAAGCATCAACCTGTCAAAGACTTCATTAACCGCTCCCCCCATTCCTACAATCAACAAAGGCAACGAATAAATCATCATTTCCTTCCAGAGGGGAAAATTAAATTTAAATTTGATTTGGGCAATTTCACTGGATAATAAAACCAGGGTAAAAACAGATTGGATTAAGTTGGCAATGAGGACATAAACTATTGGATTTATATTGGGATTGTAAATAAACATTAAAAAAGAGTTATTCACATACTCCAAATTATTTGGACAATAGCCGATAAAAAACCAGACAAAGAAAATATTAATCAAAACACCACCCACCTTTATGAGGGCAAATTTCCGGGGCCTTTCTTCCAGCCGGAGCTTTGCAAATGGGATGGTAGCCAAAGCATCAAAAGCAATGACAAATATGCTTAAATAAACAATAGTGGGTACATCTGATAAACCCACAATACTTGCAAATGAATCTCTTCCAAACCAGAGAAGCGTTGTTAGTAAAATGGTAGATAAAATCAAAGAAATAGCCGATGTGCTATATAAACTATCCTTGTATTCTTTTCGTGCAGCAAACCTAAAGTAGCCCGTCTCAAAACCATAGGTAAAGATGACATTCAATACAGGAATGGCAGCATAGATCAAACTCATTTTCCCATAATCACTCTTTAATGCCAGGTTATAGGTAAGAAAAGGAGTTAGCAGGTAATTTATAAAACGCGCGCCCATGGAACTCACTCCGTACCACATTGTCTGACCCGCTAATTTTTTAATGTTGCTCAAGAAAGGAAAAATTTAAAAATGTCAAAATTAGGGGTATAAATTTTAAGTGGTGGTTATTAATTGGTTGAATGGTTGAATTGCTAAATGGCTAAATGGCTGAATGGCGTAAAAGCAGTGAGCTATCAGCTATGAGCTAAGAGCTTTGAGAAAAACTACAAATCACAAACTAAAAACTATAAACTAGCCCGGCTGCGCAAACCTCGGATTTTTCAAAAAAGAAGAATCCGTCAAGGTTCCTAAAAATAAAACCAGGTCATATTTTTCTTTGGGGGTAAATTCTATTCCATTCGCTAAAGAAGGGTCCAGCGTATTGCTTTGCTGAATACCTGTTCGATAATGTTCTATTACCTGGCCAAGAGAATAAAATCGGCCATCGTGCATGTAGGGTTGGGTTACGCCCACATTCCGAAGACTGGGAACGCGGAATTTTAAAGAATCTTCCGATTCACCGGTAATCCGCATTCTGCCAAAATCATTTAAAAACGGATTTAAGATCAATCCATTATTCCGGAATGAATTATCTGTAAATAATGGTTCCTTATGACAGTCTGCGCATTTTGCCTGGAACACTTCATACCCATGTTGTTCAGACGGATTAAAAGTTTCTTCCTTACGCATCACCCGATCGTATTTGGAATTGGCACTTACTAATGTTCCGACAAATTGCGCCAGGGCCTTGAGCATTTTCTGACTATTGATCGAATCGCTGGCGAAAGCGTTTTTAAACATTTTTTTGTATAAGGCATCTTTCCGGAGTTTATTTAAAACTGAATCGATCTCTTCCGCCATTTCATTGGGAGCTGTAAGCGGGGATAATGCCTGCACTTCGATGTGGTTGATGCCGCCATCCGTATGATACAAGGGAACCCAGGCAAGGTTTTGAAGGGCAGGTGCATTCCTGATGGTAAACTGATCTTCAAATCCATGACTAAAATCGTGATCGAACGTAGCAAA
>JBBSUB010000447.1:0-2420 GCA_038235345.1 Chitinophagales bacterium
CCTTTACCGGAACCGAATGCACCGCTGAAGCCATTTCCATAATGAGTGTTTCATCTTTTTCAATGGCATTTCCAACGACGATAATATCCGCGCCGGCTTTACAATTCAGGTAAGCTTTTTCAGGATTGGTAATTCCGCCGCCAATAAATAATGGAACAGAAATATGCCTGGAGACCGTTTCGATCATGCTTTCTGTAATCGGTCTTTTCGCACCGCTCCCGGCATCCATGTAAATTAATTTCATTCCCAGCATCTCACCTGCCATAGCTGTGCACATGGCAATATCATCTTTATCTGCAGGTAGAGGAGATGCGTTTGAAATATAGGAAACAGTTGTTGGCGCACCACCATCAATCACCATATAACCCGTGCTAAGAATTTCCAATCCACTTTTGCGGACGGCCGGCGCGCTGATTACATGTTGTCCAATTAATAAATCCGAATTACGACCACTGATTAATGAAAGATAGAGAAGGGCATCAGCATATTTGGAAACTTGTGTATGGCTTCCGGGAAATAAAATCACCGGAATAGAAGAATTCTTTTTGATAAATTGAACGCAGGTATCAAGATAATTGGAAATAACCAAACTCCCTCCAACCAGGAAATAATCAACTTTAGCAGCATGAGCCAATTCCAAAAGCCGGTGCATTTTTTCATTATCGACCTTGTCGGGATCGATTAATACGGCGAATGATTTTCGGCCATTAGCTTTTCTTTCGCACAGGGATGTATAAATATCTTGTAGCTTCATTTACTGACGGTTGGTTGCAAAAATGTGTTTTTTTTTGGTCAAATAAAAATAATAGGTACAAATTACGGATTTATTCATGGTAAAAATAGATAAAGGGATAGATTCTATAAGGGGTTTTGTGCTATTGTTAAATGATTTTTGTCGATTTATAGATTTCGCTAAATGGTCAATTCCTACCAATTTATTTTTATTTTTGATATATTATTACGCTACGATTAAGAAATAAAATAACCATTCAGCCATATAATCATTCAGTCATTCCCTTCTTCACCCTTTTCACTATTTTTATGCCATGATCAATGTTTTAAAAGAAATTACCTTTAATACCGCGCGAAGTGGCGGAGCTGGTGGCCAAAATGTTAATAAAGTGGAAACAATGGTCGAAGGTTCGTTTCACGTCGCATCTTCGCAAATATTAACAGAGGAACAGAAAGTATTGATCGCGGAAAAACTTTCTAATAGAATAAATAAAGAAGGATTTCTAAAAGTGAAAAGTCAGACCGAAAGAACCCAGCTTGCCAATAAGGAAAATGTGATTGTTAAAATGAATTTACTCATTGCCAAAGCCTTGGTGAAAGTAAAGAACAGAAAACCGACAAAACCTTCGAAAGCTTCTAAACTCAAGCGTTTGAAAATAAAAAAAGAAAAAGGTATTATTAAATCTCAACGGAAAAGATTAAACATTCATGATGAATAGAAAAATAAATCTTTGGGTTTTTATGCTTTTTCTGTTTGTGAGCATTGCGGGAAATAAGGAAGTATTTGCCCAGGGAAAAATGTCGACAGTGAAACTGATATTTAAGAATATTGTAAAGCATTCTCCGGTGGTTTTATATGATTCTACTTATACAAATTCATTTGGGGAAGATTATACGATTAATAAATTCCGGTATTATATCTCCAATATCAATTTTCAGACTGAATCAATAAAATCAGAAACAAATAAGTCAATCTATTTAATTGATCAGGCAAAGGATGAATCAAAAACCATTTCTTTTTCTATCCCTTCCGGCGAATATTCTTACCTGAATTTTCAAATAGGAGTGGATAGTATTTATAATGTTTCAGGGGCTCAAACCGGTCCGCTTGATCCCACAAAAGATATGTTTTGGACCTGGAACACCGGTTATGTAATGGCAAAACTGGAAGGCATTTCCCCGGCATCAAATGTTGTGAACGGGAAATATGAATTCCACATCGGGGGTTTTTCCGGAAAGAATAATGTGCTTAAAACGGTCAACCTTCCCTTTCCTCAAAATAAACCCGTGCTATTCGCTGCCGGAAAAACAACTGAAATAATCATCACCGCGGATGTAAACGCCTGGTTTCAGAATCCGCACGATATGAAAATAGCCGAAAAGCCTGCGATCAATTCTCCCGGAAAATTTGCAGTAACGATGAGTGAAAATTACGCTGATATGTTTACCATTATAAAAGTGATTCAGCAATCTTGAAAACAAGATTGACCATATTGATTCTTTGTTTTACGGCTTTCACTGCTTTTTTGGTGATAGGGAATGAAGAAAGAAAACCACAGCCTATCAAATTAGAAATTCCTAAAGGGTGGCCGAAACCGTTCGTTATTTTCAACAGTAACCCATTAACGGAAGAAGGATTTCAGTTGGGAAGAAAATTATTTTACGATGGACGATTAAGTAAGGATGGC
>JBBSUB010000448.1:0-2414 GCA_038235345.1 Chitinophagales bacterium
TTATTAACAATCGCTTCGTGGCCGGCGTTTCCGGTAACAATGCAATTAATCACAGAAATATTTGCGCTTTGCGCGATAATGGCCGCTACACTGCAGTCGGTAAATCGACAATTCCGCATCCACGAATTGGTGGAACGTGTAAAACGAAACATGGTAAATCCGCTATCGTCCCGCCAGGACCTGTGGTGTACAAATTTATCTTTCCAATTGCCTACAAACGCAATATCTTCCACGCCTACCTCTTCACTGTTGGCGAATAATTTTACTTCCCAATGATAACGTGGGTCAACATTGTACGTAATGGGCGTTTGTAAAGTGATCGTTTCATTGGTCACCTCCTTTACCTGGTGACATACTTTTACATCCACTCCTTTATCGATCAAATAAGTCCAGGTTGGTGCAGGTTTGTAAGGCGCCAATTCTGTATTGATCAGAGCGGTATCATTATTCAACATGGACAACACGATCCAGTCACCGGGTTTTATATTTTTGGTGTTCTTTAAAGTCAGGGTAAAATCACCCACTTTAGCGGGTTTAACGACGGTTCCGATGTTCGCATCTTTTCCACGGGCCGTGAAAATAAAGATGGGTGGCACCGTCCACATTTGATCCGGATTCTTGGGAGGCAACGGCTCCTTCATGTACAACTCTGTACCACCGGTACCAGAACCACTTCCACGTAAAATGATTTTGCTATTATTGGAAACAATGCTGATTGCACTATCTGTTTCTTCATTGATCAGAAACCGCCCTTTTGGAAAAAACACGATGCCTGATCCATTTTTATTGGCCGCCTGAATCGCCTTTTGAATAGCAACTTTATCAGAAATATCATCGTCGGGAATTGCACCGAAATTTGTAACATCAAAAATTTTGTAGTTTTCTATTTTGGGAATTTCCTTTTCGCCATTGTGGTAACCCACATAAGAAAAATCGGGAAGCAACGACCGGTCATTTTTGTATTTTTCGAAAAGAACAGATTCATTCTTCCCCGCATTTTGCGCATAGCATCCCTGAAAGGAAAACATGCCTGAAATGAATAAACCATAAAATAATTTTTCAGAAAAGCCCATACGGATATTTTTAATATTCTTGTGAAACAAACCTACAATTTCAAATTAAAATTTGCTGAAGAGCCTGCGAAATGTCCCTGTGGGAAAGTACAAATCAATTCTTTTTCGCTGTCGGTTATTTTTGAATTTATGACTAATACAACTTCACTCAATTTGTGCGTCGGATCGGCAACAGAAATAGAAATATCTCTTCCGACTTTTTTTAATAAAACAACACATGGTTTATTCGCGGAAATGGAAATATCCTTTCCAAAAACCTGTCCTGGCTTGTAAAATACTACCTGGATCATTTGTAAACCAAAATGTTCTACTGCCTGGATAGAATCCGTATTTGATAAAATAGCTACATCTTTTATATTGTAGCTTTTCATTTCTTCTGAAGAAATTCCCGGAACAGTGATGTATGAATAACTAGCCGCAGATTGGTGTGCGCCATGATTAAACCACATCTTAAAAACGGTACCGGATATTTCTTCATTTGAATAAGCCGCATTTATTTTTTTCCAACTTCCTTTTTGAATTTTATTACTAATCGAGAGTTTCCCTTTTGCCGGGAAAAAATATCCAATACTATCATGCCACACCCAGTTAACATCCGGGCTGTTTTTTTCATTTTTTACAGTACCAATTTGACCATTTTCTGCTGTGATCACTTTTCCGTTCGACCAGGATTGATTAATAGTTGTTACCACATTTTCAGAGGCAATACTCTTAATTCCTGCACCAAGGCTCACCACTTCCTTATCAAAAAAGAAGGTGGCTTTTTTCGCTTTTACGTCATTATAATCCATATCATACGCCAAAGCACCATAAAGACTATCAGATACGCCGCCCACAAATGCAGTGCTTCCCATTTCACCCCACTGAGCGGTCAAAGGCTGATCTTTTTCAAAATCACGACTTGTAATCCCGGGAATTTTATCCCATTCCCATAGCGGCATAATATTAAAATATTCCTTTCCGCTGCGCTGAATATTGGTAGACCCATCCGGTAGAAATGTACCGAATAAATTTTCCTTGTTGCCTGTTTCTGTCCGTTTGGTTCTGTCGGATACTGTACGCACATTAAAGCTGTAGGCAGGCCGTTGATGTTGCGTATAGTCACCAATCCAGTATTGATTGTGCGTGGGTGAAACACCGTAGGATGCCTGTTTCGTTTCGTTAATCCGTTGGATAGCAGAATCGATCAGTCCCTTATTCTCTGTACTGATCATTTTTGCCAGATCTAATAAAGAATTTTTTCCTTTGCGTCCGGCAATGCTTTTCTCATCCAAAATATTCGGACGTGATATGCCGCGGCCCTGGATATTAAAATCGCTATATCTACCCCGAACGGAAGAA
>JBBSUB010000449.1:0-2357 GCA_038235345.1 Chitinophagales bacterium
ATAATTTTTACCGCTTTCTAAATATTTTATCGTGGTCTTGGACAAGTCGCGACCTGTCCCTACTCCATCTCCTGCGTATATTCTCCATGACTGGCTGCAAGATCACAACAGGCACGATGGTGAATGGATTGCTGGGCAGCTTCCCTGTTTTCCTTTTTGCCATTCCAGATATCTAAAGCCGGGTATTCAATTGCTCTTGAAAATGAAAAGGTCAATCTCCAGGGTAATGGAGGATTGTTTTTCCCGTGCATCGCATTTAACCGTGCTGTGGCTTTTTGCGAAGATTGTCCGCCGGATAAAAAGACAATTCCGGGAACTGCCGCAGGTACAGAGCGAAGAAAACATTCGATTGTTGCTTTTGCTATGGCACCATCGTCAACCTGCACAGGACAGTCTTTTCCCGGTAAGATCATATTTGGCTTCAAAATGATTCCTTCTATTTGAACTCTTTGCTGATACAATTGTTGAAACAAAATATGATGCACTTCTTCGGTGACTGCTGCGCATTTTTCAATAATATGCTTTCCATCCATTAATACCTCCGGTTCTACAATAGGAACTATTCCGGCTTCCTGGCACAGAGCGGCATAGCGTGCAAGAGCGTATGCATTTGCAGTGATACATTCATTGGAAGGGATGTTTTCTCCAATCAAAATGACAGCCCGCCATTTAGCAAACCGGGCACCTAGTTTTTTATATTGCTGTAGCCGTTGGCGTAAACCATCCAGGCCTTCGGTAATTTTTTCATCCGGGAAGCCTGCCATATCCTTTGCTCCCATATCCACTTTAATACCCGGAAGGATTCCTGCATCTTCAAGAATTTCCACAAATGGTTTTCCGTGATCCCTTTGCTGATGAATTGTTTCATCACTTAATATAGCTCCGCTGATGCAATCTCCTAGTCCGGGGGTTGTTACTAATAATTCTCGGTAATTTTTGCGCATTGCTTCAGTCTGCGGAATATTCAATGCAGCGAAACGTTTATTACAGGTTGAGATACTTTCGTCCATGGCAAGAAGTCCTTTATTCATCATTGCCTTTGCTGTATTTAAAAGAGTGTTCATGTACTGATTTTGAAATTTTTTCTGACACTTCCAATAGGACGTTGGTCATAAAGATGAACCGCAAAGATTAATCCAACTGAAATTCATGCGTACATTATTAAGTTCGAAAAGGAGTAGGGGAATCCATCTGGTCATTTATATTTAGAGAATATTGTACCCCAATATTTAAGAATAAAATTCATTTCAAATGACTGAATAAGGGTTTCAATGTTAAAAATATCGCCTATTTTTTTCTTTTAAAGTTTCCTAAATCAATTAGTCATCCGGTATTTAAAACGCGTTAAAGCATTGTGTTAAATATTTCAACATTTCAAAACTGGTATAATTATTCCTATTTTGATGGTTAACAATTACGTTCTAACCTAAAATATTTTTATTATGAAAAAGCTATTATTTTTTATTACAGCGTGCATGACATTTACTATGTCTTCTTTTGCACAGAGTGTGAAAGTAGGTGCAGATAATTCATTTAAGGAATCGTTGAATAAATACACCACTTTCGGATGGTCGGCAGATATTGACAAGATTTCTTCTGATGCCATCTTTTTGGCTCCGGGAGGTGTGTATATTTTTAATAATGAGTCCACCAGATCGAAGATAAAGGAGGCTATCAATTTTGAACTGAATGCAAAAGGCTACACCGAAACAGAAACGAATCCCCAGGTGTTGGTACTCTTTGAGGTGACTGAACAGCCGGGTAAAATAGTCACCTTTAATGGGTATGACATGATTGATGGCGAGAAAACGAGAACAGCAGAAGACAAGCAAAAAGTAGATATCAAAGCAGGTACATTGCTGATTAATCTTGTAGATGCGAAAAGCGGCCTCGTTGCCTGGCAGGGTTATGCTTCCGGAATTTTAAATCCTGACATGATCAATGATAATGTGAAAGTGCGCGAAGCTGTAGCTGCAATTTTTCATGATTTTAAATTTCACGCAAAAAAGTAAACATAAGTTTAAGGTTGATTTTTTACAAAAACTCATTTTTATAAATGGGTTTTTTTTGTTTAACCTGTTATATCATTTTTATTTATCAATACGTCCGGACCTGTCCGAGATATATATTCGTTTTTCGATTGCGGTTCAGAATCCGTGGCATACAATTTCCTGCGGACGATGTATGTAGTTTTTATGAAACGATATAATAGACTTGTAGAAGATTATGCCTAAATCAATACTTTAACAAGGATGAATGTTTATTCTAAAAACCTGAAATAATAACTGAATACGCCTTTTCTCCTTTTTCTAACAGCTATGTATATAGGTCGATCTCAAAGGAATATTATTTAAGAA
>JBBSUB010000450.1:0-2314 GCA_038235345.1 Chitinophagales bacterium
GATCAATAGTGCAGCAGATGATATCCATTTATGGAAAGCCTTCCGGCAGGGCGACAGGGATTCCTTTGCAAAGATCTATCACCGGTACTTCAATAATTTGTTTGAATACGGTGCCCGAATCATGGAAGACCGCGAATTGGTAAAAGATTGTATACATGATTTATTCATAAAACTTTGGACGAATAGACTAAACCTTGGAAATGTTGAAAACGTGCGCGCTTATTTATTGGTATCCCTAAGAGGAACAATATATAACAGGATACAGAAAAATACGAAACATCGTTCTCAGGAAATACAAGAGAACCAAAATTTTGAATTGGTTTTTTCTGTCGAGAACGAACTGATCCGGCGTGAGCATTTGAATACGCAGGCACAGGAATTATTAAAATCAATTAATCAGTTAACAACCCGGCAAAAAGAATTTATTTACCTGCGCTATTTTGAGGATTTAAATTATGATGAAATTTCCACGATAATGAGCATATCTACGAAAGCGACTTATAAGTTATCAGCCAGGTCATTGGAAGGACTTAGGGAAATTTATACGCTTTCTAAACCTTCTTTTTTGGTATTCTTTCCTTTATTAATCGTTGATTTATACAATTAGATATTTCTTTTCTTTGGATAAACTGCATTTTATATCTCCTGTTTTCTGTTTCAGCTACCTTATTTAATGCTTCTTAAAATTAATTTTAATCTTTTGGGGTAATAATGATCTTTTGTCTGTCCTCAACCGTAAAAACATAAAGTATTCATCTGGCAAAGTAATGCGTATTAAAAATTTTATAGTCATTTGAAAAAAAGAACCATGGAAAGGGATTACAAAACATTTAAAGTAACAGATTTTTTAGACGATTCATTTTTTATTGAATGGGTAAGAGATAGTTCGTCTTTGTCCAGGGAGTTTTGGAATGAATGGGAATTATCTGCTCCTGCAAATCTGCCTGAAATGCAGGCGGCAAAAGAAGAGTTGACGCTCATCTTAGCTGCCAACAGAATTTCTCCGGCTACCGGTGACGAAGCTCAAGTTTGGGAAAGTATCCAGAAAACGCTTGATCTTCAAAATGAGGCGATGCCAGGGGTAAATAAATCCTCCGGAAAAGTTTTTAAAATGAATTTCAAATATTGGACAGCGGCAGCATCGATTATATTACTTCTTGGAGTAGGATTTTTTTATTTTTCAAAAAGGAATTCCACCTCTATTGTAAAGTCCATTCCTGAAAAAGTAATTGAAAATGACTTAAAACCGGGTGGCAACAAAGCCATATTAACGCTTGCCGATGGACAACAAATTATTTTAGATAGTTCTCAGAATGGCAGCCTTGGGCAGCAGGGAAATGCCTCAGTGATTAAATTGGATGATGGTCGGGTAGCCTATAAAAATTTAGATGAAAAACTTACTGATATTGTTTATAATACCATTTCTACACCACGCGGTGGGCAGTACCAGGTAGATCTTGCAGATGGAAGTAAAGTCTGGCTAAACGCTGCATCTTCTATTCGTTTTCCGACGCGTTTTTCGGGCGGGGAACGAAAAGTGGAGATCACAGGAGAAGCTTATTTTGAAGTAGCTAAAAAGCCAGGAGTTCCTTTTGAAGTATTGCTGGCGAATGGATCTAAAGTGCAGGTTTTGGGTACCCATTTCAATGTGATGAGTTATGAGAATGAAAAGGATATAGAAACAACATTGTTTGAAGGCTCAGTGCGGTTTGTAAATGAAGTGAGTAGCGTAATTATTAAACCGGGGCAGCAAGTTGTGATGCATGAATCTACTGCTAAGTTGGCTATAAATGACCAGGTAAATGAAGATGCTGTTCTGGCCTGGAAAAATGGAAAATTCTATTTTAATGAAGTCGATATTCAAACTGTGATGAACCAAATAGCCCGCTGGTATGATGTGGATGTGGAATACAGGGGTAAGGTCGATAAAGTTTTTGCAGGCACTATTTCAAGAAACGTGAGTGCGTCAAATATTTTTAAAATTCTGGAGGCCACCGGCGGTGTGTCTTTTCAAATAGAAGGGAAGAAGGTTATTGTAAGTCCCTAATAAAAAGTGTAAAATGAAAACCGGGAAGTGCTGGAACACTCCCCGACATTTTGGTTCAATAATAAATGCTGTTAACAATTTTATCAACTCAAAACTTTGTAAAGTTATGCAAATTGGTTTTCCTTTTTTAAAAAACAACGTGTTTAAAAAGACGCTCCTTGTTATGAAATTATCCATCATTTTAATCCTTGCTGCTTGTCTCCAGGTAAGTGCAACCGGAAATGCTCAATCCATTTCCCTGTCTGTAAAAAATGCAGGCCTGGAATC
>JBBSUB010000451.1:0-2299 GCA_038235345.1 Chitinophagales bacterium
CTATACAATTAAATTATGTGCGCCCCTGGAAACAGAGGATTACGTCGTCCAACCAATCGTAGATGTGAGTCCGCCCAAATGGCATCTGGGGCATACAACCTGGTTTTTTGAAACCTTCATTCTGAAGCAATTCGTGGATGGATATACCGTTTTTGACCCCGATTATGATTATGTATTCAATAGTTATTATGAAACTGTGGGTACGAGGGTCATACGTACTGACCGGGGAAACCTGAGCAGGCCCACAGTAAAAGATGTGTACGCCTATCGAAAGCATGTGGATGAGGCCATGATTAAATTCTTACAAAATCCGGTTTTAAAAGAAATGGAGGAAGTTTTGATGATTGGCTATAATCACGAACAACAGCACCAGGAATTGTTGATGACAGATGTGAAATATATTTTAGGAAATAATCCTTTATTCCCCGTATATAAAAATGAACCCGGCGACAAGGAAAAAGCACATTTTGAGCCCACCGGATTTTTAGGAATGGAAGAGGGGATCTATGAGATCGGGAACGCCGGCGATGGATTTTGTTTTGATAATGAACTTTCCAGGCACAAGGTGTTTTTGAATGATTATGAAATTGCTTCCCACCTGGTATCCAATCGTGAATACCTTGAATTCATTAAGGATGGTGGCTACTCCAATTTCAATTGGTGGCACGCCGATGGTTGGGCCTGGGTGAAGGGGAATGGAATAAAATCTCCCATGTATTGGCACTTGTTAGAGGATACATGGCAACATTTTACCCTGGAAGGTTTGAAAGATGTTGACCCAAATGAACCGGTAAATCATGTAAGTTATTATGAAGCGGCGGCGTATGCATCCTGGAAAGGAATGCGCCTGGCTACAGAAGCTGAATGGGAGATAAGTGCTCCAAAATTTGACTGGGGCAAACGTTGGGAGTGGACGGAAAGTGCCTACCTTCCTTATCCCGGCTTTAAAAAAGCTCCCGGTGCTATTGGTGAATATAATGGGAAGTTTATGATCAATCAAATGGTGCTGCGCGGTGCATCAGAGGTGACTTCTCCCGGGCACAGCAGGATTACTTACCGCAATTTTTTTCAACCGGAACTCAGATGGCAATATACCGGCATCCGCTTAGCAAAATAATCAGCATGAACTATTTTTTAGAAAATGTAATACAGGGTTTGCAAT
This sequence comes from Chitinophagales bacterium, assembly GCA_038235345.1. Lineage (GTDB taxonomy): Bacteria > Bacteroidota > Bacteroidia > Chitinophagales > Chitinophagaceae > Ginsengibacter. The sequence continues at coordinate 1,163 of JBBSUB010000451.1, forward strand.
CCTCTCCCAAATATCTCGAATCCAAATATTTTTATGATAAGAAAGGAGATGAACTTTTCCAGGAAATCATGCGTTCACCGGAGTATTATCCGACCAGGAGTGAAATGGAAATATTCACGGAGAGAAAAGGGGACTTGGCAGATGCTATTTTAGCTTCGGATGAAATGATTGACTATGTTGGTTTTGGACCGGGAGATGCCATTAAATCCACGCATTTATTAAGAGAGTTGCACAACAGAAACCGGTTGGAATATTTTTTTCCGATTGATATTTCAGAAAACATTATTGATTTTTTGAAAAGGGTCATTCCGGAAAGGATTCCCGGTTTAAAAGTTCATGGATTTCAGGGAGAATATTTAAATATGCTTCCTGAAACATTATCCGTTTCAAAAAATAAAAGATTAATTGGTTTTTTAGGAGGTAATATCGGGAATTTTAAGTTTGAAGAAATGCCCGGTTTTTTAAAAAAATTAAATGATGAATTAATTTCCGGGGATCTTGTTCTCATTGGTTTTGATCTGAAGAAAAATCCTTACCAGGTATTAGCTGCTTATAATGATAAAGAGGGTGTAACCGCGCGTTTTAATTTAAATTTATTGACCAGGATAAACCGTGAATTAGGGGCTGATTTTGATGTGGAGACTTTTCAGCATTATAATTCGTACGATCCGGATACAGGCGCTTGTAAAAGTTTTCTTTTTTCCTTAAAAGATCAGGACGTTCATTTAGGGGAGCACATATTCAAATTTCATAAAAATGAGACCATATATATGGAGATTTCTCAAAAATATTCTGCAGATCAAATTGATGAAATCGCTGTTGGTTGTGGGTTTAAACCGTTAGCTAAATTTTTTGATAAAGAAAAATGGTTTGTTGATGTGCTTTGGGAAAAAGGATGATCCTGCGTTTAACACAAAGATTAAATATGAAGATTTAAACACGAATTTCAGGCACGAATTACACGAATTGCCTGGCGCAAATCTCCCGACCTGTTGCCATGCCGTTACTAAATTATTGATGAATAGAATCTAAAGGAAAAGAAGTTTTTACAACATCTTAAAAACACAGGGAATGATTTATTTCAACCTGCAATTTATTTACCAGGATGGCTGGAAGAACACAAAGTCGAAGTGCTGA
>JBBSUB010000452.1:0-2285 GCA_038235345.1 Chitinophagales bacterium
AAAAGGGTATATTTATTTTGCCATGGCTTTTTCTGTTTTTGTAGAGATGTTGAACCTGCGTGCAAAATCAAAAAATGGCAAGAGCGTTCATCTGCATAATGTTCCAACAGAAGACGATATCGAAATAAAAAAAGAAGAGTCGGCTGAAGAGAGCCTGTAATGGTTTACCGTTTTTATGCTCTGAATAAAATACATTTTTTCTTCCTGGAAATCTTTTGAAAATAGGGTTGTCTCTACTACGGGTAAATTCTGTAGGAAGTATACGTGTATAATTTTTTCTTACAAACCTGATAAACCTTTTTTTTCTTTTTATTATTTTTGTCTCATTATAATTTGATTATATTCAATTATCTTTAAAATGGATTCGAAGGTTTCGAACGATCCCGGATTACTGATAAGCGTACAAAGTTTTTAAATTAATTAAAAGCAGGTTATAATGGCTGAAATAAATATTACACCTGATTCCGGAAATGATATATTTCCAAATGATCTGCAGAACAGGTTTCAATTGCCTGTCATGAACCAGGAGATGTTATACACGATTTTTTCCCAGGTGCCGGCTATATTATGTGTTGTAAGAGGGCCGGAATTTATTTACGAATTTGCAAATAGTCATTACAAAAATCTGATAGGCCAAAAAAATCTGGTAGGAAGAAAAATGGCAGATGTCCTTCCGGAAATGAAAGATAGGGGTTCATTGAAAGCTATGGAAGAAGTCTATAAATCAAATGAACCAATTTTTGAAAAACAGGCAAAAGTTACCTTTCCGCGTGCAAATGGAGAAACAGAAACTTTTTATCTTGATGTAAACCTCCAGGTTTATTATGATAAAGATCAAATTAATAAAAGAATATTTGTTTTTGCCTACGATGTAACTGAACAGGTGAAAGCGGATAAATTGATCACGGCTGCAGAAAAAAAATTCCGGAACCTGTTTTATAACATTCCCACTCCATTATACACTTGCGATGAAAAGGGAAAGATTCTATTATATAATGATGCACTGGTGAAATTTTTTGGAGAGGAACCGGATTTGGAAAATGATCTATGGTTTCCCTTTATGAAAATATATAAGCCGGATGGCACGGAGGTTCCAAAATCAGATTGGGATCCATGCAATAAAAAGAATTTCAATGTGGAGAATGAACTTATTTTTGAGTTCACTGATGGAACCAGGAAGAACGTTATGTTTTATCCTGAATTTCTTTTAGATGCGAATGGAGAAATAGAAGGCGTTATTAATACCATTCTTGATGTAACACAGCAGGTAAATGCCCGCAAGGAACTGGAAGTTGTTGCAAAAGTTATTGAAAGCCTTTACCTCAATGCGCCTGCTTTTATTTGCACTTTGCGGGGACCTGAGCATATTTATGAACTTGTAAATCCTGCCTATCAGAATTTGTTTGGAAAAAAGAAATTGATGGGCGAAAAATTTTTTGAAGTTTCTCCGGAATTGAGAGACCAGAGTATTTTTAAATTGCTCAATCATGTATTTAAAACAGGTAAGCCTTTCGTTGGTACAGAGCAGTTATTTCAAATTTCACGCGACATCAATGAGAAACCCCAGGCTGCATATTTGAATTTTTCTTTTCAGCCTGTTCATGATACAAATCAGGAGATATCGGGATTGGTCATATTTGGTTATGATGTTACGGAACTTGTTTATACCCGCCAAAAAGGCGAAGAGAACCTAAAAAAGATCCTTGAGTCACTCCCTCAAATCACGTCCATTTCATCAGCGGAGGGAACTAATATTTATTTCAATAACTTTTTTTACGATTATTCCGGAATTTCCGAAGAAGAAGCATCAGTCAATGGCTGGAATTCTATTATATATCCGGAGGAAATAGATGATGTACTAAAGGAGTGGAAAAAAGCTAAAGATTCCAAAACTGATTTTTATAAAGAATTAAGATTGCGAAGATTCAGTGATGGAATGTATCGCTGGCATATTGTAAATCTAACGCCGGTAAAAAACAAACGCGATGAAGTATTGCAATGGATTGCCTCTGCAACAGATATTCATGAACAAAAATGGAAGGAAGAAAAAAAGGATGAGTTTTTAAGTATAGCCAGTCATGAACTTAAAACACCGCTGACTTCTGTAAAAGCTTATTTACAATTAATTGAATTATCGCTGGGGAATGTTGAAAATGAAATAAAATTATTTGCCCAAAAAGCCATCATTTCTGTAGATCGATTGCAGAGCCTTATTTCGGAACTTCTGGATGTGAGTAAAATTCAGCAGCAGAAATTAAATTTAAATATCGTTTCATTCGATTTTG
>JBBSUB010000453.1:0-2249 GCA_038235345.1 Chitinophagales bacterium
TCCATTGCCATATTAAAATCCTGGGGACGAACCAACACATCTTTTTCTCTGCCTTCTGCCACTACAAACCCCATTCCTGAGCGTGTAATTTCTAATTTTCCCGTTATTATTGAGGTTTTATTATTAATCCCCGTTTTTTTACTCATAATTATTTTTAAATATCAAAATCAAATCTTCAACATTGCAAAGTACAAAATCTAAAATAAATGAGATTTATTATTAACGGATTTTTTAAAGGTAAAAATCCACTATATACCCCACTTATTTATTCTAAATCTTGTTTCCTTTAGGTACGCCCGGATCGCTATTTTTTGAGATCATTGGCATTGGGCAGGAATATTCATTCATTGAATAATTGTTTTTTAGTGAAGATAATTTCTCTAAAGGTAAGAATCAAGGAGCTTTAGATTTACTCAGATTACATTATTTTTGAGAATTAATCATTTAATAATCCCTTTATGCTCGACAGACGAAAATTTTTACAAGTCTCCTCTCTTTCCATTCCTGCATTTTCTTTTGCAAAAATTCTTCCAGGCAGCAATACAGTAACAAAGCCGATTGTGATTGCCACCTGGAATGAAGGAAAACAGGTGAATGCAGAAGCCTGGAAAATTTTAAGTAAAAATGGTCGGGCTCTTGATGCCGTAGAGGCCGGAGCAAAGTATATTGAAGGTACTATCAATTGTTGTATAGGACTGGGTGGTTATCCTGATAGAGATGGCATTGTAACGCTTGATGCCTGCATCATGGATGAACACGCAAACTGCGGAGCTGTTGGAGGAATGGAACAAATAAAACACCCTATAAGTGTAGCAAGGAAAGTGATGGAATTGACACCGCATGTGTTACTCGTAGGAGATGGTGCGCAGCAATTTGCTCTTGAGAACGGTTTCAAAAAAGAACCTGCCGTCTTATCGAATGAAGCAAAAGAAGCCTATCAACATTGGCTCAAAACAAGCGAATACAAACCGGAAATAAATATTGAGAATAAAAAAAGTAATGGACCTTTTGCACCCGCTTTTTTTGATGATGGTTCCCCAAATCATGATACAATGGGATTAGTAGCCATGGATTCCAATAGCAATATGAGCGGCGCCGTTACAACCAGTGGTATGGCGTTTAAATTACACGGAAGAGTGGGCGATTCTCCTATTATTGGTGCAGGTCTATTTGTAGACAATGATTATGGCGCTGCTACTTCAAGTGGTGTGGGAGAAGAAGTGATCCGGATTTGCGGAACGCATTTGGTTGTGGAATTTATGAGAAATGGACTATCTCCTGAAATGGCTTGTAAAAAAGCGGTGGAAAGAATTGTAAACCGTGACAGAAAAAAAGCCAAAGACCTGCAGGTGGGTTTCCTCGCTTTAGATAAAAAGGGAAGATATGGAGCATACGCTATCCAGGGTGGATTTATGTATGCCGTGAAAAGCGATCATGAAGAAAAAATTTATGAAGCCAAATCAATTTTTAAAACGATTGTTCCAGCTCTTTAAACCAAAACCTCTTTACTTTATTATATGCACAAATTAGAAATAATCGGATTTACGATTGAAAGTTGCGTGGCAGCTCAAAACGCAGGCGCTAATAGAATAGAATTATGCGATGGTCCCGGAGAAGGTGGCACCACTCCATCTTACGGTTTTATAAAAACGGCAAGAGAAAAACTATCCATTGATCTTTTTGTCATGATCCGCCCAAGAGGTGGAGATTTTTTATACAGTGAGGATGAATTTGAGATGATGAAAAGCGATGTGCTCCTTTGTAAACAATTAGGCTGCGATGGAATTGTGACAGGTATTCTTACACCAGACGGAAAAGTGGATATCGAAAGAAATAAAGAACTTGTTGAACTGGCTGCACCCTTAAAGGCAACATTCCATAGAGCTTTCGACCGCGTTTCCAATCCGTCAGAATCGCTTGAAGATGTTATTGATATTGGATTTGAACGGATATTAACTTCCGGCGGTGTACCTAAAGCAATTGATGGAGCACAGAATCTCGCAGACTTAATTGCCCAGGCGGCAGGGCGAATCAGTATTATGCCTGGTTCCGGGGTAAATGCTTCCAATATTTTAGCTCTGGCTAAAATCACCAACGCGATAGAGTTTCATAGTTCTGCCTCTCTTTCTCTGGAAAGCGGGATGGATTATATAAATGAGAATATGAATGAAAACCTGTCGACAGTTTTAGCTGATGAAAATAGTGTACAGGAAATGGTCAAAGCCTTGAAAAAATTGTAGGCGATATAA
>JBBSUB010000454.1:0-2210 GCA_038235345.1 Chitinophagales bacterium
AGGAAGCCGCGATAATTGGACTGTGCTTCCCGGACGGGTTGATGACATGAAAACATCTTATGAGAAAGACGTAAAAGACGGGAAGATTAAAAAGGAAACCACGGGCTATTACAAAACCGCTAAAATTCCTTTAAAATATTATGAAGATGTTTTTACCGATCCGAAAATGAGGGATGCGCGTGGATACATCATGTCTGCTGATCAGCCGGATTTCCCGACGGTTACTACCTTCATAAATGCCTTACTGAAGTCCGGTGTCAAAGTGATGCAGGCAGATAAAGGGTTTACGGTAAATGGAAAGGCCTACCCGATGGGTTCCTACATCGTGCAAACCGCACAGGCTTTTCGTCCGCATGTTGTAGACATGTTTGAACCACAGGATTATCCCAATGATTTTCAATATCCCGGCGGACCGCCCATAAAACCATATGATGCGACAGGCTGGACGCTTGCATTTCAAATGGGTGTACAGTTTGACCGGATCCTGGAGAATTTTGACGGGCCTTTTAAACAGATTACTTATGGAGAGATTCAATTGCCGCTTGCGCAAAAAGTAGCTCCTTCCAAAACGGGTTACCTGTTTAGTTCTAATGTAAACAATTCATTCATTGCAGCGAATAATTTAATGAAAGCGGGTATTCCCGTTTGGCGCATAACCTCCCCCGTTAGTAATATGCCGGAAGGATCATTTTATACAACGGCAAAAGGATTTGAGGTCTTGAAATCTGCCGGAGAAAAACTGGGCGTTCATGCCATTGCAGCTTCTTCCAAACCATCTGCAGCAAAAGCGATTACGCCTTCAAGAATCGCTTTGTTAGACAGGTATGGAGGCTCTATGCCATCGGGCTGGGTTCGTTGGATTTTAGAACAATTCAATTTCAAATATGATTTAGTGTATCCAAAAGACATTGATAAAGGAAATCTAAAGGCTAAATATGATGTCATTCTTTTGATCAATGAAGGGGTTCCGCCGCCGCCGGGCAGCAAAAGTGAACTTTCCTTTTTTGATGATCTGGATTCGAAAGAAGAAAAAGAAATTCCTGAAAAATTCCACTACATGCTGGGTAAAATTTCTGTCGAAAAATCCATTCCTTCCTTAAGAGATTTTTTAGAAAAAGGAGGAAATATTGTCACCGTCGGAAAGAATACAAACCTGGCTTTTCATCTAAATATTCCGGTAAAAAACGCACTTGTTGAAAACAATGCAAAAGGAGATAAGGTCAATTTGCCAGACGGTAAATATTTTATTCCAACCAGTATATTGGAAGTGAATGTAAATACGGCTCATGCGGCAAATTGGGGCATGCCGGAAAAATTGGATGTTGTGTTTAATAACAGTCCCGTTTTTACTATCGATCCGGGCGCAAAAGATGTTCAGGCCCTGGCTTCTTTTGGAAATAAAGATGCATTGCGTAGCGGTTGGGGTTGGGGACAATCCTATCTATATAATGGCGTAACAGCTTTTGTAGCGAAGGTTGGAAAAGGAAACATGTACGCATTTGGTCCTGAAATTACGTTTAGGGCTCAGTCGCACGCTTCTTTTAAAATGCTTTTTAATGAGTTGTATACTATGAAATAGAATAATTTAAAATATTATTTTGATTTCTTAATTATCGAAAAAGGGGCGCCGTAAAAAGTGCCTCTTTTTTTTTATTTACGAAAATATTTATGATAGAGATGGATTATCGGACCTTTATGAAATACAAGACTAAAACATACAAAATCAAATGAATCATCTAAAACAACAGAAAGTTAGTGCCTGGAAAGATAAAGCAGAATTCCGTTTAAAAAACAGAAAATGGTTAAACTATTCCAGTAATATCGCACGACGCATATCAGCCGTTTTGGAAGAAAGAAAAGACCTGAACCAAAAGAGTTTAGCAGAACTATTGGATGTAAAACCACAGTACATCAGTAAACTATTAAAGGGCGAAGAAAATTTCACACTAGAAACCATTGCCAAATTATCAACTGCATTAGAAATAGAATTAATCTCATTTCCGGAGTACCAATACAGTAAGCCTGTTGATGAATCTAGTAACTTTTTAAATTATGAGTTCCAGGTTAACGAGGAATAATAGCGTAGGCCTGCAATTGTTGTAAGCACCGCAAGAGTTATACATTTCCAATAAGAAAATACATCTTATCGTCATTCCTTTCCTCTCTTCCCCACCTCCCCATCTCTTATAAATACTCCTCCCATCACCGCG
>JBBSUB010000455.1:0-2183 GCA_038235345.1 Chitinophagales bacterium
TATTCATTTCAGGCATATTTTCCTTCCAGGGATGTTATGCGCAATATGAGGGAAAGAATAAATCTGTTCTTTTCGAAAAATACAAAAATGACCGGTCTTTGCTTCCCGATTTTTCTTATGTGGGATATCATAATGGAGAAAAGGAAATTCCCAAAATAGAAAACTACAAAATTTTTGATGTTACAAATTTCGGTGCAATTCCCGACGATGATATTTCTGATAAAGTTGCTATTCAAAAGGCCATTCAGGCAGCCAATAAAAATGGATCAGGCATCGTGTTTTTCCCAAAAGGACGGTTTCTGATCAATGAAGAAACAGATAGTGCAATCAGCATTGTTTCCAATAATAGCAAAATCATTTTACGTGGAAGTGGTTCTGGTACCGGTGGCACGGAGTTGTACATGAAAGAGCCGTTGCCTCCGAAGAATCCGGATCAAATGTGGACGGTGCCACCCATCATTATTTTCACAGCACGTGGAAAAGATGTAAACATCGGAACTGTTGTGAAGCCAGCTAAAGTGGGTGATTTCACCTTGACTTTAAATAATACCAAAAAAATAAAACCCGGAGATTGGATTGTTTTATCCATGTTGAATAACGACACTGCCCTGATCAATGCGGAACTTGCACCTTATAAACCTGCACCAACCTGGACTTATTTGGTCGATAAAGGAGTGGATGTAAAAGTGTATCAACAGGTGAAGGAAGTGAAGAATGAAACGATCACTTTACAAACGCCCATTACGTACAATGTTGATCCCCGTTATCATTGGGAAATAAAATTATTTGCCAACAGTGAAGAGGTAGGCGTGGAAGATATTGCGTTTGTAGGCAATTGGAAAGATAAATTTGTACACCACCGTTCATGGCGGGACGACAGCGGATTTACGATGTTTCAGTTTAGACGTTCCACGAATTCATGGATGCGGAATTGTCGATTTACCGACTGCAGTGTAGCGGCCATTATCGCGCAAAGCGCAAATATTTCTGTGATTAATTGCATTGTTACCGGAAACGCCGGCCACGAAGCGATTGTTAATAATGGATCCACCAATGTCCTCATGGCCAAAGTAGTGGATGAGGCGTCCATGTGGCATTCATTCGGATCTTCTCACGGTTCAATGAACACGGTAATCTGGCGAAGTTCATATCCTGCTACCACCAGTTTTGAAGCCCATGCAAGTCAGCCAAGGAATACATTATTAGATTTGGTAGAAGGAGGCATCATGCAAAACAGGGGAGGCGGCGCACTGGAAAATATGCCCAATCATATGCAAGGCCTGGTGCTGTGGAATTACAAACAAACAAATGCCCCCGTAAAGGATTTTGAATTCTGGCCAACAAAAAATATATGGTGGAAAATTCCAAACCCGGTTATTGTGGGTTTCGAGGGAAATGCAACGACGTTTAATAAAGAGCAGGTTGGATATTTGGAATCAAATGGTAAGTGGGTAAGCCCTCATTCCCTTTACGAAGCCCAATTGGCATTACGACTTGGCAAAGTTCCGGCCTGGTTGGAAAAATTAAAATAAGATCATTTCAGAAAAAAATTATTTATGAAATACATTCTCCGGCTAAATTATTTTATAGAATTCATCATTTTATTGTCCCTTACCAGCAATACGGAAATATAATTTTATGATATATCCAATCTTACATATAAAAAAATACGTTGTATTTATACTGTTTTTCTCCTTAATCGCGATTAAAGCTTTTTCACAGGATACGTATAAGCCCGCCGTAGAATCTTTTGAAACAGAAAAAGCAGTCAGTTTTTACAACGCATCTAACGGTAAATTATCCTTAAGTGAAGCACATAGAAGATTCGGAAAATCATCTTTACAATGGATTTGGAATGGTGAAAGTTCCATAGGGACTTCTAATTTTAAAATATTATCCCGGAAGGAGAGCCCTCTGAAATACGGTGAGCATTTTGCGGCTAGCCCAACATTACAAATGTCTATCTACAATGAGAAGGCAAGTAATGGGAAAATCACAATCTCTTTTGAAAAGGATGGTGTGAAAAAAGTTTGGTTCGATATTGAATTATCTTTTACAGGATGGCGGCGTATTTGGGTGCCGTTTTATGATATGCAAGGTGATATACCTAAAAAAGGAGCGCAGGTTGATTACGACTATTTTAAAATTTCAACATCAATAGCAAGCGGCAAATTATTTTTTGA
>JBBSUB010000456.1:0-2147 GCA_038235345.1 Chitinophagales bacterium
CCTACCCGGAAGGCTTTAATTAATTTTACATGATCGCTTACCTGGTTGCAATAAACAGCTGTTTCATCTCCATGTAACTGAACCATATCCAATCCAAATTCAGATACCTGCCTGAATACTTCCTCTAATGGATCGTTCACAAACACGCCAACTTTTTGCACCTGCAGGTTTAATTTCTTCACTTCTTGCCCGTGCAAATGATTGATCACACTACGCTGTGAAGCCGGGTAAAAGATCATTCCGGTATAATCAATTTCCAAATCATTGAGTTCTTTCAACTGCTCCAAATCATTTATACCACAAATTTTTATTTTCATTTTAGAATCTTTTTCATTTTAATGTTTCTTTTCATGGACCGTTTCTGCGAAATAGCCAGCTTAGCTATTTCATTTTTTTTAAGTAAAGGTTTTCAAAAAGAACGACCCTTTCTACGAAAGCATTTCTGCAAAATTTTGAAATGCCTCACCTGGATTTTCTTCCTTCATAAAAATTTCACCCATCAAAAAACCCTGGAAACCATGGCTCTTTAGAAGTTCAAGTGTTTGTAAATCATGGATTCCACTTTCTGCAATTTTAATTTTTCCCGGTGGAATCAGGTTTCCTAATTCAATTGAATGATGAATATCTACTTTGAAATCTTTTAAATTTCTATTATTGATACCTACCACATCTATTTCAGCACAAATATGTTCTAATTCCACTTGATCGTGAATTTCCAGCAATACATTCAAACCCAGATTTTTGGCGAATATAGCAAGATGTTTAACTTCCATCACCGTAAGACATGCGGCTATTAACAAAATTATATCAGCTCCATAGGCTTTCGATTCGATTAACTGATACTCATCCAGCATGAAATCTTTTCTTAAAAGAGGGATTTGTTGTTCCCTTGCTTCCACCAAATCTTGCAAAGATCCACCAAAAAAAACTTTATCCGTTAAAACAGAAAGTGCGCTTGCGCCATATTTAGCGTAAGCGGCTGTTACTTCTTTTACGGTGGAAGTATTATTGATAATGCCCTTTGAAGGCGATTGTCTTTTAAATTCTGTTATAATGCCTGTCTTATCAACATTTAAAAGCGCATCTTTTAAAGAAAAACAATCAGTTTTAAACAGAAGTTTTTTCTCTAATTCCTGGATGGGAGAAGATTGCTTTCTATTTTTTACTTCTTCTTTTTTTGCTTCAATTATTTTATCGAGAATATTCATTTTATAATTTTTAAACACGAATTTTAGGCACGAATTACACGAATTCTTTCAGTTAACCGTTATCCGAAAAACGAATCGTTCAGGCCCCCGAATAGTAGGGGCAAGCAGCAAAAAAGCAAGCGTCCCGACCGGAATTTCGACCCCAACTACAAACTACAAACTACAAACTACAAACTTCAAACTTCAAACTCCAAACTTCAAACTTCAAACTTCAAACTTCAAACTTCAAACAACCCCTAACCTCCCTGCATCCCCATCAATTTCTTAAACCCCTTGTAAGCTTTTAGGCTTTCCAAACTCTCTACCGCTAAAGCGTAACATTCCTCATAATTCTTGTACTCCCCGGTTGCCAGCAATGCCATGGCCGCATTCGCCATCACGACTGCATTTTGAGACCAGCTTCCTTCTCCTTTTAGAATCGTGTCAAATATTTTTGCTGCTTCTTCCGTAGAATTCCCACCTGTAATATCATTCGGATTCACAGTTCTCTTTCCAAGATATAAAGCAGAAAGAATTTTTTCTCCATCATTCGTGATCACTTTTGTATCACCGGTCAGTGAAATTTCATCGTATCCCTCCAGGCTGTGAATAATCATAAATTTTGCAGAAGATTGCTGCAATAAATAGGTATAGATCCTGGCCATTTCGAGATTATAAACGCCCACCATTTGCACGGAAGGAATGGCAGGATTCACCATTGGGCCCAACATATTAAAGAAGGTACGTATCCCCAGGTTTTTCCGGATGGAAGCAACAGCTTTTAAGGCCGGATGAAATAGGGGAGCATGCATAAAGCAGATATTTGTCTCTTCTATTTCCCTTTTAAGTTTTTCATTATCTGCTGAAAAACGGTAACCTAAATTTTCCATCACATTGCTGGAACCACTGATAGACGTAGCACCATAATTTCCATGTTTGGCTACTTTGTGTCCGGCTCCC
>JBBSUB010000457.1:0-2146 GCA_038235345.1 Chitinophagales bacterium
AGTGGGGAAATATCGTAACCGGAACAGAACTTATCCGGAGGAAAAGTGGTGGAGATGCTTTTGCATTTACGTGCCCGCTCTTAAAAAAAGCCGATGGTAATAAATTTGGCAAAAGTGAAAAAGGAAATATTTGGTTGGATGCAGAAAAAACTTCTCCCTATACTTTCTATCAATTTTGGCTAAACACAGCCGATGCAGATGCAGAAAAATTTTTAAAAATCTTTACATTTATAAAACAGGCAGAGATTGAAGAATTAGTAAAAGAACATACCGGAAATGAACATTTGCGCATCCTTCAGAAAAGATTGGCAGAAGAAGTTACTTGTTTTGTTCATTCCAGGCAGGAATATGAATTTGCTCTGAAAGCATCCTCCATCTTATTCAGCAACGATACAGCGGAAATATTAAAAGAATTAAACGAGCAACAATTATTGCAGGTAATGGATGGCGTACCTGCTATAGAAATCAGCAAAGATCAAATTTCAAATTCGGACCTGATCACACTTTTAGCTGATACGAAAATATTTTCAAGCAAAGGGGAAGCAAAGAAAATGCTTGCCGGTGGCGGGGTTTCTATTAATAAAGAAAAAGTATCCTCTGCGGATGAAAAAATAGACGCAAGCAAGTTATTAAATGGAAAATATTTATTGATTCAGAAAGGGAAGAAGAATTACTATTTACTGATAGTTCAATAGTTCGAAGTAGTTAGGAGTTTATAGTTGTAGTTGGAAAGCTCACGGCTCTTTGCTCATAACTGACAGCTCATTCTACCCCGACACAACTTTTAAATGACTTTTCGATTCATGCTTGGTCATATATTCTTCCATGTCTGGCACAAAAACTCTTTCTTTTGCCAGGTAACCATTTCCTTGTTGGCAAAAATGCACTTTAATATTTTCCACACTGATGGGATTTCCATCAGGTATATCTGCAATATTGTTATGAAGGATCGCATGGCCGTCGATTATCATGACTAACCCGCTTCCAATAGCTTCCATGATGTTCCCTTCCCGGATAAACATACCTGTATCCTCTCCCAATCCGATACCTATTGCCGCCGGATTGCTGGCTATTGCCTGGGCAAGTCGCCCGAATCTTCCGCGCTTTTCAAAATGGCTGTCAAAAATAACATCACCCATAAAGCCTAAGCCTGTTGTGATCTTAACCTGACCTTTTAAATGAGCCGTACTGGCATTCCCTTCATAAATCATGGTATTGCTCATAGCCATGGCACCTGCAGAGGTTCCGGCTACAGTAAAATCTGTTTCCAAATATCGCTTATGGATAATTTCAAGTAATTCTGTTCCACCGAAAGTAGCAGATAAACGCAATTGGTTGCCTCCACTGAACATAACCGCATCACAGCTTTGAATCCGTTCAATATATTCACGATTCATGGCATCTGCCCGATTCCGGATCGGAAGGATACCCACATTGGTGCAACCTATTTTTCCAAATGCATCCAGGTAATTATCACCCACCTGGTTAGGGATCATAGAAGCAGTTGTAATGACCTCCATTCTTATGTCGGGGCCTCCTGCTTCTTTTACAATTCTTTTTAAAATTCCAAGTTCGAAAAAATTCAGATTATTTCTTACAATTTCTCCTTTTTCAAGATCTACGCCTTTATCTTCTGCGCCTCCTATTGCAAATAGTTTTCCTTGAGGTAATTCCATGGATTCGATTTTGATTTAAACAGCGGTGCCCCGGTTAGTAAGTTAGTTATCACTCCAGGAATTGAAATGCACCTTTGCTGCCAAAATTAATATTAATTACAAAGTTAACGGAATATGCAGAAAGACATTGCTTAACATTAAATCAATTTTTTTTTAGCAAACAAATTTTTTACCTTACATCTTATAAACTCCCCTTCTTAAAACATTTTCTAATCTTAATCAAGCATCGGTTTCTTATGAGAATTATAGATATAAAAGTATTGCGCGGACCTAATTATTGGAGTATTCGGCGCCCCAAATTAATTCAGATGACATTGGATCTGGAAGAAATGGAAGAACTACCCACTAATAAAATCGAGGGTTTCCAAGAAAAACTGGAACAAATACTTCCTACTTTATATGAACATCGGTGCAGTGAAGGAGTTCCCGGAGGTTTTTTCAGCCGGGTAAAAGAAGGTACATGGATGGGA
>JBBSUB010000458.1:0-2107 GCA_038235345.1 Chitinophagales bacterium
ATAAACGTTTCCTTGCAATAGGAAAGCAAAAGAACTGATTAAGCTAATTCAAAAGAATGGTTGGTTTTTTGAAAGACAATCGGGTAGTCATAAAATATTCAAACATCCAACAAATAAAGGGATAGTTGTTATTCCGGATCATGGAAAGGATGATATAATACCATCTTTATTTATAAAATAGTCCGAAGGACAATGAGTAAATATTAGATGGTATTATGCCGATTTAAGAATTGTTTTTGAACTATTTACTATTACATTCGGTATAAAAATTGGTACCCTAAATTCAATTCTGAAACAGGCCGGCTTAAAATAATTCTGCTTTTTTAAAAGAATGATTATTTAAAAAATAAAAAGATGAAACCACTAAGAGTAATAATCGAAAAGAGTGATGAGGGTTTATTTGGTAGAATAGAGGGTCGCAAGAGCTACTTACCGGTCACTTATGGTAAATCTAAAAAGGAAGTTTTAGAAAATCTGACCGCATTAATAAGGGATTACCAGGAAAATGAAAAAGAAGGAGATCGTTTTTGGTTAAATCTAAAGACAGAAAACCTGCAATTTGATATATGCTATGACTTAAAATCCTTTTTTAGTGAGTACGACTTTTTGAACGCTTCAGCAATTGCCCGGCATGCAAATATGAATGAGTCGTTAGTTCGCCAATACGTCACCGGGAAAAAATATCCCTCTTTGGAACAGGCTAAAAAATTAGAAGACACTATACATAATCTTACAAAAGAATTGAGCAAAGTTTCATTGTATGCTGTATAAATTTCTATAATTCTAATTGCTTGCAACAATAGCTAGATAAAAGTTTACTTTCATTGCACTAATAAATTAATGAGAAAATATTCAATGCGTCAAAAAGCGTTGCTTCAAAATAAAAAATATGCTACCATACGATACCTATCTTCAAAAACATGCTGATTTTTATCAGCATCAACTTTTAAATGATACCATCCCCTTCTGGTTTCCCAAAAGCCTTGACAAAGAATATGGTGGATTCCTTTTAATGCGTGACCGTGAAGGAAATTTATTGGATGATGACAAGGCTGTGTGGATTCAAGGCAGGGCTGTATGGTTACTTGCTACATTATATAATACAGTAGAACAAAAGCAAGAATGGCTTGATGCGGCAAAATCAGGAATAGATTTTTTACTGAAGCATTGTTTTGATACCGATGGGCAAATGTTTTTTCATGTGACGCGCGAGGGAAAACCTATCCGTAAAAGAAGATACTTTTTTTCAGAAACCTTTGCTGTGATCGCTTTCGCAGCTTATGCAAAAGCATCCGGGGATATAGATATGGCTAAAAGAGCACGAGGTCTTTTTGGAAAGTGTATTGAATATGCCACAGGCGAATTAAAACTGGAACCAAAATTTACTGATACACGCCCTTCTAAAGGAATTGGTGTGCCCATGATTATGATGAATACAGCGCAACAATTAAGAGAAACAATCGGTGATCCAAGATGCGATGAATGGATTACAAAATGGATTCATGAAATAGAAACTTTCTTTGTAAAAGATGATATCAAATGTGTGATGGAACAGGTAGCTCCGGATGGTAGCATCATTGATCATATTGATGGCAGAACATTAAACCCGGGTCATGCTATTGAAGGTGCGTGGTTTATTTTACATGAAGCAAAATATAGAAATAATGATCCGCACTTGATAAAACTAGGCTGCAAAATGCTGGATTATATGTGGGAAAGGGGCTGGGATAAAGAGCACGGGGGCATTTTATATTTCCGGGATGTCTATGATAAGCCTGTACAGGAATACTGGCAGGATATGAAATTCTGGTGGCCCCAAAATGAAGCGATTATTGCTACCCTGTTGGCATATACCCTGACAGGCGATGAGAAATACAAAGAATGGCACACAAAAATTCACGATTATGCGTATTCGAAATTCCATGATACCGAATTTGGAGAATGGTATGGCTATCTACACCGGGATGGCACAGTAGCACAAACTGCCAAAGGAAATTTATTTAAAGGACCGTTTCATTTACCAAGGCAGGAGTGGTATTGTTGGAAGGTGAGTGAAGGAGGGATGGGGTGATTTAGGGATTTGGTGATGGGGTGATGAGGTGATCTG
>JBBSUB010000459.1:0-2105 GCA_038235345.1 Chitinophagales bacterium
AAGCTATCCAGCGAAATTTTCTAAAATTTGTATCACAAACCATAAAAAGAGATTTAGAAAAAAATCATCCAAAAGTGCTGGAAAGATTTTATGTTGGAGCAAAAGACAGAGCCTATCATCCCGATGATAAGAGGGATTGGGAACGTAATCCTTTAAGCATAGATTTATGGACAAAGCAAGTATTTATCCTCCGAAGGTCAAATGACTCCTTTGGAGAGTCTCTTGGACAAAAGATGGAAAACATACATTACAATTCTGTAGCAGCAGGGTTATGCGCTTACCCGGAAGACTACAAATATTCTTCGGCAAAATTTTATGAAAGCGAGGTTGATGATCCGATTGCCTTTGGTTTGATTTAAAGATTTTATTCTTAAAATATTACTATTATTATATGGGGGGTCCGGGGGGTGTTAGTAACATTCAAAAATGTTAATTACTTTAAATGATAATGGCAGGGTGAACTTTATCCGATGCTGGTTTTGTAGAACCACCGATAGTATTAGTCCCTGCCAATTATCATTGCCCAAGGTCAAACTAGAATTTTTTTCTGAACCAACAAAGGTTTTCGACAACGGGCATTTTTTTAATTCTTTGAAAATTTAAAGTTATGAAAAAATGGGAATTTACATTAGGGCTGGATGTTTCTAAAAAAACCCTGGATTTTTATTACGTGTTATTACAGCAACATATCCGGGTTACAAATGACACAGCAGGATTTCAGGTTTTCAAAAAATGGTGTAAAGAAAATCAAATAGATTTAAAAGCTTGCTTAATTGTGCTGGAACATACCGGTGGTTATGAATACCGGTTTCTTCAATTTTGCCAATCATCTTCTATTAGTTATTTAAGAGTACCTGGCTTGGAAATTAAAAGATCTTTAGGAATAACCAGAGGCAAAAATGACAAGGTGGATGCAAAAAGAATTGCAGAATATGCAGATGAAAAAAGTAATAAGCTCGAAGCCTCAAAGCCTTTAAATAAAGACCTTGTACAAATGAGGTCGCTTGTTTCATTCCGAAAAAGACTTGTTCGTGAGCGAGCAGGTTTACAGGCTACGGTTAAGGAAAGAAAAAAGATGTATGAATGTTCTGACAGGGATTTAATCATCAAATTATCCCAAAGAAAAATAAAGACAATTTCCAATGACATTAAAGAAATAGAGGCTGAATTAATGAAGTATGTACTCACTAATGAAAAGATGAAATTTAATTATTTCATATTGACAAGTATCAAAGGTATCGGCCTCGTAAATGCTTTGATGACAATTGTATTCACAGAAAACTTTACCAGTTTCCCGTCAGCCAAAGCATACGCGGTATATGCAGGAGTAGTGCCTTTTGATCATAGCTCGGGTACTAGTATCAAGGGTAGAAAAAGAGTGAGCCATTTGGCTAATAAAGAAATCAAATCAGAATTAAACCAGGCAGCAAAATCCGCCATAAATTATGATCCTGAATTAAAACGTTATGCAGCCAGAAAATTGGAAAATAAACCATATCCAGTGGTTCTAAATAACGTAAAATATAAACTCATATTGAGAATGTTTTCACTGGTAAAACGTGGGGAAAACTATGTTGAAAACTATCAAAATGCAGCTTAAAAAAATAAAATTTGGTAATTTATTAAACCTAGAATACTATCGGATTTGAAATGCATCCATCTTCGCCTTACATTTAGAAATACTTATATTTATAATAAACCTTTTCAATGCCCAAAAGGAAAAAAGTTTTTGTATGGATATTGTTTTGCATTATGTTGCTCGTTGCGATGTCTGACGGTATCCGTTACCTGCGGCCTGATGGAAAAAAAGAGAAAATTGAAAGTGAACAGAGTAGTTTTTCGCAAAATAGCAGTTCGAAAATAATATTTATATACAATTCCTGGGGCGGCATTGTACCCGGTACGATAGGTTTTTTACATAAATTCTTCAGGCCATCTACTTATCCGTGTAATCTATGCCTGCTTACCCATGGACCTTTAGGAATGAAAAAGCAATGGAAAAATTTTCTCGATTCGCTGCCCCTGGCAAAAATTTATCTTGATAAGGATGAAGGAAGAAAAAAGTACCTGCCGGATGATTTGCCTCTGCCCATGATTTTAGTAAG
>JBBSUB010000460.1:0-2080 GCA_038235345.1 Chitinophagales bacterium
AAAATCGTTCAGGCCGCGAAAGAAGCGTCCCGACCGTATCAAATCATTCGTTTTTTGTTCTTCGTAAAGTTTGAACGAAACGTATTTTAAACAAGTAGATTATGTAGTTTTTTGCAACCTTAATTCGAAAACTTTTCCTAAAAAATCCGCATCCTCTTAAAAAACTCTTTCCTTTGCAGGAATGTCTTTATTTATTACTTCTCTTAATTCCGGCAGCAATGGAAACTGTTATTATGCAGGCAACGACCATGAAGCCATTTTGATAGATGCCGGTATCTCCTGCCGGGAAATTGAAAAACGGATGAAGCGGCTGGAATTGGATATTTTAAAATTGAAAGCCATCTTTATTTCGCATGAACATTCGGATCACATAAAAGGTGTGCATGTATTGGCCAAAAAATTCCGGATACCGGTTTACGCTACGCCACTTACTGCCAAAGCGTCCAATATTTCTGGGGATTATAACGCGATAATCCCTTTTAATGCAAAGGAAAAAATAACGATCGGAAATTTAATCATAACGGCATTTCGGAAAGCACATGACGCCTGCGATCCCTACAGTTTTGTGATCAATCATGGCGACGTTCACGTGGGTGTATTTACGGACATAGGCGTCCCATGCGCGAATCTGATCAATCATTTTAAAATTTGTGATGCCGCATTCCTGGAAGCAAATTATGATGATGGCATGCTGGAATCAGGTAATTATCCTTATTTCCTGAAGGAAAGAATCCGCGGAGGAAACGGGCATTTATCCAATAAACAAGCTCTGGAGGTTTTTATAAAATATCGTCCTGCGCACATGAGTCATCTTTTCCTGGCGCATCTTTCGAAAAATAATAATTGCCCGCAGTTGGTAGAGAATTTATTTAAAGCAGATTGTAATGGAATCGAAATCATTGTGGCCTCAAGGGATATGGAAACACCTGTGTATTCGATTGGTGCTGAATATAAATCTGAAGCAGTGTCGGTTAGGCAAGTTATGGTGCAGGCGAGTTTGTTTTAGGGCTTATGCCTTTTAATCGGTCGGATATATTTCTTTAAGTAAAATGAAACTGTACTTCGGAAAATGATCTAGTCTTGGAAAAACTTTGAGGTCTGAAATTAATAATTGTTTAGTAACGGCAAGGCACTGGTCGGGAGACCAGCCAAGGGAAGCCTTCACGCCAGATAAAGAGTTATTTACCTTCTTGCGGACATTGATAAGGAATCATTCATTTTTATTTCTTTATTTTATACTATGAATTTTCATGCTCAATTTCCCATCTTAGAAAAATACACTTATCTCAACACGGCTTACTCCGGGTTGCTTTCTTTGGAAACTGCTGCCTGGCGTGCAAATCATGATAAAGAATTTGTCGAAGGCGGTAGTAAATTCAGGGAAAAGAGTGTCCTGCTTATTCATCAACTCAGAACGAATCTCTCTGATTTCTTTGGAGCAAAAGAAGACAATACTTTCCTCGTTCCGAACTTTTCTTTTGGCTTTAATACTTTATTAAATGGCTTGGATCATTCACATCGTTTTTTATTATTGAAAGAAGATTATCCGTCCATTGTAAATCCTGTCGCACGTATGGGTTTTGAATACCATGATGTGGCGATCGATGAAAACATGGAAGCAAATATTCTTGATGCCATCAAAAGTTTTAAACCAACGGTTTTTGCTTTCAGCCTGGTTCAATACATATCCGGCGTTAGAATGAACGACGCATTCTTACAAAAATTGAAATCGGAAAATCCTTCTATGCTTTTGATTGCTGATGGCACACAATTTACCGGTACGACGAATTTTAATTTTTCCACATCAAGTCTTGATGCCCTGATTGGCAGCGGATATAAATGGTTGTTGGGCGGTTATGGAAATGGATATGTTTTCTTATCTGACCAAATGAAAGAGGCGCGTTATAATAATAAGAATTATAAATCGACTTCTTTAACCACGGAACATCCTCAGCATTATTTGCAATCCATTTTTGAACCGGGGCATTTGGATAGCCTGAACTTTGGAACGCTAGATCAAAGTATCCATTACCTGCTAGGGCTTGGTCTGGATTATATTGAAACAACAACGCAGGAGCTT
>JBBSUB010000461.1:0-2080 GCA_038235345.1 Chitinophagales bacterium
GATTCTGTGGATTGGCAATATTTTAAAACCACCAAAGAGGCAATTGAAGATTTAAGAGAAAAAGGGTTTAAAATTTATGCCGTTGAACAGGTGCAGGAAAGTATTTCCCTGGAAACCATCAGTGAAGATGCAAGGGAAAAACGTGCTTTCATTTTTGGAAATGAAGTGAGCGGCGTAGAGCAGGAGGTGATTGCGCTTTGCGATGGTTGTATTGAAATACCGCAATTTGGAATGAAACATTCTTTAAATATTTCCGTAGCAGCCGGTATCGTTCTTTGGGAAGTAGTCCGTAATTCTATCACAAAAAATAATCATTAAGATGGCTCGTATCATGTGCATAGATTATGGTAAAAAGAGAACCGGCATTGCTGTCACCGATCCGCTTCAGATCATTTCGACAGGATTGATGACAATAGACACGCATGAATTATTTGCGTTTTTGAAAAAATATTTTAAGGAGGAAGAGGTAGAATTAATGGTCGTCGGTGAGCCACTAAATCTGGATGATTCTGATACGCACGCTACGCCGCTGGTGCGCCAGTTTTTAAAAAGACTGGAAAAAGAATTCCCGAAAATGCCCACAACAACCGTCGATGAACGCTACACCTCAAAAATGGCCAAACAGGCCATGATCGAGATGGGCATGAAAAAAAAGGAGCGCCGGAATAAACGCAATGTGGATGAAATAGCTGCTACGATGATGCTGCAGGAATACATGGAGAATAAGAGCCGTTGAATGTAGTTGAATAGCTAAAGCTGTTGAAGATAGTTGAATGGCTAAAGCCGTTGAAGGTGGTTGAATGGTTAAATTGTTGAATGGTTAAATTGTTGGATTGCTAAAAGCCAAAAGCTCATTACTTCCGCGCATAGCTTACATCTTTGAATTAATAAAAAAGTTCCTGTAATTTAGAAATAAAACCCCTTCTCCCGCGGGAGAAGGGGTTGGGATGAGGCCGGAAGATTATAGCTTATTGCTAATAGTGAGCGGCTCATATCTAACGGCTTTTTAAGAAAAGAAATTCTTAATTTTGCACCTCAAATCAAATAAAATTAATAGTACTTATGGTTCTTCCGATAATAGCATATGGAAATCCGGTATTGAGAAAAGTTGGAATAAACATTACGCCGGAATATCCGCATTTTAAAGAGCTTATGGATAATATGTGGGAAACCATGTATAATAGCAATGGAGTCGGTTTGGCAGCACCGCAAATCAATCATCCCATCCGTTTATTTGTTATAGATAGTTTGCAGGTTTTGGAAGGGCTGGAAGATGATGAGAAAGATGCTTATCCAGGTGATGAAGGGTATAAAGGTGCATTTATAAACGCTTATATCAAAGAAGAAAATGGAATCGACTGGTCCTATAACGAAGGTTGTTTGAGCATTCCAAAGATCCGGGAAGATATCATGAGAAAAGAATCTGTCACGATGAACTTCCTCGATGAAAAATTTGAGGAGCATACAAAAACGTTTATAGGTGTTACCGCCAGGATCATACTTCATGAGTATGACCACATTGAAGGAAAGTTATTTATTGATTACCTGAAGCCACTTAAGAAAAACCTTCTAAAGAGAAAATTGAATGATATTTCCATCGGGAAAATTCATGTGGATTATAAAATGACATTTAATAAATAAGACGCTAAAAAGTCTGCACACCTTCTTTTTTTGGCATTTTACCAACGTATTTCCATTTATTTTTACGCAATGATTCAACGGTTTCTTTCTCTTTTCTTTTTCATTGTTTTTGCTAACCATCTGTCAGCCCAGGATAAAAAGGATACCACTATTCTTGTGGATCATAATTTTATTACGCTATCGGAAGTGGTGGTCAACAATCAGTTAGATGTGCCTTATTTTATTTCCCGTGTTAAAAACGATACGACCTTTTATAAGGCATTCCGCAATCTCCGGATCATTGGATATAATAGTATTAATGATATCCGGATGCTTAATAAGGATGGAAATATCCAGGCATCCTTGCGCAGTAAAACGCAACAAATACGTCAGGATAATTGCCGGAGTATGAAGGTGCTGGAGGAAACTGCCACCGGTGACATTTATGATGCCGATAAAA
>JBBSUB010000462.1:0-2070 GCA_038235345.1 Chitinophagales bacterium
GCAGGATGAATAGAATTACTTTTGCTCCCGTACCGGTAGAATTAAAATCTATTTCCGGAATAAACCGGTGAACAACAGGCATTGATTTTATCTTTTTAGAAATACACGGTTGAAAATTTATTTACCGTAAATAAGGTTCGAAATAAACATGAAAACAAAAACATCATACATTGGATTTCTCAGGGGCATTAATGTAGGCGGACATCATAAAGTACCCATGGCACAACTGCGCGAAAGAGTGAGCGAGATTGGATGTGTGAATGTAAGTACGCTCCTGAATTCAGGAAATATTGTCTTTGATACAGAAACAAAAAACCTTAGGGATCTGGAACTCGAAATGGAGGAACATCTTAGCAAATCATTTGGCTTTGCTATTCCCTTTGTTGTGAGAACCAAAGAAGATATCATTCACCTGGTGCAGGAAAAACCCTTTAAAACTATAGCTGCACATAAGGATATCCGTTTGTATGTATCGTTTTTAAAAGAGAATCCTTCCATTGAATTGGCCTTGCCCTATTTCTCCAAAGACAACGGCTATAAAATCATTTCAATGAAGGACCGGATAATTTGCAGTGTTTTGGACCTTTCAGTTACGGAAACGACAAAAGGAATGGAAGAGTTAGAAAAGTTATTCGGAAAAAATATTACCACCAGAAATTGGAATACAGTTCTGAAAATAAGTGACAATTGATGGATTTTTTAAAAAACAAATGGATTCGGAAAAGGTATTTACGGAACAAGACCATCTGCAAAAATCTGATTTTGAAACGAGAGAACTTTATGAACAACTTAAAGACCGTCTTTTAAATATGAACGACAATGTAACATTACAACCTAAAAGACAAACGATAGGTTTCAAAATTGATAACAGCATTTTTTGTGACATTGTTCTTCAAGGAAAAGGGCTAAAAATTTATTTGAACTTAAAAAGCGGAGAATTGCAAGATCAAAAAAATGTTTCCAGAGATGTTTCTAATGTTGGTCATTGAGGCAACGGCGCTTACGAAATTAAGTTGATAGACCTTGAAGACATAGACTATATTTTGAGCTTATTAAAACAATCACTGCGGAAAAACAAACTAAACGGCGGGTAACGTGGGGTTGCTTCTTAAGCGGCCATTTTAAAAATGCCGCAATTTGCACAGCTAACAATATTTATAAAAATTATAAAAAAAAAGTTTATGAGTAATGTTGAAATAGAGGACATCAATTTAATTGGCCTGGCTCTAAAGACAAAAACAATCAATACCAATGGGCAATCGGGCCTTGACTGTGGAAACTTATGGCAAGAGTTCAAAATGGGAAAATATGCAGAAACTATCCCTGATAAACTGAGTGATGAAATATTCGGAGTTTACTACGAATATGAAGGAGATAATATTAAACCCTTTTCATATTTTGTCGGTTGCAAAGTAAGACCGAACACAGAAGCGCCACAAGGCTTACAAAGTTTGATTATTCCAAAAGGAATCTATCATAAAATTAATGCGAAAGGAAAAATGCCGCAATGCGTTGTAAATGCCTGGAAAGAAATATGGAATTCAAGTATTCCCAGAATTTATCAAACTGATTTTGAAGTTTATGATGAAAGAAGCAAGGACTGGAATAACGCAGAAGTAGATGTTTATCTTTCAATTGAACAGTAATTGACAAGAGGAAAACAACGATCCGCTCAGTTTTGGTTCGGGCTGAACGGTTCCAATTAGCTTTTGTTGAGAGTTTACATTACACTACCCTTTAACCTGTGCTTATATTTTGATCGCGAAAAAATTCAAGAGTATTTTCTGGCCTTGCCGGCTATAGCCAGGAAACAATTATTAAAAACTACTATATAACTCCAATGTTAAACACGAATTTCAGGCTCGAATTACACGAATTTTTCAAACTTAGAACTCCATCTACTGTTAACTGAGAAGTTATTTTTCTCAAAACACAGGCGGCAGCCTGTCGGGATACTTCTATATAACTCCAAATGTTAAACACGAATTTCAGGCGCGAATTACACGAATTTTTCAAACTTAGAACTCCATGTGCTGTTAACTGAGAAGTTATTTTTCTCAAAACACAGGC
>JBBSUB010000463.1:0-2047 GCA_038235345.1 Chitinophagales bacterium
ACTTCAAAGCCAATAAATGGATCTTTAACGGTAATTCTACCTGTGGGCAATTCATTCAAACTTCCATAATGAACGTTGTTTTTAACCCGCTCAGATAATTCCACCACGTTGGCATCATCGGAATACACAAAGGCTGTTCCGTTTGTTTTTCCCAGGTAGGTAAATAATTCTCCCTTACCTTTTTTTACTCCGTCCAAACCTCCAAAGCCTTCCAGATGCGCTTTTCCAATATTGGTGATGAGCCCGTAATTTGGTTGTGCATACATACAATATTCTTCGATCTCATGTTGATGATTGGCGCCCATTTCAATGACGGCCATTTCTGCCTCAGGTTTTATTCTTAAAATAGTGAGTGGAATGCCGATATGGTTATTTAGATTTCCGATAGTTGTGTAAGTCTTGAAACTTGTGGAAAGTACCGCATGAATGAGTTCCTTTGTTGTTGTTTTTCCATTACTTCCTGTGATGGCAATAAAGGGAATATTAAACTGCTCCCGATGGCGTTTCGCCAGGTTTTGTAATGTTTTTAAAACATTATCTACATGGATGATACGGTCATCATCAAAAGGAATTTCTTCATCTGCAATTACATAAGCTGCACCTGTTTCCAGGGCTTCTTTCGCAAATAAATTTCCATTGAAATTCGGGCCTTTCAGCGCAAAGAACAAATCGCCTGTTTTTAATTTTCTGGAATCTGTCTGAATATTGGGATACTGCTTATATATTGAATAGATCTCTTCTATGGTCATGCCGGATTATATTTATTCCTGTAAAAAAAACAGCGTAAAAATAAAGATTTTTTTACGCTGTTCTAAGAGGAGATTTTTAGTGTACTTCAAATATGTCGGATCGGTACTTTTAATGTGGGCGATGTTCCACAGCCCACGGTGTGCAGCCTGGGTTTGTCACTGCCCACGGCGCGCGGCCAGGGGTGGTGTCCCCACCAACCCAGGACAATTACGGAAACATTTACTTAAGAGAGGTTTCGTATAGTTTGTAAATCCGTTTGTATTCATCCATCCAACTGGTGGGTTCTACAAAGCCGTGATCCTCCATCGGGTAAACAGCCAGTTCCCAGTTATCTTTTTTCAATTCAATTAGGCGCTGACTTAATTTTACAATATCCTGGAAGTTTACGTTCACATCCACCATTCCATGGCACATTAGTAAATGACCTTTTAATCCTTCTGCATAATATATCGGAGAACTTCTGCGGTATGCGAGGCTATCATTAAATGGTTCGTTTAAAATATTGGCTGTGTATCCATGATTATAATTGGCCCAATCAGTTACGGAACGTAGGCCTGCACCCGCTGCAAATACATCCGGCGTTGTAAACATGGCCATCAATGTGATAAATCCACCGTAAGATCCTCCGTAAATACCGATCTTTTTTGCATCTACACCATAGGTTTTTACTAAGTATCCGGCAGCATCCACATTATCGGTTAAATCCTTTCCACCCATATGCCTGTAAATTCCTGTACGCCAATCTGCGCCATATCCGGCACTTCCCCTGTAATCGATATCTATTACATAATAACCATTATCTGCCAGGAAATTATGGAACATGAACTCACGGAAATAACTGCTCCACCACTTATGCGCATTTTGTAAATATCCCGCGCCATGTACAAATACTACTGCCGGCATTCCTGGTTTGGCATTCGTGGGTTTGTATACTCTTCCATATACTTCCGCACCGTCACGGGCTTTGAATGTAATCACTTCCGGATCGCGCCATGGGTAGGATTTGAATTCTGCACTTTGCGCAAGATTGGTGATTTGGTCTGCTTTAGACCCAGGGTTAATGGATTGTACATACAACTCCGTCGGTTTATTTGAATAAGAATATAGAAAGGCAATCGTTTTTTCATCCGGTGAAATAGTTACTTCATTACCACCGGTCATCGTGGTAATACGATCTTTTTTATTATCAGAAATGCGCAAACGGTAGAATTGCTTTTCCCCGGGATGCACTTCATTTGTTGTGATGAAAAAGTATTTTTTATCCAAGGATAATTTTGCTGTCTGCACTTCGTAATTA
>JBBSUB010000464.1:0-2031 GCA_038235345.1 Chitinophagales bacterium
AAAGTAGAACATCAGAAGTTTGGCTTTGGAGAAGTTGTAAGAATGGAAGGTGCTGCTCATAATCCCATCTCTACGATCAACTTTGAGAATAACGGAGAGAAAAAGATCATGCTGAATTATGCGAAATTGAGGATTGTGGAGGGATAGGGGGTAGGTATTAGGTTGTGGGTATGAGGTATTAGGTTTCAGGTATCAGGTTTCAGGTTTCAGGTTGAATGCTTCGCGTTGAATACTTTGCGTTGAATGCCTTCGGCGATGAACTTCGAATTCTGAACATTGAACTATGAACTATGAACTACGAACTCTTAACTCTGAGCTCTGAACTTTGAACTTTGAACAAACTACAAACTCCAAACTATTCATAGTCATTATTGATATAAATATTCTCTTTACTGGTTTCATCAGCCAGATATTGAATTGTCTTTTTTTCAAATAGATTTTTCAATTTGGCGCGGATAAATTTATATTCAGAATGCATCGGGCAAGGGTTAATTTCGGAACATTGTTTTAATCCTAAAACGCATTTCCTTAAAACATAATCTTCATCAACTGCTTCGAGGATTGCCAGTACAGGTAGTTTTTTAGATTTTTCCGTCATGTAAAAACCACCGTTAGGCCCACGGGCAGAACTGACTACCTTATTATCTTTGGTAAGCAATTGTAATATTTTTGCTGTAAATGATTGTGGCGAATCAATGGCTGCCGCAATTTCAGAAATGCTTAATTTTTCATCAACAGTTCCTTTTTTCGCTATGAAAATAGTGGCGCGTAAAGCATATTCGGCTGTCTTTGAAAACATTTGTGCGTAATATATGGTGATGGATAAAAATGTAATTTACTATTATTATTTTGGGCAAATAAATAGTTGGATACTTTTTTAGGATAGACTTACTGAATTTTTATTATTTGCACCAGGCAAACACCGCAATATTTTACTCTTTCCATTCAGCAAAAGAATCAGCCGTTTCATAAATTCTTAATTTCACCAGTTTAATTCCTTTCGGTAGAGTTTTATCAATTTCTTGTTTGGAAAAAATTAATATATTTTCTGCAGATGGTTCCATTTCCCAAACTTCCAGGTTTTCCTCACTTTTAAGAGAGGGTTTTGATTCTAAATATTCTTTAGAAAGTATCAATCTGTGATCAAGTTTCCGGACAATTGTTTCCTGCACAATCTTTTTCAAGATTTTAAAGTCCACGACAAAACCGGGTTTTGCTATAAAATCATCATTGCCGGTATCGGTAGAAGCAACAGTAACGTGTAATACGTATGAGTGCCCGTGAATATGTTTGCAGGGTCCTTCATACCCAAAAATGGCATGTGCCGTTTCAAACCGGAATATTTTAGTGACAGAAATCATAGGATGAAAAAGGTATTAATAATAAAAACTATAAATGAAAGATATGGCTCACAACTCATAGCCCAAGGTTTACAGCTACCCTCATTTTTTTTGAAGGTAAAGAATTTATCTTTTTTTCTGCAGAGAAAAAACAGACGATCTGATTTTTAAGCAATGGATAGATGACCATTAGAAAACCGGTAACCATAAAAAAACCGGCTACTACGAATGTAATAAGGTAGGGGGTGAGCTGTTTCATCATACTTCCAAAAGGAATTTGGTTGGCACTCATTTGCCATTTTGCCTTAATAATACCGGCTGCAATGAGTGCTATCCAAAATACAAAGAGGGAAATATTTGCTGTCCAATATCCGGTTGTAATTATTTTTTTATAAGGTGAAAACGGCCGGCAGGTATTGCCTAATATATCAAACGAGAATGCGAGCAGTAGCATGGAATTAATTCCAATGGTAGCGCCCATCGTATGTCCGACAACAATGTGCGTGCCGTGCATAAATACATTAAGCGCAGGAATAGACATAGCAATGGCAAGACCTAAGGTTAGAAAGATCCACGCATCTGCTGCTACCAAAAATCGATAGGAGGTCAGGTGAAAATTCTTTTTTGCAGTACTTAATGATCCCCGCCATAAATAAATGATCCTTCCCAGTAAAAATATTTCCGTCATGCT
>JBBSUB010000465.1:0-2021 GCA_038235345.1 Chitinophagales bacterium
ACTGTAACAGACGATAAGGGAGCTACAGGCACAGACAATGTTTCTATAACCGTATTGCCGCCACCAAATCAATCTCCAATCGCCGTAGCTTCAGCAAATCCCGCAACAGTATTGATTTTACCGACAACCGGCATGGGTAATACGACATTGAGTAGCAGTGATTCTTCCGATCCGGATGGTTCTATTAAAGCAGTTCATTGGACTTTATTAACCGGTGTAGATGGAGTTCAGATTATTTCTCCGGATGCATCTGTTTCACAGGTTCAGTTTTCTAAGCCGGGAAATTATATTTTTAAATTAACGGTTACGGATAATAGTGGTGCCATATCGGAAACCAATGTTTCTGTCAATGTAACCCAGGCGGCTATACCGGAGAAAAAATGTGCTCCGCTTGGGGATATCATTGCTGATTTTAAAAAGTTAGCCACTGCGGATAATCCGGAAATATTTAATGCATTTATCGGAAGATACCAGGTGTACGAAGCGATAAAAGCTTTCTATGAAAAAATGGATTCCGCGGCTATAGCCACGTTGTCGTTGGATCAACAGGTAAGCTTTTTCGTAGATCAAAAAATAGATTCAAGGCTTGTAACATGGATCGGAAATTTAAAAGAATTGGTTTTGGGAGTTTCGGATTTTCGTTTGCTTGCGCTATTGATGTTTAATGTTCATGCAGAATTGGTATACTATATATCCTGTATGCAAAAAGAAGATATCGATAAGGCGAAAGTTCAAATGTTGAAACCACTCAGTTCCCTTGCAGATATTTTCAAATCTATACTTGCCAGTATGGCGACAATGAATGTTCCGCAAAAAGATGTGGTTACGCAATTTGAAAAAACAATTGTAGCAGAAAGAGCAAGCGTAAAGGGCAATAATGAAGAAGCTGTTAAAGTAGTTTATGTGAAAATTTTGGATACCATCATCAAGTTTTTCTCATGATGTCAGAAGGAAAAAATATGATCCGGAAACAGACGGTGCAGTTTCAGTACAATGGAAAAGCAGATGGCTTTGCTTTGCAAAAAGAAGTGAGCGACTGGTGTAATCAAATATTAATTCCCGAAATGGAACAGGTTTTTGATGCGGTTTCTGACAGTGATATCTATTTCACTATTGACAGGCTTGAGATTGTTGCTGCAGTGGAAAAAGAAGACTGGCAGGAAAAATTGCGGAATGAATTATTAATAAATCTTAAGGATAAATTAAATAAATACAAGAAATCATCTGATGTAAGTGGACATCCGGATGAAACGCCCTCCCGAAAACTGGATGAACTGGTTCTTTTTTATTTTGAAAACGGATTTCTTCCCTGGTGGAGTAAAATGTTAATGAAAGATGATTTTAAATCATTGTTATTAAAGTGGGTAAAGGAAGATAAAAATGATCAAAGGAAAAAGGTCATTGCGGCCAATTTGGAAAAGATAATAAACCTTGATGTTATTGAACGAGTGGTCCATATTTTGCCTATCCCGTATGCCCTGATTCTTTTAAAAGATTTGTATAAATGGAATGAAAATTTCATCGATTCCATTAAATTTTTTTTTGAATCTTCGAAACAAATTTCTATTGAAAAGGAAAAGAAAATATTGAATTTGACTTTCCAATTTGTTATTGCAAATGGTCAAAACAGTATCATCAAAAATGAATCAAATCTTCAATCCTTTTATTCCGAAGTGAAAAAGCAAACAAGTGTAGTAATTAGTACGTCTAACGCAACCAATCTAAATAAAGCAGGTGCATTAAAAAATGAATGGGTGAAACTTATAAAAAAAGTAAAACCTGAAGGTGATAAAGGTTCCTTATTGAATATTACTGAAGGAATTTATATTGAAAACGCGGGAACAGTGATTATTGCCGCCTTTCTGCCACGCCTTTTTGAGAATTTAAAATTGGTGGTTCAAAATGAATTATTGAACCCTTCATTAGCCTCTCTCATCATTCAATATGCCGTAAGTGGCAATGAAAAAATGGAAGAGTATGAATTGATCCTGCCAAAAATATTATGTGGTTTGGATATTGAA
>JBBSUB010000466.1:0-2015 GCA_038235345.1 Chitinophagales bacterium
GCAGATAATATAAACGAAAAAGACCTTCGGGAGATGGCTGACGCTATGGTATCAACAGGTATGGTGGAAGCGGGTTACAATCATATTTTTATAGATGACGGCTGGCAGGGCGGAAGAGATAATAGAAATAATATGATACCCGATCCCAAAAAATTCCCTTCAGGAATTAAATCCCTGGCGGATTATGTGCATGCAAGAGGAATTAAACTGGGTATTTATTCAGATGCTGCTCCCCTCACCTGTGCAGGTTATACAGCAAGTTTACATTTCGAAGATCAGGACGCCAAAACTTTTGCAAAATGGGAAGTAGATTATTTAAAATACGATTATTGCGGCGCGCCGGCGGATTCTGCGACAGCAAAAAAAAGATATAAGGCAATGGCGGATGCCTTGCGTAAAAGCGGGCGCGATATTGCTTTGGGCATTTGTGAATGGGGCGATCGAAAACCCTGGTTATGGGCTCCTAACTTGGGCGGTCAACTTTGGCGCACAACCGCGGACATTCGTGATAAATGGAAAATGAAACCCGGTGAAACATGGGGCCACGGTATCATGGATATCGTGGATGAAAACGCGGATTTACATCAATACGCGGGACCAGGGAGATGGAATGACCCGGATATGCTGATCGTGGGACTTTACGGAAAAGAGGGGCCTACCAGCGCAGGCGGCGGAACAGGTTGTACCGACACAGAATATCAAACCCAGATGAGTTTATGGGCCATGATGAGCGCACCATTGATCGCTACGAACGATTTGCGCAATATGAATGAAATCACTAAAAAAATATTACTGAATAAAGATATTATCTCGATTAACCAGGACCAAGCGGGTAAACAAGCGGTAAGAAAAATTAAAAATGACACATGGAATGTTTTTCTAAAACCATTATCTGATGGAGACTATGCTATAGCTATTTTAAACAAAACAATTGATGTAAAGAATTATCAACTTAACTTTTCATCATTAGATCTTCCCGGCAAATATGAAATAGCAGATCTATGGAGTGGCAAAATATTAAAGAAAACATCTTCCTGGAAAGGAAAAATAGCCAGCCATGAAACGAAAGTTTTTCGTCTGAAGAAAAAATAAACACAATTATTCTTATTAAAAATTCATTCAAATAAACCATATAAAATGAGTACAAAAAGAAGAGATTTTTTAAAACTATCCAGCCTTTCCGGTCTTGGATTATTAGGTTCCAGCCTGATTGGAAAAGCAGCAGGTTTTAATGAAGATTCCGGTCTTTATGATGAAAGCGATTCCGGGGCACCCCGTTTTAATATGAGCGGCTATGGAGCACCAAAAATTGAGAATGTCCGTATCGGATTTATCGGTCTTGGAATGCGTGGCCCCACGCACGTTTATGGCTTCAGCCATGTGGAAGGAACTCAGGTTGTCGGCCTGTGTGATATCCGCAAGGAGAAAGTGGATGCGATGGAAAAACAGTTGGCAGGCACCAGGCACAAACCGGAATCTTATAGCGGTGACGCGAATGCGTGGAAGAAAATGTGTGACCGTCCGGATATTGATTTGATCGTGATAGCTACCCCTTGGGCTCAGCACGTAGAGCAGGCCTTATATGCGATGAATGCAGGAAAACATGTGGCAATAGAAGTACCCGCAGCGAAAACATTAAAGGAATGCTGGGACCTGGTGAAAACATCAGAGAGAACAAAGAAGCATTGCATGATGATGGAAAATTGTTGCTACGATTTCTTCGAATTGGTGACATTGAACATGGCAAGACAAGGATTCTTCGGTGACATCGTTCATGGAGAAGGCGCCTACATTCATGATTTGCTGGATTTGAATTTTGCCAAGAACGGCTATTGGGATATGTGGCGTTTGAAAGAGAATTTCCGCAACGGTAATATCTATGCCACGCATGGTTTAGGACCAATTGCACAGATAATGAATATCAATCGCGGCGACAAAATGGTCAATCTGACCTCTACTTCAGGAGCGGATTTTTCTATGGAAAAACAAGCGAATGAATTGGCGGCAAAGGATCC
>JBBSUB010000467.1:0-2005 GCA_038235345.1 Chitinophagales bacterium
ATACAACTACAACTTTTACGAAATTCTAATAATGCTTTGCTTTGTTATGGGAATGGGAATGTTGATTTTTTCAGTTTTTGTGGTTTTACAAGGTCTGACACATTTGAATTTAATGCCTATTGCAGGAGTAGCAGGTGTTTTGTATTCAGCATGGGCCATCGGACAATTTTTTGACAAGATAAAAGTGACGAGTTATTTAAGATCACTTATTGCCTATATTTTTGGGATGCTTACCTTTTGGATTTTTCCTGTTCTTATTGGAACATTGGTAGATTTATTAAACAAACATTGATTAATATGAAGAACAAAATAGGTTTCAACTTTTTTTTCGCACTTCTTGCATTTCCGATTGGATTGGCTTTGTTGCGGGAATTTGACTTCGAAACATTTACATTTAAGAAGACTGCTTTGGGTATTCTATACCTGGTTACATTTATAGTAGCAATATATCTAACATTTAAAAAGAAAACGAAATTGACTGAACAATAAAAATTAGGGCTACCAAGGTATTGCCAAACACGGGGTTGTGGATATTCATTTAGACAGGTTCAACTTTACTTCTTTGATTAAGTTTGGTACTTAAAATCCCGGCCTTCTGCAATACCCAAAACGTTCGGCTTACACAATTCAATTGTTTATTGACCCGGAGATGGAAATGCTTACAGGCAGTATAAATAAATGAATAATTATTTCTGACTTTCACGAACCGGAAAATAAATCCCGGAATATTTTATTGAACTGATCAGTGTATTTAGAAAATCAAGACAAAGTGACTGCGGATAAGATAGAAGGAGCACTGAGATTATGTTCCAATTTAATAATGATTGGATACAGTTTTCCGACGATAACCCTGTTACAGGGTAACAGATTTCTGAAGCATTCTTAAAGCATTTTGTTTAGAAAAATATTCAAAAAAAATGATCAACCTACCGACATTGTATATTTGTTTCTTACAGATCATATCATTTGCAGTGAATAACCTTTCTAAATCGCACACCCGTTTCAAATAATATAGACCGATGAAATACTTCATTAAAAGTTTAAAGATATTTTTAATCTTCGTTGTTTTGGTTGCAACAGGTGTTGTTCTATTATTTGGCCATCGGGATATTCCATTAGATACCTTAAAAGAAAAATATTGCAATACGGCTTCTTCATTTATTTCAGTAGATGGAATGGATGTACATTTTCGTGACGAGGGAGACCCGGCGGATTCTATTCCAATCGTACTCATCCACGGTACAGCATCCAGTTTACATACATTTGATGCCTGGTCGGATAGGTTGAAGAAAACAAATCGGGTAGTCAGAATGGATCTTCCGGCATTTGGACTAACAGGCCCGTTTCCCGATCGTAACTATTCGATAGCTCATTATACCGCTTTTTTAAAAGATTTTTTGTCGGCTTTAAAGATTAAACAATGTGTGCTGGCCGGAAATTCCTTAGGTGGACAGATCGCCTGGAATTTTACGCTGGAACAATCAGGTATGGTCACAAAATTAATTTTGATTGATGCCGCTGGCTATCCTCTACATTCGAAGAGCGTGCCCATTGCCTTTCAAATGGCGCGAATGCCTGTAGTCAGGAATCTATTTACTTATGTAACACCACGTTTCATGGTAAAGTCCAGTGTAGAAAATGTTTATTTTGATCAATCAAAAGTTACGGATGCACTAATAGACAGGTATTATGAACTCACGCTCAGGAAGGGGAATCGCCAGGCTTTTGTAGATAGGCTGAATTCTACCGCCGATACAAGTACTATTAAAAATATCAGCAACATTCAGCAGCCAACGCTAATCCTTTGGGGTGCGAATGATTTATTAATTCCGGTGGAAAATGCGTATAAATTTCAGGCGGATTTACCAAATGACACCTTAGTCATTTTGGAAAAATCCGGTCATGTTCCAATGGAGGAAAACCCGGTTGAAAGCCTAAAGCCTGTACTGGATTTTTTAAAAATCGGTAAAGGAATAGAATGACCAATCAAATTGATGAAGAATAA
>JBBSUB010000468.1:0-2003 GCA_038235345.1 Chitinophagales bacterium
ATACATTAGATGTAATAACCGCAGATGAATGGAATCATTACTATTCACGCAGCAAAGCTGCCTTCCCTTTACCTTATTTAAAAGAAACGAAGTTCTGGCCAAATGTGAGCCGGGTGAATAACACCTATGGTGATAGAAACCTCATTTGCACCTGTGAGCCGGTGGAAAGTTATATGGAAGTGGAATAAATAAATTGTTGAACTCTTTGAATTAAATGCTACTTTTTTGAGGTAGCATTTTTTTTTGTAAACCAAAACGCGTTTACAGCCGGGCCTTTCAGCGAAGCAAAACCTGTTAGTGTTAGATTTAGAGGAAGGAGATTTTTATGATACTCAAACATTCCAAGGTTGATATTAGGTTGTAGGTTGTAGGTAAAATGCTAGCTATTCATTTCAAAATTCGTGTAATTCGTGCTTAAAATTCGTGTTTCCTTACGTATTATTTTCCCGCACAAACACTATCTGGTCTTCCCGTAATATGGGCAAACCATGAAACCGAAGCATGATATTTCCAAGGGTGAGCACATCCTTTTCACAATACCTGGCTATTCGTTCAAGGTTTTTCTCTACCCAATAAACATTTCCTACCTGGCTGCCGTCTATATCATCTTTCGGTGAAGGGACACCTAATACGGCAGCTAATAATTTCAGGGAAGTATAATTCTTGTAATCACCAAATCGCCACAAATGTAACGTATCCAAAATAGGAGTATCCCAGGGTTTTTTATTCTGAAAGTTCAATTGATGCGGTATAGGTAACTGATTTGCCAACATTCTGCGGCAAAGAAAAGGAATATCAAATTCCTTAATATTGTGGCCGGTAAAGATCCATTGTTTCTTTTTCGTGGGGAGTTTTACGATTGTTTCGGAGAATTCCTTCAATATTTCCTTCTCATCATGTCCATAAATAGATTTAATTCTTAATTCCCAATCCTCTTCACCCTTTTTCAAATATCCAAAACTTATACATACAACTCTTGCGAATTCTGCAAAGATTGCAGCTTTCTGTGGATACATTTCTTCTGCCGTGGTATCGGGATTAAGGTTTCTCCATATTTTTTCGACCCACAATCCTTTCCATTCATCTTCCAATAAATGAAAATTTTCTTTAGAGGAAACAGTCTCTATATCCAATAAAAACAAATTATCTAACGGAATGTTTTGCATAAATAACCATTTGATTGGATGAATATACAATGAAACCAGAATATAAAATGTACCAAGAGGTAAATTTTTAAAATAATGTGACTTATACCAATACTAAAGTTGTTCGGACCATGTACAATTTATATTCTGAATAATCCTTTTGATTGAAATACCGGCCATTGGAAATCATTGAACATAAAAAAGCCTTCCGGAATCCGGAAGGCCTTTATTATATTTTCAAAATACGTTTGTTGTATTAGTTAGATTTAACGTCGATTACGTTAGCATCGCCACCACCTACCTGGCAGTTAACCATGATACGATCAGCGCTGATACCTTCAACTTCAACTAAATGATTTTTAACTGCATTCGCTCTTCTGTTGCAAAGTGCCTGAGAAGCTTTAGAAGCTACAGGGTAACCTGTTACTGT
The DNA here is from genome assembly GCA_038235345.1 of Chitinophagales bacterium. Taxonomy (GTDB): domain Bacteria; phylum Bacteroidota; class Bacteroidia; order Chitinophagales; family Chitinophagaceae; genus Ginsengibacter. The sequence continues at coordinate 1,576 of JBBSUB010000468.1, forward strand.
AATAGTACATTCTGCATTTGCTTTCATTTTAGAAGCGATTGTAGCAAGCATTGCTTTTGCATCATTATTAAGTGAACCGTTACCGCTTTTGAAAGACATGCTTGGCATATCACCTAAGTTACATGCACCGGCAGCAACCATATTCTTGCAGCAATCAGGCTCAGGACATTTACCTACACCATCAGCATCAACTGGTTGACAAGAAGTTGGAGTGATCAATTCTTTATCTAAATAATCAGGAACTCCGTCACCATCTGTATCTAATGGGCAACCATGAGAATCTACACCAACACCAGCTGGAGTATTCGGACATCTGTCGAACATATCAGGAACACCGTCTTTGTCAGAATCAGTCGTTGCTGTTTTCAATGTATCTACCTGAGTTTGAATATTAGTGATTTGAGATTGTAAAATTTCATTCAATTTAG
>JBBSUB010000469.1:0-1987 GCA_038235345.1 Chitinophagales bacterium
CGAATTGACAATAATGATAAAAGAGAATTTTACATTGCGGAAGTTCTAAAAAATAATTGGACAGCGAGGCAATTGGAAAGGCAAATAAATAGCAAATTATATGAAAGGCTCTTGTTGAGTAATAATGTAATACCATCTTTATTTATAAAATAGTCCGAAGGACAATGAGTAAATATTAGATGGTATTATGCCGATTTCAGAATCATTTTTGGACTATTTATCATTACATTCGGTATAACATCTGTATTGGCAGTGGCAAGAAAAGAAAAATCTGCTTTCGATGCAAAGGATATTATTAAAGACCCAATGGTACTGGAATTTTTAGGATTAAAACGGGAAGCGGCCTATTACGAAAAAGATTTGGAAAGTGCTATCATTACACACCTACAGGAATTTATGTTGGAAATTGGAAACGGTTTTTCATTTGTGGCAAGGCAAAGGCGCATACACATAGAAGGAGATGAATTTTCTATTGACCTGGTGTTTTACAATCGCTTGTTGCAATGTTTTGTACTCATAGAAATTAAAACGACCAAACTTACTCATGAAGATATTGGCCAATTGCAGATGTATGTAAATTATTACGACCGGTTTGAAAAGCAGGATTTTGAAAACCAAACTATCGGTATTCTTTTATGTGCCGATAAAAATGACGCAGTCGTTCGGATAACCTTACCCGAAAATAATAGAACCATCATTGCCAGTAAATATCAATTATACCTGCCTACCGAAAAACAACTGATGGACGAAGTGAAAAAGGAAATTGAAAAATTGGATAATAGGGACTCCATTGAAGGGGATACGTAATTTTAAAGTGAGCGTGAAATGTAGAGTTTAGGGCGTCATCGTTGATAATATTCAATTTTTATTTCAAAGGCCTCTTTCTAACAATAAGAATAAAAAACGTCTATTTTATCTGAAGGTTTTAGGAATAATAATTTTATTTTTTCATCTCCTTGAAAGATAAAATTTTAAAAACAGGTTCTTCCTTTTTACAATAACTTCGGTTAAACTGACCATCACAAATACCACGAACGAACTCATGAAGATTTCTACAGACTCCACTTCTTTACAATACCTCTACAGAACTTTTTTATTCCTGATTTTTAGTTTTTTGAGTGTAACTATGTATGCCCAGGTCCCCATAAAAGATTCTTCTAAATTGGGAGAATTAAAAGGTATTGTACGCGACTCTGCCTATAATTTTGTCTTAAACGGCGCAACAGTGGCTGTTTATAAAGATGCAGATTCCAGCCTGGTACAATTCAGTATTCCCAATACTTTTGGGGAATTTAGCATAAAATCTTTGCCGCTTGAAACAACGATGCGTGCGATCATTACGCATGTGGGCTACAAACCCTTTTTACAAAAATTTAATATATCTAAATTAGCGATGGTCTATGATTTTGGACAAATCAATTTATTTCGGAAATCAGGGGATAGCAGTGAGCTATTGGATGAAGTAAAGATTTTAGCTCCGATGCAAATGAATGGCGACACACTGGAGTTCAATGCAGACGCATTCATACTGGATAGTAATGCGACGGTAGAAGATCTGATGCGAAGATTGCCGGGTTTTACGATCTGGGGCGATGGTGATATTACTTATAATGGGAAAACAATCAGTTCCATATTGGTCAATGGCAAACCCTTTCTCAGTGGCGATTTCTCAGTGATTACCCAGAACCTTCCTAAAAATTCTATTGATAAGGTTCAACTGTACCAGCAAAAGAATGACAATAACCCACTCGACTCTACTATGAACGCTAATCTCAAGCTAAAAAAGGAAATAGATGTTGGCTACTTTGGGAAAATTTCCGGCGGAATAGGTACGGATAAACAATTTGCGGCAGATGGAATGCTGGGCTATTTTAATAAAAAAATGCAAATAAGTGTCGTCGCAGCAACAAATAATATTAATAAAATGGCCTACGATGTAAATACACTTATAAAAAATAGTACGTTTAAAGGAGTGGGTGCGAATATA
>JBBSUB010000470.1:0-1983 GCA_038235345.1 Chitinophagales bacterium
CCATTTTTGCCCTTGTCTATGTAACGTACATACAAATGAAATAGATCTGATATTTTATCCCATGGTACAATTCTTGAATCTGACTGCAGTCTATTTACTACTAAAATAAAAGTCTTCAACATTTCAAATTATGATTGTTACTTCACATCAAAAGGGTTGGAAAATTACTAATCAACGATCTCATGGATTGCTAGCTGCTATGCTGGCCTATCAATACGATATTGATTTACCAAATGAAATAATTGTTCCAGCACTCATCGCCATTGCTGAGCACGATGATGGTGTTGATGAAACTACTCATGCACAAAACCTTACAGACGCAGGTGCGCCGCGCCATTTTCAAGTGCAGGATGAATCACAAAAATCAGACATAACACAACAGCTAAATGTTATGGAAATATCCAGTTCAAAAAGTGAATTAAATGCTTTGCTCACTTCCCTGCATTTAAAATTTCTATATGGCGATGGGCATGATAGTAAAGACAAGAAATTTGAGGCCTTTATGAAAGAGCAGGAGAGCTACCGAAAAGAAATATTTAAACATTTAAACATTGATAAAAAATATGCTGATCGTTTGTATCGTTTTGTAGAATGGTGCGATGCATTTTCGCTGCTCATTTGTATGGATAAAATTCAGCCAGAGGGAAGGAAAATGGAAATATCGCTGAGTCCGGATGGGGAGATGAACCAAACGTATTATAAAGCAGAGAAAGAGATTACAGTAGAACCATGGGTGTTTAAAAACACTAAGTTTAAAGTATTTTATGAATACAAAATACTGGAACAGTTGACGTTTAATTCCATTGAAGAGTTTAATAAAATCTGCAAGGCCACTCCCGTTCAAAGAGAAGAATTTATTTTTTCTAAATAGTATTAAAGGATTTTTTCTAAAATCTCTTTATTTACAATTGCTTCCCTTCAGTGAAATTGCAAAAACTCCAAAACTATAATCTATGCAAAGACTAAATATAAGAAACGAGTTAAAAGCTCAATGAACTTTATAGGAAAAAAGAGTACTTACGCACTACAACGGAAACAAAAATTTTATGCCAATAAATTCCAGAAGTACTAAACATATTATTAAGGAAAAACTTGTTCATTTTTTAATTGGCGAAATCATTTTGTAGAAATAAATTGACTGATAGGTTTATCATTTCTTATTTCCAATTGAAAATGCAATCCTATTCCTGCATTTTCTAAACCAGGTTAACCCTGTTAGGTAGCCCGGTTTTAAGTGGCAACTTAAATATTTAAGGAAATGGTATTAAAATGTATTATGGCATAGATTTTTATTCTTTCGAAATATGGCTTCTACTAAAAACAATCAACCTGCAGGCACAAAGACTGCCTTCCCACAATCAATTGAACCAATGCTGGCAACTTTGGTAAATAAACCATTTGATGATGATGAATGGATGTATGAAGTGAAATGGGACGGTTACCGGGCCTTGGCTTTTTTAAATAAGGGGCAGGTTACCATCAAATCCAGGAATGATAAATCTTTTGATGAAAAGTTTTATGCTATTCATGAGGAACTAAAAAAATGGAAAATTAATGCCGTAGTAGATGGCGAAATAATTGTGGCTAATAAAGAAGGCATGGCCGATTTTGGCCAATTACAAAATTGGCGAAGTGAAGCTGACGGAAACCTGGTGTTTTATGTATTTGATATTTTGTGGCTTAATGGTGTTTCTTTAATGCAACTTCCATTAGTTGAACGCCGAGCCATATTGGAAAGTAATATGCCCCTGAGCAATAGTATCCTTCTAAGTAAAAGCGTAGAAACTTCGGGTATTGATTTTTTTAAAAGTGCTGAAAAAATAAACCTTGAAGGGATCATGGCCAAAAAGAAAAACTCTATTTATATACCGGGCAGCCGTTCTAAAGATTGGTTGAAGATCAAGACAGAATCCCGGCAGGAAGTGGTGATAGGCGGCTATACAAAAAATGAGGGAAGTTCCAAGTTATTCAGCTCCTTATTAG
>JBBSUB010000471.1:0-1951 GCA_038235345.1 Chitinophagales bacterium
AAAGCATTAAATCGATTTAATAAAAACAACGAAATACGAACACATGGCTTTATCAAATTGTGGACGTATTCAACAATCAGCAACATTTCCCACTATCAACAAGGGTTCTGACTTCCAAAACTCCGGTGACCGATAAAAATTCCGATAGCTTTCGGGATGAATTTTTCATTGTAAATTTGATCAAGAAAACTTTCGGCATTCCAACCGGGCAAAATTTTTAATTCCATGGCTGAATACATGTATTCCTTTCGTGGATAATACTAATCATTATACTTAAAAATGAAAACACTTACAATTGACAACTATTTAGACAGTCATTACATTCACAGAAGCAATTGGTTAAGAGCCGCTGTTTTAGGTGCAAATGATGGAATAATATCTATTTCAAGTCTTGCAATTGGAGTAGCTGCCGCAAGCTCCACAAGAGATCCTATTCTTTTAGCGACCGTCGCAGGCCTGGTTGCAGGAGCTTTGTCAATGGCTACCGGTGAATATGTTTCTGTAAGTTCTCAAACAGATACAGAACAAGCAGACATTGCCCGGGAGAAGGAAGAACTTCGGGAGATGCCGGAGGAAGAGTTAAATATGTTAGCTCAGATCTATGAGAAAAGAGGTCTGAAAAAAGAAACAGCCATGCAGGTAGCATTGGAATTGACAGAAAAAGATGCTTTGGCAGCACACATAAGGGATGAATTGGGCATAAACGAAATTAGCCAGGCGAACCCAATACAGGCAGCTTTGGCGTCAGGAACATCATTTACATTTGGTGGTGTTTTGCCTCTTTTGGTCATCCTTTTTGCTCCGGTAAAAAATATGGAATATTGGCTCTATGGCTTCACCATACTTTTTTTAATAATTTTAGGGACGATTGCGGCAAAAACAGGCGGCTCAAGTATACAAAAAGCAATTCTAAGGATCACAATTTGGGGAACTCTTGCGATGGGTTTATCCGCATTAGTGGGTTATCTGTTTGGCGTAAAAATGTAAAATGCATCCCCGGATAATGCCTATTGCTGAATGAGTTTTGCGTTATCTTATGAAACGACCACGTACCGTTAATCAGGCAAACAATGAAACAGATCTTTCTTATCTTATTTACTTTCGGGCTGCTTTCCTGCATCCGGCAAACAGAGAACATTCAGCTTTTACAAAACCGTGTTGACAGTTTGGAGAGCCAACTTGCGAACACCTATAAACCCGGCTTTGGCGAGTTTATGAGCAGCATCCAGATTCATCACAATAAACTTTGGTTTGCAGGTAAAAATGAAAACTGGAAATTGGCGGACTTTGAAATACATGAAATCATGGAAAATATTGATGCCATTAAAATGTATCAGAAAGAACGAAAAGAAAGCAAAGTGATAGACGTGATCGGGCCAGCCCTGGACAGCATGAAAACTGCCATACAACAAAAAGATCCTGTTGCTTTTAAAAACAGTTATATTTTACTCACAAACACTTGTAATAGTTGTCATCGTGCGACAGCATTTGAATTTAATGTCGTAAAAATTCCGGACAGCCCACCTTTTAGCAACCAGGATTTTAAACTTCCGAAGGGAAAATAAAATTTTCAACAGCCCATCCGCACATGAACCAACTAAAAGATTATTTTAAAGCATCGATCGAAAGCCGGATGGTTCCATTCTTAAAAAAGTTTGGGTTCCATTATACGTTGTCCGTACATGATTTGAGCGCTATTCATGATGTATTTACATTTAAAAAGAGTTCAGCCTATATTTTTATAGCCCACATGGGATTCAATCCCAAAGACATTCCATGGAGTTTTAGTCCGCTATTGGGCAAGGATGGATTTAAAAAGACTTCAGGTGTATTTGATTTGGTGCCATTATGGTATATCAAGCAAAAAATCGCGCCCTTTGAAGCCTATCAAAAAGAAGCGATAAAAATGAATTTTGAACCTTACAATATTAATAGTATGGAGGAAATTAAT
>JBBSUB010000472.1:0-1941 GCA_038235345.1 Chitinophagales bacterium
TTGGGCTACCTGGTGTGGACCTTGTATCGCTTCTTTCCCGGGCATGCAAAAGATGGTGACAAAATACAAAGATGATCCGGAAGTGAAATTTGTATTTATAGATACCTGGGAAGAAGGAACGAATAAAGAAAAAGGAGCCTCAGATTTTATGGCGGCCAATAAATATACTTTCCATGTGCTAATGGATAATGACAATAAAGTAGTTGAATCATTTAAAGTAAGCGGGATACCGACCAAATTTGTTGTGGATAAGAAAGGTGTTACCCGTTTTAAATCAGTAGGATTTGGCGGTAGTGATGATAAATTAGTATCTGAATTGACCACAATGATTGATATGGCAAAAGAGCAGTAAATTTATTTTTTAATTATCATGAAGCGGATAGTTGTTGAAAAGCAGCTATCCGTTTTTTTTATAAAATCGTTAATGGCTTTAACAAAATAACACTTCTGCATTTTGCTCATTTAATCTATCTTCGCAGCCCAAAAACAAGTTCTTAAAAAATGCTAAGCAGAAGAAATATCCGGGTTAAAGTAATGCAAACGCTTTACAGTATAGAATCCATGAATAATGAAACCCGAGTGGGAGAGCCTCTCCAGATCCTTAATAAAAAAATGGAGCATTCTCAACAATTAATAACTTATCTTATTTATTATATTATTGAGATAACAAGATATGCTGAAAAAGACGCTGTTAAGAAAGCAAGTAAACATTTACCCAGCAAAGAGGATTTGAATATCAATATTAAGATCACTGGAAATGAGATAATTTGGGCAACATTGGAAAATGAATCTTTCAGGGCTTCTGCGGAAAAATTCAAGATCAAATACATGGTGGATGAGGAAATGATCCGGAAGGCCTATATGATTTTGGTAAATACACCAGAATATAAAGAATACATTGGCAAGCAATCAAGGGATAAGAAATCTGAAAAGGCTATTTTAGAATTTATTTTTTCAGATATTATGCTGGAAAATGATGATTTTGTAAGTGATGTGGAAGGGAAGTTTATTCATTGGGATGATGATGCAGAAACGATCATATCATTGATGAACGGATTTTTTCAAAAGCCCGCGCAGTTTAACTTTACCGGATTGGTTGGTGAAGAAAAAATGGAGTTTGCAAAACATTTATTAGAAACTGTTTTGGAAAAAAATGAATTTTGTCTTGAGATCATTAAACCAAAATTGAACAATTGGGATTCCGAAAGAATAGCGGCTTTGGATATGATCCTGATGAAAATGGGTTTATGTGAATTTTTATATTTTGACACGATTCCTACGAAGGTTACGATTAATGAATATATCGACCTGGCAAAAGAATATAGTACAGAACAAAGTGGTCATTTTATTAATGGTATTTTAGATAATATTCATAAAGAACTTTTAGCAGAGAATAAAATCAGTAAAATAAATTTTAAGAACAGTACTTTATAATTTTAAAAGATAGAATAAAATGAAAAAAGTCTTTTCGATCTTCCTTATCCTGGGTTTTATTTATTCCTGCAATATCCGGAATGAAAATGTTTCCGGTAATGAGGCAGAAGCAATGAAACTGCATAGCAGAAACGATACTACTTCGGTACAATTGATCGATTCTGTTTTTGCAATCGGTAAAATTAAAGAAGGAGAAAATGCAAGCTTTAGCTTCCGTTTTAAAAATACTGGCCAAAAACCTTTGGTGATCTCTTCTGCAAATGCGAGTTGTGGTTGCACAGTGCCGGAAAAACCGGAACAGCCGATCATGCCGGGAGAAACAGGATTTATAAAAGTCGTTTTTCATAGTAAAGGAAGGGTAGGTCCTATTCAAAAAGAAGTACAGGTTGTATCAAATGCTTATCCGGAAATTCCTGTTTTACATCTTACGGGTGAAGTTCTTGCACAATAATAAAACGAATTATTAACCGCTGTAAGATTACAGCAAAACAACAAAACAATAAACAA
>JBBSUB010000473.1:0-1898 GCA_038235345.1 Chitinophagales bacterium
GTAAAGGCGCAAAATAATGTTATAAATAATAAAACCTATGCCATTGTCATCGGAATCTCTCAATATCAAAATACATCCATCCCTGCCCTCTCCTATGCCGATAAAGATGCCGGTCTTTTTGCCGCATGGTTAAAAAATGACAAAGCAATTCATTTAGACGAAAACAATTTAAAATTATTCCTAAATGAAAATGCAACCATCGCAAATATTTACGCCAGTTTCAATTGGCTAAAAAAGCAGGTTTCAGAAAATGATCAAGTCTACATATACTTTTCGGGGCACGGCGATATTGAAACGGATAATCAAACCAGTAAAGGGTATTTAATTGCCTGGAACTCTCCTTCTAACAACTATGTTAATAACGCAATTTCAGTGGCAGATTTAAATGAGCTGGCAAATTCTTTAACGACCGTAAACAAAGCAAACGTTATTTTAATAACCGATGCCTGTCATTCCGGAAAAATGGCGGGCGACTTTTATAAAGGCCGGGAATTAACAGCAAATAATTTAAGATTGGTTTTAAATAACCAGGTCAGATTAGCTTCCTGCCAGGCCAATGAACTGGCCGCAGAAGGCCCTGGTTGGGGAGGCGGCAGAGGTGTTTTCTCTTATTATCTTTTAAAAGGGTTGGAAGGTTTTGCAAAAGCAGATAGCAGCAATAAAATAAGAGTAGAAAACCTGGAAGGCTATTTAGATTCCAGTTTTAAAGAAGACGAAGGATTAAAAATTGAAAGACATATTCAGCATCCGGTAATAGATGGTAGCCCTATTTTTCCATTAGCTTTATTTGATAGTGCCAATTACTTAGCTGCAAAAAACGACCGAACCGTTTTGCAGCAACCCATTAGAGTTGAAAATACCGGGCTGCAATCTTTAAATAGTTTAGGCGAACAACCCATTGATTATTTTTTCTCCATCCTTAATAAGGGTGATTTGGACAGCATGCTGGATTATAAAAACTATATAAACCTTTCTCTCACAGAAATACCCCTAAAATTAGTCAGTGATTATCTTGAAAAATTAAAATACCTGAGAAAAATATTTGAAGGAATTCATGATGAAAACATAGAAAAATATACTGAACAAATGCACATCCAAATGGATGAAAGAGATGAGAAAATCATACGAACTCTTCAAAATCAATTATCCGATAATCAATATTTAATAAAGCGCTTCAATGAAAATTTAGTGCAGTCGGTGCACAAAAAATGCCAGGTATTGATTAACGCATACCTTTCGGGTGACCTGGACGAACTGGAGAAACGACAATATTATAATACCGGTAAAAAACCCTACGGCAATTTCCTATCGCTTATGCAGGTGGCTATTAGTATTACACCCGAAGATCATTATTTGTATAAAATATTAAACATCAACAAACACTACCTCTCCGGTTTGGAGCAGCGCATGCAAATGGCCATTTCCAAAACAGGCAGCGATAGTTTGTTGCAAAAAGCATTTGTTGAACAAAGGCAGGCATTACAATTAGAGCCTTACGCAGCCTACATTCATAACGAACTTGGCAACTTGTACATGCAGAAAAAAAACGTTGATTCTGCTTTATACTATTTCAATTATGCTTCTGCCTTAGCTCCTACGTGGGCCATTCCCTGGAGTAATAAAATCAGGGTATATTTTGCACTTCAAAAACCCAAAGAAGCTTACACGGCAGTTCATATAGCCGATAGCTTGCAGCCTGCTCTTTCTTTCGTAAAAGTAAATGCAGGTTTAGTTATGGAGAAAGACAGTAACTGGCTGGCTGCAGAATCTTATTATTTAAATGCCATAGCTCAAAACAACATGCACTATTTACCCTACGAACGTTTGGGATTTGTCTACCTAAATACCGGAGATTATGCAAAATCTGAGGAGTATTTTATAGAAGCTGATCAGCGGAA
>JBBSUB010000474.1:0-1850 GCA_038235345.1 Chitinophagales bacterium
AGATATTATTCGGGAAACGTCTCTTTATAAAATTCAATGGATTCATTGATGATTTCAAATGCTTTATCCTTGTCCTGGAAATCATTGATCTTTACTTCCTTGTCTTCGAGCACTTTGTATTGTTCAAAATAATTTCTAAGTACGCTGAAAAAGTGAGATGGTAATGCGTCCAAAGAGGTGATATAATTCACGCCCGGATCGTTTACCGCGATGGCAATGATCTTATCATCGATCAGATTTGTATCAATCATCTGCATATTTCCAATAACCCGGGCTTCTACCAGGCAAAGTGGTTGAATCGCTTCTGTGCACATTACTAAAATATCCAAGGGGTCGCCATCTTTTCCTAATGTTTGTGGGATGAAACCATAATTAATGGGGTAGTGGAAAGATGAGTATATAACTCTGTCTAATTTTAGCAAGCCTGTCTTCTTATCTATTTCATATTTTGTTTTCGATCCTTGTGGGATTTCAATCAGGGCATTTACGGTTTTCGGAGCGTTTTCTCCATAAGATGCGCCATGCCATGGATGAAGTACTTGTAAAGTCTTTTTCAATTTTGTGTTTTTAGGTTAGTGATATAATCTATGATAACTTTTTATTTTTACGCGGAAAATGACCAGGGTTTCAAATGCTTTTAATAAGAAAAATTCCAGCCAATGTTGCCGCAAGCCCCAAAAATATGCTTAATCCAAGATTCGAAAATGCATATAGATATTCTTTTTCCCGCAACAGCGTGACCGTTTCATGAGAAAAGGAAGAGAATGTTGTAAATCCACCTAAAATGCCTGTGGCTAAAAAAATCCTCCATTCAGCACTTAAATTTCCTTTCTCCGTAATTCCATAAACCAATCCTATTAAAAAACAACCAATGACATTTACTGCCAGGGTTCCAAAAGGAAAATTAGATAAATACCGGTTATTGATATAAATAGTAACCAGGTACCGGCTTATTCCGCCCAAAAAACTTCCAAGGCCTATCAGTAAGATGATTTTCATCCGGGCAATTTAATCTGAATAATTTTATTTTTCATCTGTAAAACTGTATTTGAAATCTACCAGCCAGGTATTATTCTCCTTTACTAATTTTAATTTAGAAGGCACTTTTTTATAACTGTTTTTGTAATAAAGAATATTTACTGAGTCTGAAACCTGAACGAGGGAATCAATGATGATGTTTGCATCGCGGTAATTCTCCCTTTCTTCTTTGCCACTGCTTTTATTAAAATCTATGAGTCCTTCCAGATATTGATGATTGGTGCTATCCTGTAACAAATATTTATCCGCCTGTACATAATCTGCTTTTAAAGCAGATTCAATAAATCCCCGACCGGAAGCAAGAGGATCATTGAGATTTACTTCCGGGCCACTCACGCAGGCTGAAAGCGATAAAACAATAATAGTGGCAAAGGTTCTTTGTATTCTTTTCATCTCTCATGTCTATTTTAGAACAATGAAGGTAAATATCTTTTAGGCGTAAATTAATAAAACACCTCAAAACGAAGTGTTTTATTATAGATCAGTTCATTTTCTATTGTCCTTTTTTTTGCATTTGTTCTAACATTTTGGTGGATTCTTTCATCCCATCATCCATCTTACCATCCTTATTCAATTCATCAAATATTTTCTTTATACTATCCATGGCTATGACCGCTTTTTTTAAATCTTCTTCATTCATATTTTGGATTGCATCGGTAGCCCTTTTCAACGTTTCCCCGCTAAAGCTATCCTGCATATTTTCCAGGTTACCTCCTTTCATTTTGGCCGCTCCTTTCTATAAATGATGCTTTATCAAAAGCAACCTTCCATGCGCCATCTTCTTTTTTTAGAATGAAATTTGTTTCTTCGCC
>JBBSUB010000475.1:0-1841 GCA_038235345.1 Chitinophagales bacterium
AACGCTGTCTATTTGTAAGGTTTTTAATAAGGAATCGGAAATTACATACTGCGGTTTTTCCTCTTTTTTTTTGGCTTCGGCACCACAACCCGAAAGTATAAACAGACCACAGAATAAAAGGGTTGTCGCTAATAATGTTTTTATCATTTTTTTAGAATTAAATTTTTGAAAGGTGCGTGTTTCATTTCGTAGGCTTTACAGGTTAAACAGTATTTTTCCGCTGGAAAAATTGAGTTGCTCCAAGGCGCTCATTTTATTAAATCGCAGTGTATTTAACTGAAGCACATTTTGTTTATATGATTCGTAGAAATCAAGAAACTCAAGCATGGAAATATTTTTCTTTTTAAAATTGATCAATACTTCATCAATTAAATGTTTCAGGTCTGCATCAAATTTCGGGTCCAAACTAAGGAGCAGCTTTTCCGATCTTAATGCAGTAATGTAATGCGTGGTGACGTCATTTTTTACGATATCTACCCCACTCTCGTAGGCGACCTGGCTGGCATCAATCTGTATTTTGGCATTCTTAATGTTGCCCTGGTTACGGTTGAAAAAAGGAAGAGGAAGTCCGATTCCGATAGAATTATAATCCCGCACATAACCACCCTGCCTGTCGTAGTTTGCGCTTATAGTAATATCTGGTTTGGCAAAAGCCTGCTGTAGTCTCAGGTTATTTTTATTGAAAAGAATACCGGCATTCAGCACCTTCAGGTCCGGCCGGTTGGCTAAAGCTGAATCCAGTAAAGGCTGGAAACCGGTTTGAGCAACCACGTTTTTATTTAGGGCTGATAAGTCAGGAAGGGGAGCTATAAAACTTTGCGGCGCGGCTCTGATTAAGAGCTTCAAATCTGACTGAATATCGTCTATGTTCGTTTGAAGATCGTTATATTCCGCCTGTAAAGTATATAGTTGCGATTTGATCCGGAGCACATCTTTCGGGGCGAGAAATCCTTTTTGAACCTGCTCCTCAAAGGAGGGAACAATCTTCTGAAGAGAATTGATTTCAAGCTGGTATAATGTAGAGGATTGCTCTAAAAAATAGATCTTATAAAAATCGTTTCTTAATATATACCTCAGCGTTCGAAGCAGATCATAAAATTGAAATTCCTGGATGGCGATGCCTGATTTTGCCAGGTCTATCGACTTGTTTCTTTTTCCCGCAAGCTTTACCAATTGTGAAACCTGTATCCCTATTTCTGGTTCAAAAAATCTTCCGGATGCAGGATCGTAGAAGGCATTGGAATAACTAAACTCCGGGTTGTCATATAATCGGGCTGTAATGACGGATGCTTTGGCAGAATCGATACTGTATTTTTGCGCGATTAAAGAAAGATTCTTGTTTAAAAAAAGTGCTTCTGCCTGCGGTAAAGTTAAAGACAAGGTGTCCTGCTGGCCAATTCTTAAAGAATCCTGCGCCCTCGAACCATAAGCGAACGATAAGAAAACGAATGAAAGTAAAACCTTTCTCATTTAAATAAAATTGATTAGAAATAAAAAGGAGGTGACAAGGATATTCGTATGATCGGCGGATCAACATTTATTCATCCCTTAAGAGAAAAAAATTGAATTAATTAATTTACTGAAAGGAAAAATATTCCCTGGAAAAATTCAGGGTTTGCGCCAATGGCATAACGTTTAACGTAGGATGGAAATCCGAAAAGTTTCTAAAATTTTCTCTTATAAAAGCCTTCCTGTGTACGTTAACTTAATAAAATAAGGGTGTATGCCTTCGGGGGAGGAACAATAATATCGTAGGATATAGAAGGAATTTTTTTTTGGAAATACTCACCAAAGGATTGGGTTTTATTGCCTGAATAGTTTTTAATAATTTCCGAGAAAAA
>JBBSUB010000476.1:0-1839 GCA_038235345.1 Chitinophagales bacterium
AATAAATATCCCTGAAGGATTTTCCAGGTAGGAAATATTTCCATTCCCAAAATCCCATTCATACGTAGTTGTGGGGCTTGCTCCTGTAGTGCGATTGGTAAAAGTCGTTGTAAGTGGTGAACAACCTCCGGCATTGTCCATGGAAAAATCTGCCCGTAATTGAGTATATCCGTTTAATTGAGCAAACGTAGTAATGAAAACAAAGCTCAAAAGCTTTATATACTTGTGAAGTTTCATTGAGTTAGTATTGGGTAAACAAGATAGCTTAATGATTTAATTAAAACTTGATGAAAGGGTAGAATTTCTCTAATAGGTAAAATCCATATTCTGATTTTTTCTCAAAACCTTTTTGGAAGTGCCTAATTTTCACTATTAAAAAAAATCATTGTCAAACATTTTCTACAAGGGATTAATTATAATCTTTTATAACGAACGCTTTTTTGGATCTTATATTTTCCATATTGTCAGGTCTGGAAAGTTGACATTTTTCTCTCTGAATAAAAAGGGGAAACCGGGCCACTCATTATGATTTTTTTTTAAAAGTATATTTACTTTATAAGCAGGCACCTAATTTTGGTAAATCTCTATAAAAAAATATGAACTACATAGACATCCATAAACATTCTTATAAGCCCCAGGAACTGGTAATATGCATTGAAAATATACTTACCAACTTCCTCGATATTCCGGATGATCATCCTGTAAGCGCAGGACTTCACCCCTGGTATTTGGAGAATGCGGAAGAAGAATTGGTTCAATTAGAAAGTATCTCTAAACAACAAAATGTTGTCGCCATTGGTGAATGTGGTTTGGATAGATTATCCAAAACGGATTGGAACCGGCAGGTGAACTTTTTTGAAGCGCAATTAAACCTGGCAACTTCCTTAAACAAACCGGTGATTCTTCATTGCGTTCGGGCTTTCGCGGAAACAATGGCCATGCTAAAAGGAATGACCGTACCGGTTATTTTTCATGGCGTAAACAAAAAACTTTCTTCCGTAGAACCTCTTATTGAAAGCGGCTATTTTCTTTCTTTTGGGAAAGCGATACTTCATCCCAGCGAAACCATCATCAATACTTTGAAGGCTGTCCCACTTGCACAACTATTTCTTGAAACGGATGATGCGGAAATCTCTATACAAGAAATCTATAAAACAGCCGCAGAGATTAGGAATGTTTCGGAAAATGAAATTGCTTTGCAGCTTCAGAAAAACTACCATTCTGTTTTTAATTATGGAGGATACTAACTGGCTTTCACGAACCACCTTATTAATCGGGGAGGAAAAATTAAACAAATTAATAAACGCCCATGTTGCCGTTATTGGCCTGGGAGGTGTAGGCTCTTATGCCGCGGAATTTATTTGCCGGAGTGGTGTAGGTACCATGACCATAGTAGATGGTGACGTGGTGGAGCCTACTAACAGAAACCGGCAGTTGCCCGCGCTGGCATCCAATCATGGTGAAAGTAAAGCGGATATTATGGCGGAGCGGTTAAAAGCCATTAACCCCGAACTGAAACTGCATGTGATCAAAACATTCATCAATCCGGAAGAAGTTGAAACCATCCTCGATGCGGCCGAATACAGTTATATCATTGATGCCATTGATAGTGTTACACCAAAAGTGACTTTTTTAATCGGTGCTGTTAAGCGCGGAATTCCACTGGTCAGTTCAATGGGCGCGGGTGGTAAACTTGATCCTACTTTATTGAAAGTGGTGGATATTTCAAAAACAATGAACTGCGTGTTTGCCGAGCAGATTCGCAAGAATTTGAAAAAAGCGGGTATTTATAAAGGCATAAAAACGGTCTTTTCTCCGGAGCTTCCTGTCAAAGAATCT
>JBBSUB010000477.1:0-1832 GCA_038235345.1 Chitinophagales bacterium
TACTCATGACTGTTAGCCAACATAATTTTATAGATTACTCCTGAAGGATTAATTGCTCCAATTTCAGTTTGAGTAGCCATATATATTTCGCGGGACTCATCAATGCCAAAACTGTTGATTCTAAAATCAAATTTATTATCCGTTTTTCCTTCAAATCTACAGTCGTGTTTTACCCATTGCTGTTTCGCGTTTTTATCCATGTAAAAAACTTTAAAAGCCCAGTCCCCAAATATATATTTTCCTGCCAGGGCGGGAAACTGCTTGCCCCTGTAAACATAACCACCGGTGATACTGACTCCTTCAGGATGCGGGTATTCAATTACGGGAAGAACAAAGTCGCCTCCTTTGGCATACAAAGCGCTGTCATAGGGATGAAAGCCTTCCATAGCTCTCCAACCGTAATTTTTGCCTTTTTCAATAATGTCCACTTCTTCATAATGATCCTGCCCTACATCTCCGCAAAAAAGCGCCCCTGTTTTTTCGTCAAATGAAATGCGCCACGGCATACGCATACCATAACACCAGATTTCATCCCGTCCTTCTTTGCCCACAAACGGATTATCTTTTGGAATACTATATGGTTTTCCATGATCCACATCAATGCGTATTATTTTACCGGATAGTTGACTTAAATCCTGCCCGTTTCCAATAGTGCCATGAGCATCTCCCTGGCCGCCCCCATCGCCAAAACCTATGTATAAATAGCCTTTTTTATCAAATACGATATTGCCACCATTATGATTTTCTTCCGGCTGGTTCAATTCAAGTATCACCTTCCCTTCAGGGTTGGCTTTATCTGGGTTGGTGGCACTTACCGTAAATTCTGCTAAAACCGATTTATTATTAACCCCCTTTTTTGCAGGGGCACTGTAGTGAACAAAAAAGCGACCGTTATTTTTATAACCGGGATGAAATGCAAAACCCAAAAGCCCAACATCCATATATTGATCTTTCATCGGTACCAGCGAAGATCGTATATCGAGGAACGGGTCTTTTAATACCTTACCATTTTTATAAACCATAATTTTCCCCGCTTGTTCTCCAATAAAAATCCGGCCTGAACCATCATGGGCATTTTCTAAAGCCAGGGGAGCGTATAAGCTATCAGCTACCTTTTCAAGTTTGAAAACCAGGGAATCCTTTGCTTCTATACTTTTTGAATGTTCAGCAACCGGAGCTTTCGATTGTTTTTCAGAATTGTTATTACAATTAGTAAGCAGCAGAACCAGCAAACTAAAAATTAATACCTGCTTTTGTTTCATAGTCATTAGTGAAGGTTGATAAAACTAAAATTATATAAAACAATTCTATGGCCATAATTTTTGTTAATGATAGCCAAACAACCGTGTACGTAACCCAACATTGGCGCATCAGCTTGTGCCTCCATTTAATACTAACTATAACTTAATTCAACCAATCCTTTCATCTCAGGGTTGGCGCAAGCGTCCGCTTGTGCCCGAATTGAAAAGATGCTTACATTAGCTTATGAGCAGGAAATACAAGTTTCATGATAACGATAAAATTTATTTTATTTCTTTTGCGACGGTGTATTGGATAGATGTATTTATAAGAGAAGAATACCATCAAATAGTTATTGATTCATGGAAACATTCCCAGGAAAATAAAGGATTGCAAATATATGGCTGGTGCATAATGACGAGCCATGTACACATGATCGTAGGAACAACAGGTAAGAAATTAGACGCAATTGTTGGCGAAATGAAAAGCTATACATCAACTCAATTTAAAAAAATTATTAAAGATCATCCTCACGAGAGCAGGAAAGAATGGATGATGTGGATGTTTGAAAGAGCCGGAAAGAAAAATGGAAA
>JBBSUB010000478.1:0-1813 GCA_038235345.1 Chitinophagales bacterium
ATATTCTAAATTAAAATTAAATAGTTAAGTAATAAAATGAATAATGCTTGCGAAACAGTTTGGAATAATTGTCTCAATATTATCAAGGATATTGTTGAGTGGCAGCATTATAAAACATGGTTTGAGCCTATAAAACCTGTTTTGCTGAAAGAAAAGGTTTTGACAATACAGGTTCCCAGCCAGTTTTTTTATGAATATATAGAAGAGCATTATGTAAACCTGTTAGCTAAAACATTAAAGAGGGAATTGGGGAAAGATGCAAGGTTGGAATATCGCATCATGGTAGATAGTGGAAACAGCAGTAATAAGCCAATGACGATGGATGTGCCGGGGCATGGGTATAAGTCTTATTCGAATAATGAAATGGATTTTCCATTAGTTATCAATAATCCCGTTAAAAATCCATTTGTCATTCCGGGTATTAAAAAAATGCAGATAGATTCTCAATTGAATTCATCTTATGTTTTTGATTCCTATATAGAAGGTGCTTGTAACCGGGTAGCACGCCGTGCCGGATTAACTGTTGCGGAGAAGCCTGGTTCTACTTCTTTTAACCCTTTGGTGATATATGGAGGGGTAGGCCTTGGAAAAACGCATCTTGCCCAGGCGATCGGAAATGAAGTAAAGAGATTACACAATAATAAGGTCGTTCTTTATGTGAGTTCCGAAAAGTTTATCAACCAGTTTATGGATCATGGTCGGAATAATGCAATCAATGATTTTATCCATTTCTACCAGTTGATAGATGTCTTGATCATTGATGATGTACAGTTTTTTAATAGGGCGGAAAAATCGCAGGATGCCTTCTTTGCTATTTTTAATCATCTGCATCAAAGTGGTAAACAATTAATCTTAACAACAGATAAGGCTCCGAAGGATTTGGAAGGAGTTCAGGAGCGGTTATTAAGCCGGTTCAGATGGGGTTTGAGTGCTGATCTGCAAATTCCGGATTACGAGACAAAGATTGAGATTTTGGAATTGAAGATGAAGAATGACGGGCTTGAAATGCCGAAGGAAGTAGTGAAATATATCGCGTATAATATTCAAAATAATATTCGTGAACTGGAAGGTGCTATGATCAGTTTACTGGCGCAATCTTCCTTAAATAAAAGAGAGATAGATCTGGAACTGGCCAAGAAAGTATTGCGCAACTTTATCAAATCTTCTTCGAAAGAAATTACGATAGATACCATTCAAAAAATGGTGTGCGCTTATTTTGATGTGCCTTATGAAAAATTATTGCAGAAGACACGGAAACGTGAAATTGTGCAGGCAAGGCAGATCACGATGTTCCTGGCGAAGGCATTTACAAAGAATTCTTTAAAAACAATCGGAGAACACTTTGGAGGCCGCGATCATACAACAGTTATTCATAGCTGTCAGACAGTAAAGGACCTGATGGATACAGATACTTTATTTAAGGAAGATGTATTGGAATTGCAACAAAAGGTGCAATTAGCCGCGATGTAATTTGGATAAGTAGATTTTTATTTCCCTCATAAATAGTTATTTGAATTTTAGATAAAAATGATCCTTTCCTGCGTCTCAATCTGCGAATTGGATGAATTTCAAGTCCATTTATTCGGGGGAAAAAATTAAATGAGATTTAAGGTGATTTATTTGAAAATATATTTTGTGTTGTCAATTTAAGTGTTACATTTGCAGCCCTTAATTAAATAAGAGAAGCGCAGAAAAGTGGAGATTGGAAGAGAGTCCTGGAGAGGTGCCTGAGTGGCCGAAAGGAACGGTTTGCTAAATCGTCGTACGGGTTAAACTGTACCGTGGGTTCGAATCCCACCCTCTCCGCTGTTTA
>JBBSUB010000479.1:0-1790 GCA_038235345.1 Chitinophagales bacterium
AATTGTTATTACAGCCCCGATAAACATAGAATGGAGCTAAAAGAGGAATTGCTGAATGCTCATAGCTATGCTTACGTTTCCAATTAATGTAGATAAATCATCTTAATTATTCTGTGCTTCATTCATCTTGAAATACTGATTTTCAAGGTCAATAAAAGATTTATAGAGCGCTCTTGTGATTTCTCCCGGTTTTTCATCTCCTATTGGCTTATCATCCACCTGTAAAACAGGCAAAAGCCTTTTAGTAGTACTGGTTAAAAATACTTCAGCAGCATTTTTTAACTCGCTTGTCGATATTTTTCTTGTTTCAGTTTTATATTTTTCTCCAGCTAATTCCAATACTTTTTTGCGGGTTATGCCATGTAGCACATTTTCTGCCGGTGTAACCACAGTTTTGTCTTTTGTAACTATAAAAACATTAGATCGTGGAAATTCAAGTATACCATCGTTTTGGTAATACAATACATCGTCTGCATTTTGTAATAGTATTTTATCTCTAAGATAGACTGCCATCAGATAATTGATAGATTTAGCAGTTGGCACATCTCTCAGATATTCATGTAAGATTATTTTAATGCCCTTCTCAAATTTCTTTTCAGAAGAAATGTCCAGCGGTTGCTGAGTAATAATAAAATTAGGGCTTCCGGGCTCGAACCCGTCTATAGAATAACCACCCGTCAGGATCAGCTTGAATCCTGAAATTTCAATCCGGTTTTTTCTAATCATTTCAGCAACAATGTTTCTGATGGCCTCTTTATCATAAGCAGGTTGCAAATGCAATAGATTGGCCGATGAGAAAAATCTGTCAAGATAATCATCTATAAAAAGAGGGACATTTTTTATAGTACGAAAAAAATCAAAAATGCCATAGCCTCTTTGAATGGAAAGGTCTGCAATGCCGATGGAGGCATCTTTTTCTTCAACAAATTGTCCGTTTATAAATACAATCATGTTTTTTCTAAAGTATAATATTTTCCTTCAAATTACTTTTTTCAGGAAAATCGGTATTGTAATGTAAGCCGCGGCTTTCTTTTCTAAAGGAGGCTCCCTTGACAATTAAAAAGCCGACGGTGATAAGATTTCTAAGCTCACACAATTGAGGCGAAACTTTGGTAGATTGATACAAATCTTCTGTTTCTTCAAATAATAAATCAAGTCTTTTCAATGCCCTTGTCAACCGCACATTGGTTCGTACAATACCTACGTAATCACTCATGATCTGTTGCAATTCTTTAAGGCTTTGTGTTATCAATATCATTTCCTTTGGGTCCGCGGTTCCTTCTGCATTCCAGTCTGGTATATCGGACTCGGCTAGTGGTTTCCCTGGCGTAAAAGAAGCTTCCAATTCTTGAAGCCTTGCAATAGAATGAAGGTAAGCGCGATGTCCGAAAACCATTGCTTCCAAAAGGCTGTTGCTAGCAAGCCTGTTGGCCCCATGTAAACCTGTGCTTGCACATTCACCGCAAGCATAAAGATTTGTGATGGAGGTTCTTGCAAATTCATCCGTTTTAATTCCGCCGCAACTGTAGTGAGCCGCGGGCGCCACAGGTATCAGGTCTTTGGTCACATCAATACCAATACTTAAACACTTCTCATAAATATTAGGGAAATGATGTATAAATTTTTCCAAAGGCATATGCCTGCAATCAAGATAAACATGCTCTGTACCATTCTTTTTCATTTCGCTATCGATGGCCCGGGCAACAATATCGCGTGGAGCAAGATCTTTGCGCTCGTCATATCGATCCATAAAAGCTTCACCAGACTTATTTCTCAATATGCCTCCATCG
>JBBSUB010000480.1:0-1718 GCA_038235345.1 Chitinophagales bacterium
AAAAACGGGCAGGCAGCTAACGCGTTCTTACCCTGCTTTTAAAAATTCATTAATTAACCTCTTGAACTGTATAACAGGAAACTATCAACCCTTCCCGCTTTCTTTAACCAATAATTTTTCACCTGCAATTTTACTTAAAGCCTTTGATTTCTTATCCGCATACTTAATCATCATCGTGCCGTCAAAATCCTCCACGGATTCAATTTTAATTTTCGTGCCTAACTGAAGCTGGTGGCTGTTTAAAAATTTCAAAAATTCATCCGTCGAATTGGTTACGGCCGCAAGAGTAACCGTTTCTCCCGCGTGGCATTCACTTAACTTTCTATAATGTACCCACTTCATTTTTCCACTTCCATCAGGAATAGGAGACCCATGCGGATCAACCTTTGGGTAGCCTAATAATTCATCCATCTTTTTAAAAAATTCAGGCGAATGTAAATGCTCTATCTGCTCTGCGATATCATGGACCTGTTCCCACCCAAAACCCATTTTCTCTACCAGGTACATTTCTGTCAGGCGATGTTTCCTGAGTATAAGTGCGGCTTCTTTTTTACCCTGTTCAGTCAGGCGTAATGGTTTATAGGTTTCATAATGAACCAACTTCTTTTCAGCAAGTTTTTTCATCATGCTATTAACCGTAGGCATTTTTATTCCCAGTTTTTTGCTCAATTCATTTACAGTCACTTCTCCATCCTCATTACCGAGTGTCAATAATGCCTTTAAATAATTCTCTTCTGTAGGTGAAAACATACTACGAAAATACAAAAGAGATGGAGAACAGTAAAAAATAGAAAAATCTACAGATTCATTTTGTTAGCCCACTCTAACAATGTACATTTGCTATTATAACTAATAAATTATAGCAGTATATGAATAGACTTTACCTAATAATATCATTTTTGGTTTTTATTACCAATCCGGCCACCGCACAATCAGGAGGAATTACAGGCCAAGTAAAAAATGAAAGAGAACCTGTATCCGGTGCCACCGTTCATCTAGGAGGTTTAAACCAAGGCGCCGTTACAGATGAAAATGGAAAGTATATTTTCAAAAATACCCCAACGGGAAATTATCAAATTCATATAACCCATGCCGGTTTTCAGGATGTAAAGAAAAAAGTAAACATTGGAAATGAAATCATTGAGGTCAATTTTTTTTTACAACCCAAATCATCGGAACTTGATGAAATTGTTGTTACAGGTACCATGAAAGAAATCAGGCGGAGTAATAGCCCTGTTCCCGTAGAAATCATCACTCCCAAACTATTTCAAAAAAATCCGACACCAAGTCTTTTTGAAGCCGTAGGAATGGTGAATGGTGTGCAGCCGCAATTAAACTGTAACGTTTGCAATACCGGCGATATTCATATCAATGGGATGGAAGGTCCATATACGATGATCCTGATTGATGGAATGCCGATAGTCAGCGGGCTTTCCACTGTGTATGGATTGAGTGGAATTCCGAATAGTATGGTTGAGCGGATAGAAATTGTGAAAGGACCGGCATCTTCCCTTTATGGTTCAGAAGCGATGGGAGGAATTATCAATGTCATTACAAAAAACCCAACAACAGCACCATTATTTGCAGCAGATGTTTTTGGAACTACCTGGCAGGAATTGAGTGTGGATGTTTCCGCTAAATTTAAACTAAATAAAGCCACCAGTCTCATTGGCGTCAACTATTTCAACTATCAGAATCCGATTGATAACAACAAGGAT
>JBBSUB010000481.1:0-1684 GCA_038235345.1 Chitinophagales bacterium
ATTCAAACTGTTTTAAGAAGAGAAAATTACCCACAACCTTATGAAGCGCTGAAAGAACTTACCAGAGGCAAATCGTCTATTAACCAAAAAACAATTCACACATTTATTGATACACTAAAGATTTCCGCAAAACTGAAGAAGGAGTTAAAGGAGATTTCTCCGTTTAATTTTACGGGGGTGTATAGTTAGGGATGCTAGTTTGTAGTTTGTAGTATCCCGGCAAGCCGCCGCCTGTGTTTTGAGAAAAATAACTATTTATTAAACAGTGGATGGATTTCGTAGTTTGAAAAATTCGTGTAATTAGTGCCTAAAATTCGTGTTTAAAATTGGGAGTTATATAGTAGTTGAAATATCAAGGGTGAATCGTATTTCTGTTTATAATAAGAATCATTTAAGCAAATTCAGACATATCGATTTGTAAAATACGAAACTGTGCATCATAATTTTCGAAGCATCCTTCCTGAAACTTTCCAAAAGTTGTGGACTTTTCCCCTGATAGCCCAATCTATACTTCGAACTTTTGGAAAGTAAGCAAAAGACTTTGTGGATGTGAAATTTTAGTCCGGATAATTTTTCCAGATAGTTATATAAAAGTTTGTGTTTGGGGATTCATAAAATTCGTGCAATTCGTGCCTAAAATTCGTGTCCAAAAACATGTTACTTTATAATCTTCACCAGCATCGCATCTGCTACTAATTGATTTCCTTTAGCATTTAGGTGTACGCCATCAGTTGTAAGGATTCCCTTTTCAAGATTTTCAGGATTATTTTGATGGATATAGTTTGCAAATATTTTCTGTAAATCAACTACCTCACATTTTCTGGCTGCTGCAACTTTTCTTGCGATATCCGCATAGGCATTCAGATCTTTATCCTGGGCATTTGCATTGTCTTTCTTTTCGCCAATAACGGTCGGTGTGCAGACTATGACCTTTGCTCCGGCTGCTTCTATTTTTGTAATGAGGGCATTGTAAAACTTTTCATACCTGTCGATATCTGTTCCGGTACCGTGAGCCTTGTGCCACACATCATTGATACCAACATAAATAAAAACGACATCCGGTTTTTTAGAGAGCACATCATCTTCCAGTCTTAAATACAAATCATATATTTTGTTTCCGCCAATGCCGGCACCAAATAGTTCATAATTTTCCGCCACTCCTTTTTTATTTAGAGAGGTTTGTATCAGATCAATATAGCCATTCTTTTGAGCACCCATCTGGGTGATGGAATCCCCGAAGAAAACAATGCGCTTTTTTTTCATAGGCTTCATTGAAAGTAAACAAATGAGTGAAAAAGTAAAGAGAAGATATTTCATTTTTTTATTTTTGAAGATTCAATAACACCTGATAAAAGTAAGAGAAAAATTAGAATATTCCATTGGTAAGGAGGCTACCGATTAAAATCGTTAGTTACAAAATGAACCTTGCCTATGGCATTCGCCTCACGAATCAGTCTGTTTCAAAAAATATAGAGTTGTTATTTGTACTGATAAAAAAAAGGAGGAAAGAGAATTGAATGCGTTGTGTTGAATAATTCGAGTAATTAGTGATTAAAATTCGTGTTTGACTCGTCACTTCTTTCTATAAAAAAAATCATCCATTGATACTCTTCTCAATTTTTCCGATCTTCATCAAAACAAAAACGGAATGGCAGGAGTACATTCTATATTAAAATCTCAAACG
>JBBSUB010000482.1:0-1680 GCA_038235345.1 Chitinophagales bacterium
ATATTAATAAATGGTCGAAATGATGAACAAAGCAATCTCTGTCTTATCGTTCCTGAAAATTCAAAACAAATAATCCCCGATATTCTACTTTAATAAATTGTCACTGGCCCAACAAGCCCCATAGACTGTAGCGGCTGATCTTTTCTTTTTTCATTTGTCCAATATTGTGCAACAACATTGTCTTTTAAAGTCTTCATATAATTTCCCATGACGGTAATCACCATAATTTCAATGGTATTTACCCCGCTGTTCAATAAGCCTGCAACAGGGAATATTCTACTACCATACCACTCAATACCAGCCTCCTTTCCATTAATTTTTACTTTAGAAATACCATAAACTTTTCCCAGGTTCAAATATTTAATCTCTTGCCCGCTTTTTAAATCAAAAGAATTTTTGTACGTCACCGTTCCGGAAAAATTTACATAATCCAGGGTATCTTTCAGATCTTTAAGTTTGTCCATTGTGGCGTTCAAAACAGTTCCATTAGTATGCTCAAAAGTCAAATCCCACCTGGAATTTATCGCTTTTGATTCTGCTCCGGATGTAGGTTTTGGTTCCCACTCTTTTCCATCCTTCTCTTTATCAAAAATGATTATTTTAGAATCGGCCGGACCTATATCTATATTAAGTTTTCCATCATTTAGTTTCAATTTAAACCGGTTACCGGTAACAGCATCCCAAAGCCATATTTGTTTTCGGTTTCCGATTTGTTTTAAAAAGATAGCTTCGAGAAAGTACGTGTGTGAGTCGCTTGAATTAGTGAATAAAAATATTTCTGCTTCTGGTGTCTGGTAGCGCACCTGACTTATGAATGGTTTAGGTGCTCTGATTTTCACATAGGGTGAAAGGTTATATTTTACCTGAACTTCCTGGTACCAGCCAATAAAATTATCCTCAGGTTTACTTAGAAAAATAAATCTGTCCGGAAACTTTTTCATTTTTACGACCAAATCCCCTACTTCCTGATCCTTTTTCTTAAAATCCTTCCAACCTAATGATTTCGTTGGGTACGTTTCGATGCAAAATATTCTTCCACCTCCGGAAATAAAATCAACCATTTTTTTTGCAGTAGCCGGTTCAAGACTTTCCACTTCAATTAAAAACAAGGTATTGTACTTTCTATTCCCATAATACAATGTGCCGTTCCTGACTTCAGAATCTTGTATAACGTTTTCAGAAACATAATCACATGCATTTCCATTTTGGTGTATAGATTCCCAGATAAGCATTTGATAGGATGGAGAAACTACGGTAGGAAAAGGCTCATTTTGAGATCCAACCTTACTCCACATATCCGGAAACGGCGCGAGTAAGGCAATGTCCGCAAACATGGTAGCCTGTTGCAATAAAGCCGATAATCGGGCGCGATAATCTGTATAATATTTAAAGTACGGCCAAAAATTATTCTTCTCATTTAAATACCCTCCATAAGTGATCCAGCCAGGAAATGCTGCATCTTTCGGAGAGTAATTAAATCCGTGAAAAACAGGATGTGTTACACCGGAAATAGTACTTTGATCACCGGCAATTTTAAAAATTTCAAATGTTCCATTAAACACCATATCTGTATTGGTTAGCTCCTCTGAACTAATCAATTTCTTATTTTTTAAATGGGCAGCTGATGAAACGATTTTATTAATCATCGTATTTCCCTGCCCAAGATGCCAGGGATATTTC
>JBBSUB010000483.1:0-1630 GCA_038235345.1 Chitinophagales bacterium
GCTTTATCCGCTTCCCTTACCACCTTGTCGCTTAAATAAGTGATCAATAATGACTTGATCTCTTTTAAATCTTCTTCACTTTGATTATTAGAAAATAACTTTAAGATTTCCAGTTGTGTTTTATTTAATGCTGCTTCCATGTTTTATAAATAAAGATTAAAATGAACTTCCAATATTTTTTATTACTTAAATAAAGGAAGTCGGTAACAAATTTACCAAATATATTGGAACCATTTTTAATTGAAATTAGTAGTGTAAGAATTGTAAAGCTAATAGCAGGAAATGTTTGATAAAGTTTTAGACTATACTCCTGTCTGACAGGCCAGGCGGGTATCCGAATCCTGTAATGGCTGGTTTTGTAACCAGTCCAGAGGATTGGAAGTATAACAGTGCAGAAGATTTTGTTGGATTAAAGGACTAATTGAATTGGATTTTACTTGAGATTATACTATCAAAACTAAACATTTGCGCAAACAAGGGAAAGATTGAAGGGATTTCTTGTTTGCCTATACTTCTGTTCGTGGCATACGGAAAGGAAAATACAAGTTGTTCGTGCGCAACGAACCAAGGCGGAGTTCAACAATTACAACCCCGAATCTATAGTTGCTTGCACTATTTTTTTGGCAGTTACTTCTGCCGAATAAACTGCACCATCCATATATCCGGGAGATACTGAAGCAGCTTCAGCGCCGGCAATGAATAAGCTACCATTAAAAAAGGATTGATTAAAAAAAATAGGATTCCCATTATTTTGATGAGGATAAAGAGGCGCATCAGATTCTTGAAAGGTATTTTTTTCTTTACTCCAGATGCATTCCTCATAGTCAATAAATGCTTCCCCTTTCACTCCAAAAACAGTTTTGATTTGATGAATTACCCGGGCACGCCTTTCTTCCTCACTCAAATTTTTAAAGGATGAATTGATGAATCCACAAAGGGCGTATTTAGATCGTGCCTGATTGCAATGATCATATAGTTCCGTTATAGGGCCTGTATTACTGAATAAAGTTCCGGATTGATTTTCCTCTTGCCAAAATGGTTGCTTATAGGTCAAAGCAACTTTAATGGAATCTTCCATCCAGGTCTGCGTATGTTGCGCCACATTTATCAAATCATTTGGTAAAAGAGGATCGAACAAGATTTTTTTAGACCATAATTTAGGAGGAATACACAAAACAACGTTATCACCTTCAAAGACCTCTTTCGAAATTACCTGAACTCTCTTTTTATGGAATTTAATTTCTTGTACAGTTTGATTGAGTAAGACATCGTTTGCATCTAAGGTTTGGTACAATGTATTTATAAGGTTGGATGAACCACCAGAAATTCTGTAACCCGGTGCCTGACCAGGAATTTCTATGGATTGTGCCGGCGAAGTGGAGAAGGGCTGAAAGAACACAGTACCAGTCATATACTGCTCAAAGTATTCAATTCCCAATTCGCCCAGGAGCGCAATGAGATACTGATGTTGATCTCCAAACCAGGTGGCGCCCATTTCAAGAGGTGTATTGCTTGTTCCGTACAAAGTATTTATCCTTCCCCCGATTCTGGATCTTGCTTCCAGAATTTTAAATGGGATGCCTTCTTTTTTTAGGCGATAAGCTGTCAAAAGGCCTGATAGCCCCGCACC
>JBBSUB010000484.1:0-1617 GCA_038235345.1 Chitinophagales bacterium
ACTTTTCTCTTGCTTAATAACATCAAAACAATATCTGTATTTAGTTAACGCCGTTTCCCATTTAGTTTTTGGGGAGCACGATTTTTAAGGCGGCGGATTAATACCGTACGAAAATCCCGTTCTGCGTTAAAAAGGTTATTAAGTTTTTTTGGCCCTAATATTCTTTCAAAAGAAGGCTTATATTTTTTTCTGATATTAAGTAATCGCTCTTCATTATCAAGAACTTCACCTCCTTTAATATTACGAATCTCCTGATCGTATTGGTTATATACAGGCCAAAACTTTTGGGCTTCATCAGTAGATAGTTCGAGTTTTTGAGTAATAAAGGCAATTTTTAAAGCCTCTATCTTTTCACCACGCGAATTTTCATCATCCTGGGCAAGCAGCACCGTAAAACTGGAAAATAGAAAGGATACTATGAGTACAAATTTTTTCATCGGGTTTATTTAATTGGTCTTGCTTTCTGCATCAATTTTATCAAGATAGGTGTTCAAAGTATTTTCATCCATCAGGTAATCAGTCTGCGAAGGAAGTTCGCTCACATCCGTATTTTTCATAAGAAGGTCATTGTCAGTTACATTGCCGTTCTTCTCCAGGTATTTTATTATATCATCATCACTTAGCTTAGCTATGCCGGCATCCACTTCCTGTTCCGTTTTAAATTGGAATGATTCCTTCACATAAGCAGGCATTACCGTAGAATTCGCCGCGACCAATGTTCCGGTATTATCCTGGTTAGACGACCGGTTAAATATATTCAAGGAGCTAATGGCGATGGCGCCTGTAACTACTGCAGCAGCAGCAATTTTTAACCACGAACTGCGCGGTCTCATTGCAATAATCTTTGCAGTTGCTGGCTTTATCTTGCTTGTAACTTCTCCAGCCAAATTTTCAAAATACCCTTCCGGCACTTTGAAAACATTTTCCTTTTTTAATGAAAGAAGTACGGGAGAAATATTTTGCAATTCTTCATTCGCTGTTTCAGGATACGATCTTTTAATTTCAGTTAAAATATTTGTACCTAAGGAATCAAAATAGCCATTTGGAACTTTGAAAACATTTTCCTTTTGCAAGGAAAGAAGGATCGGAGAAATATTTTGCAATTCTTCATTTGCCGTTTCAGAATACAGATTTTTAATTTTAGCTAAAATATTTGTGCTAAGCGAATCAAAATAGCCTTCCGGAACCTGCTGCACATTTATTTTATTGAACACGGAGTCATTCATGCTATTAGAAATGGCAAAATTTGTTATCCGCTCTTCCAGCTTATCAAAATAACCTTCCGGAACCGCATAAACATTCACTTTCTCCAGGCCAGCCAACAATGGCGAAATAGCCATAAGTTCATTCAATATTTTAATAGAATTCTTCATTACATTTTATCAGACTGATTAACAGGTAAAAAGTTTAATGATTTAATATAAAATCTTCAATTTTTTTTGCGGCATGATGATAGCTTGCTTTGAGTGCACCCTCACTGGTATCAAGCACTTTACTCATCTCCTCATACGGCATTTCATCATAATATCTCAGGTTAAATACCAACCTTTGTTTTTCCGGTAATTTTTGAATGCCAAGCTGGAGTTTCCACTCTAATTTATTAGCATCGAAATGTGA
>JBBSUB010000485.1:0-1605 GCA_038235345.1 Chitinophagales bacterium
AAAAATTTGTGGTATAAATGATTTGGAGCAGTTGAAAGAACTCAATGATTTGGAAATTGATTATACCGGAATGATCTTTTACCCGGCTTCACAGCGTAGTGTGATCAATCACTTGCACGGGGAAGAAGTGAAGAAATTAAACCTGCAGGTGCAAAAAGTTGGCGTGTTTGTGAACGATCCATTAGAGGAGGTATTCAGGCAGGTATCTGAATTTGGATTGGATATGGTTCAGTTACATGGAGATGAAACAGCTGTTTATTGCAACCAGGTAAGCGATCATGTAAAATTAATTAAAGCCTTCCGGGTAGGAGAAACACAAACAGAAATAGACAGGATGGTAAAAGAGTTTGAAGAAGTATGTGACTACTATCTTTTCGATAAAGGCTCCATGGGAATTTACGGTGGAACAGGCCAGAAATTTGATTGGAAGGTGCTGAAAGATGCCGAAATAAATAAACCATTTTTTCTGAGCGGGGGCATCGAATATGAAGACCTGGAAGCATTAGAACATTTCCATCATCCATATTTTTATGGAATCGATATTAATAGCCGTTTTGAAATTTCTCCCGGCATTAAGGATATGAAAAAAATCACTGATTTTGTACAGAGGATCCGGGCTTTTGAGAAAATTATAAAGATCTGATTCTGCAAAGCGAAAACAAAATTTTATACAGAATAAATTTAAAGCAATGAAATGGCAGGTAAATGAAGAGGGGTATTATGGAAAATTCGGCGGCGCTTACGTACCGGAAATGTTATACAATAATGTATTGCAATTGCAGGAAAACTATTTAAAAATAACCGAAGAGCCTGCATTTAAAGAGGAATTCCATTTACTCCTGAAAAACTATGTTGGCAGGCCCACGCCTCTTTATTTTGCTAAACGGCTGAGTGAAAAATACGGTGCTCAAATTTTTCTGAAACGGGAAGATCTTTGTCATACCGGGGCGCACAAGATCAATAACACGATTGGCCAAATATTACTGGCTCAAAGACTGGGCAAAAAAAGAATCATCGCGGAAACAGGAGCCGGTCAGCATGGTGTGGCCACAGCAACGGTGTGCGCGCTCATGGGTCTGGAATGTATCGTGTATATGGGGGAAAAAGATATTCAAAGGCAGGCGCCAAACGTGGCAAGAATGAAATTGCTTGGGGCTAAAGTGATACCGGCAAAAAGTGGAAGTAAAACGTTGAAAGACGCTACGAACGAAGCTATCAGGGACTGGATCAATAACCCTTTGGATACGTATTATTTAATTGGAAGCGTGGTAGGCCCACATCCTTACCCGGATATGGTTGCAAGATTTCAAAGTGTGATCAGTGAGGAAATGAAAAAACAATTACTAGAGGAGAAAGGAACGGAACTTCCGGATTATGTGATTGCCTGTGTGGGCGGTGGTAGTAATGCAGCAGGAGCGTTTTATCATTTTTTAGATAATGAAAATGTGCAACTTATTGCAGTAGAAGCAGCGGGATTGGGTGTGGATAGTGGCATGAGTGCAGCTACCTCTCAATTGGGATCGGTCGGCATTTTGCACGGAAGCAAAAGCCTGTTAATGCAAACAGAAGATGGACAGGTAGTAGAACCGCACAGTATTTCAGCGG
>JBBSUB010000486.1:0-1603 GCA_038235345.1 Chitinophagales bacterium
CATTGCCCGCGCTTCTTTTCCGGTTATTTGTCCGATTTTATAGATCAATTCTTTATTCCAGGTATTTCCCAATCCCAGTTGTGTTGGAAAATCTGTCGTTCCATAGGCCTCCACACCACGGATACCCTCATTCGTAAAATCCACCGGTATTCCTAACCTTGTATCCTCAATGAAAAATGCCTGCGTGGTATTCATGGCCCACACATGTTTTCCAATGTCTTTAATGATATCCAGATCAGGTGTCGGTTGATTCCAGCCAATAAAGCCATTTAAATGTTCATCAATATTGGCAATGCCATCTTTCCATATGGCATTTTTCCAGGCCGGAGTTGGAAGCGAATCCTTTAAAACCCGGTGATAGCCATATAAAGTAGCTAATTGGTTTGTTTTTTCTTCCAGCGTCATTTGCAACAAAAGATCATCAATTCTTTTTTCAACCGGTTGTGCAGGATCTTCATAAACATCTTTTACACCGTTCTTGTTCAGATCAATCCAGCCATTTTTATAAATGGATTTCATTTTTGGCTGAAAGATTTGGGCGATTGAATTTTCGCTCATCATTAAGAGAGAGAATGCTAAAAAAGTGTAGCAGATGTATTTCATGTTTTCCAATTGAATAATTTTTTGTTCGGTAAAATATTGTGGGTATGAATAGGAAAAGGTAATATAATATCCTTACAAATCTGGTAGTGGACTACCTGATTTGTAAGGATATAGGGCCAGTGCATGTTTTACGCTCTTATTTGAGCATTTCCATATTGCATTTTGGTAACAACTTTGCACACATACACGCGATTTTAACGGTAATTATTTTGTTTCTTTCAATCTGTATCCGAGGATAAATGAGGTTAAAAAATCCTTTTCTAATTGGTTTCAATCCTTTTAAATAATGAAGTTTCGAAACCCGTTTTGAAATCGCCTATTGCTACTTCTTTTGGTAAACCCGTACATAGTCCACTTCAAATTTTGAAGGGAAAGAAGTACCCGTCGGATCACCTCCGTTCATACCACCGATTGCCAGGTTCAAAAGCATATAATGCGGTTGCTTAAATGGATTAAATCCACTACCATCCCTGTTCACAAGTGAGTCAAGGGGAACTTTATTCAGGAGAATGTCATCAATGAATAGCGCGATATATTCCTCTGTCCAATCCATCCGCCAAACATGGAACTCATTTGCCCATTTGGTTCCGCCCAGGGAGTCTATATCAAATGTATTGGCAAACCATTTTGCTTTGCCATTATTATCCAGGCAGGCAATATTCGCCAGCAATTTTTTTCGGTAATATTCCATGATGTCTATTTCACCATTGGCAGGCCAGCGCTTATCAACACCTAATGTCCACCATGCCGGCCAGATGCCATCCCTGATATCCATTTTTCCCTTCATTTCAAAACGTCCGTATTGCCAGGACTGCGTCCCTCGCGTGATGAGGCAGGATGAAGTGTATTCAATTATTTTTCGATTCCTTCGCCAGTCATTACTCCCTTCCTGGTAAAGGGGATTTGCTTTTTGCTCTCTTTTTGCCTCAATGATCAGAAGGCCATTTTCGCAGCGGGCATTTTCAGGTTGGTACCATTGAAATTCCTCATTACGCACGAA
>JBBSUB010000487.1:0-1597 GCA_038235345.1 Chitinophagales bacterium
AAAGCACTTGATCACCTTTCTTTTCTCCATGAAAAATTTACGCCATACACTCCGGGCGAATTGAAAAGCCAGGCTGAATTATTATACAAACATTCTGTTGCCCTGGATACTGCCCTGGCATTGGCTCAACGCTCACTTTCTTATGCCGATACGTTCTCCATAAGCCTGACAAGATATTTTCCGGAAACGGGCTATTTGCCTTCCTACGTTAGCAGGGAACAACGACAGGAATCCGTAAAGAATGTTACCGGTCAATTGCAGTCTTTGATGGCTTTGATTCTTTCAAAACAGGGAAGAAACCAGGAGGCGAAAGAGTTTATGGCCAAAGCTGTGAACATTTCCAGCGACAATGAGACATTAAAAAATGCGGGAAATTTTTACAGCCGGGAACAACAATTTGAAGAAGCCTTTGAGGCATTTAGAAACGTTTCTTACAATGATCCGGGAGATACGGCATCCTTTCAATCAATGGAAAGGAATTATAAAAATTGGAAGGGAAGTATGGCGGGAATCGACAAGTATATCCAGGTCATTCAGGATCATTGGATGGCTGAAATGAACAAACAACTTCAAAAGGAAATTATTTCAAAACCATTACCGGATGTTCTCAGTAATTATGTAGACCTGAAAGGGAATCCGCTATCCCCAACACTTATTCAAAACAAGATTGTGATCATGGATTTTTGGGCAACCTGGTGCGTTCCCTGTATGCACGCCATGCCTTTTATGGAAGAGGTTTACCAGGAATATAAAAATGATCCGGATGTTGTTTTTATGATCGTGAATTCCGGTGCTCAAAATGAGCTGAATGATGCGCAAAAATGGTGGGGCAATGAAAAATACTCCTTCCCGGTTTACTATAATAAAGACAGGATGATCGGGGAGAAGCTGGGTTTTAATTTAATTCCGGCAACATATATTGTAGATCAAATGGGCAATATCCGTTTTAAGACACTTGGCTTTGAAGGTAAAGGAATGGCCCGGAAATTAAAGGCGCAGATAGAGTTGTTGAAACAAAAAAGTTAATCAGCCTTTGAACCGGAAAGACTTTCCGGTTCAAGCTCATTTCTTCATTCTCTCTCCCAATGTTGGTCCTGTTGAAGAACTTTTCCGTGGTTTTTTCCGTCTCTGTTCCTCCATTTTTACTGGTTTTAATCCATAATGATTCGGCGCGTTAAATACTTCCTGCCGATCTTCCTGGTAAGTGAGGCTGACTTCTGCAATCATGACCAGATCAAAATAAATCACCCTTCCTGTACCATTTTTTGCATTGACCCTTTTTTTATAATCGAGGTAAACCAATTCGATATCTTTCCTCGGATCTTCCAGGGTAAATTCCCGGACTTCCTGCCCTTCTAATTTTATATGTAATCTGTAAAATGGCATGCTGCAAAAATAGGAAAGTTGCTGCAATGCTAAAAGTTTTAGTTTTTAATCTTCCTGGATATCCAGAGTTTCATGTCAATAAACCAATTAATAATAGAATAAACTATCATTATGTATGAAATAATATATAAATTAGTAATCATATTCAGATCTTCAATAACTTTTCAATAAAAATCTTCAAACCAAATTGACTCTTTGTATTATATTTCAT
>JBBSUB010000488.1:0-1539 GCA_038235345.1 Chitinophagales bacterium
GCCGGAGGTTTTACTGTATTAAAAATAGTTTGCGGGAATAAACCCAACCAAAAAATTACAATGATCAGGCAGCCCATCACCAGGCGTTCTCTCAAATTAAAATCGATAATTTTCAATTCCGATCTTTCTTTTCCATGGAATATCCTTTGCAGAATAATCAATGAATAGATCATGGAAGCAATTAATCCCAGGGCAGCCAAAATGGTTAGCACAACATGCGATTGAAAAGAACCGGATAATATCAGAAATTCTGCTACGAAATTCCCCAGTCCCGGAAGCCCTAAGGATGCGAGAACAAAAACCGTTGTAATACCTCCCATGACCGGGACCTGCGCCCAAAATCCTCCCATCAGATTCATATCAAGCGTATGTATTCTGTCATGAATAGCTCCTGCCACCATAAATAAGGCACCGATCGTAATTCCATGAACGACCATTTCTAATACCACTCCCTGGTAGGCCAAAGTCTGGAAAGAAAATATTCCTACTATGATAAAACCCATATGACTCAGGCTTGAAAAAGAGATCAGCCGTTTTAAATCTGTTTGTGCAAAGGCCAGTTTAGCTCCATATAAAATGCTGATCACGCCTACTGCTACTGCATAAGGCGCAATTTCCCGTGCTGCTTCCGGAAACAAAGGAAGGATAAACCTTAGTATTCCATAAGCTGCTGTTTTGGAAAGCAATCCAGCTAATAGTATCGTTCCTGAGGCGGGAGATTGGGTATAGGCATCCGGCAACCAGGAATGAAACGGAACTATCGGAAGTTTTACAACAAAAGCACTCAGGAAACCCATCATCAGCCAAAAAGCCAGCTTAGGTGAAAGGGAGGTACCTAAAAGTTCAAAATAATTAAATGTATAAACTCCGGTTGACCTTCCATGAGCGAAATATAAAACCAAAATAGAAATCAGCATGAGTGCTCCTCCTGCCTGTGTAAATAAAAAGAACTTGATAGCAGCAGTTTTTCGTTTTTCATGGCCCCAGATGGCAATAATAAAAAACATTGGGATCAACATCATTTCCCAAAAGAAATAAAACAGGAAGAGATCCATGGATAAAAAGACACCTAATACAGCGGCGAGTAACCATAGTATATTAAAATAAAAAAAGCCACTTCTTTTTATCGTCTTCTTCCAGCTTACCAATACTGCTACCATCCCTAAAAACAGTGTAAGTACCACCATCACAAGACTTAGTCCATCAATAGCCAAATGAAAACTGACGCCCCATTGCGGAATCCATTCCATTTTTACCACTTCAATCCAGGCATCATTTTTTAAAATGCTGATGCTGTTGTAATGATTGATCCAATAAATCACCACAATGATAAAATCAACAAGCAAGGCTAGTAATGAAATCCATTTAACCGCCACAGCATTCTTTCTAAAGCCCAAAGAAAGAAGGCCACCAACTATCAGAATAAGTATTATATAAATGAGTATCATAGAAATAATATAATAGTTAATGTAATGACCGCGCCTATGGCAATTCCCATTGTGTACCACCTGATATTTCCATTCTCTGTCCGACTGAATA
>JBBSUB010000489.1:0-1537 GCA_038235345.1 Chitinophagales bacterium
AATAACAACTATCCCTTTATTTGTTGGATGTTTGAATATTTTATGACTACCCGATTGTCTTTCAAAAAACCAACCATTCTTTTGAATTAGCTTAATCAGTTCTTTTGCTTTCCTATTGCAAGGAAACGTTTATGTTACTTTTAGAAAATTATTTTGTGCGGACGTTTATTAAAAATGTACTTGACGGTAAACCCCTTTCATTCTCAAGATTTGCCCTGGTGAATGGCTGATACCCATAAAGAATTTTGCCGATTCTGTTTTTCGACAGCAAAGATAAAATCACTGTGTTTTTATGAATTTCTGCCTTCGGCAAATAAATGGTCCCTTTCTCATCCATGACCTCAAAACCGGTTAATACTTCTTTATTCCGGGTTTGTAATTTTTGAGCATTTTTAAAGAAGAGAATGATTTTATTCCCTGTTTGAATAGCGGTTTCAATTACCGGTCCTTCAGCAACAATTTTCTGATGATAGGTGTTTTTTAACGCCAGTAATGCAAGTCGGTCTCCCACAATCTTCTTTTCTTTTGGATGCACATCCAGCGAATCTCCCACATCACTTGATACGGCCATAAAGGTATTGGGAACTTCTTCAGCAACCTTTCTCTGCATATCCCTGAAATATGGCCAGGATGGCCGGTCAATGGAAGAAAGCTGAACAAAATAAACCGGCAAATTTTTGTTCCATATTGATCTCCAGCTCTGAATTAATTTCTCAAAATTATACCGGTAAAGCTCAACATTATGTGCATCACTTTCACCCTGGTACCATACAATTCCTTTAAGTGGTGTGTGGGTAAATGAGGATAAACCTGCTTCAAAAATATAGGCCGGTTCATAGGGATGGCGTTGTTTGGGATCTTTGGAAAGCTCTATGTTTTTTAATGCCCGTTCCCGTACCCAGGGCATCAGGAAATCGGATTTGGTCCAATTATATAATTCATTCACGAGGTAGCTATCCCATTCCAATGTGTGCCTGTCCAGAAAAGTCACAATCGGTGCGCCGCCGACAGCCACCTGAATTAAACCAATGGGAACACCGGTTGCTTTTTGAATCTTCTCACCAAAAAAATAACCAATGGCAGAAAATTGCGCCGCAGTTTCAGGAGAACTTTTTTGCCATTCACCTGAAAAATATTTGAGTTGATTGGTAGCCTTTAAAACGGTTGAATCCCAGGCTGTATTATCTGTTTCCCGAAGGGCATTTAATTGCAGAAATTGGAGCTGTTTATTACCTGCCATATCTATTGCTCCCTTACCTTCCTGTGCCTCATTCAGCCGAAATAGCATATTTGACTGACCGGCTAATAGCCATACATCTCCCATTAAAATATTTTCAAAAAGGATTTGTTTTTTTGCTGTTCTTATTTCCAAAGTATAGGGTCCGCCTGCCGGTAATTTATCCAGGGCGATTTTCCATTTTCCATCCGTTCCGGCAATAGCTTTCTTTTCTTTTTGATCAAATTTTACAATGACTTCCTCTCCTGCATTCGCTGTTCCGAAAACAGGGATAGGCTCATCTCTTTGCAGAACCATATC
>JBBSUB010000490.1:0-1501 GCA_038235345.1 Chitinophagales bacterium
GCAGTTTTCGTTTCAAAATTAAAATCTTCTGTCGCTTCTATAATCATAAACAACCGGTTGCCGGTGCGATAGATTTCCATATTAATTATACCCACGCCAGTGATGCTTTTTTTTATTTCCGGCCAAACGTTTGTATGATATTCTTCATATTCCTTAATCAATGCGGGATCATCTTTCAGATCAAGAGCCATGCAAAATCTTTTCATACAAATATTTTAATGTGCAATAGATAATTGCAATTTGCCGAGGGTGCATCCCAAATTGTCGCTATTGAAAATATTGTAAATTTAGGGAACCAATATTTACTATTATGACTAGAGAAGAATATCTTGCTATAGCATCTGAAAAATACGATGAACTGCAAGCACTCAAGAAAATCGACAATTTTTACGATTACGAAAATGAGCTTGAAAAAATTTTTAAAGAACTTGGTCGAGCGGTTTTTGAAAAAAGTTTAAGTGATTTGTCCGCCGACAGGCGTAAAAAAAAACACTCACAAAATTAGGATTTATCGAAATAAGCAACAAGCATCCCTTTAGCAAAGATATCAATGGATTCCAGATAAGCCCTTTATTGCAGGAATTGATTGTGTATTTAGCACAATTAGAATGTTATGACAAATGCCCGGAGATTTTAAAGAAAACTATCGGAATTGAAATAGGCCATTCACAAATACAAAGGGTAGCTGATATCTATGGAAAAGAACTTGGAAAAACGATTGCAGCCACAAGGACATTGCCTCCTCTAAAATCCAAAGAAGTGTTGTATGCTGAGGTTGACGGTTCAATGATATTTACCCGGGATGATGGTTGGAAAGAAGTAAAAGTAGGCAGGGTTTTTAAAAGTTCTGATTGCATTGATCCTAATGGAAAACAAAGCTGGATAAGGCATTCACAGTACCTGGCTTATTTGGGCAATAGCAAATGTTTTACAAATAAGATGGAAGATTTAATAGAATCGTATGGCGATATTAAACAGCGTTTGGTCTTTCTATCGGATGGTGCCACATGGATAAGAAAATGGGAAGAAGATGCTTTTCCCGATGCGATTTCTATTTTAGATTATTTTCATGCTATCGAACATTTGCATGAGTTTATTGATAGCTATTTTAAAGAAAAAGGGGAAGGAGAAAAATGGGCAGAAAAGCAAAAGAAACTCCTGCTTGACAGCAAAGTAAAGCAGGTAATCAAAAATATAAAAAAGTTAACGTCGGAAAATGAGGTAGCTAAAAATTTAATTTCCTACTA
Organism: Chitinophagales bacterium; assembly: GCA_038235345.1. GTDB lineage: Bacteria > Bacteroidota > Bacteroidia > Chitinophagales > Chitinophagaceae > Ginsengibacter. The sequence continues at coordinate 1,248 of JBBSUB010000490.1, forward strand.
TGAAACCAACAGCAGCCGGATGGATTATAAATACTATAAACAAATTGGATGTGGAATCATAGGTTCAGGAGCCATCGAATCGGCACACAGAACAGTTGTACAAAAAAGAATGAAGCAATCTGGTCAAAGGTGGAGTAGTACCGGAGCGCAAAACATGCTTAATCTTAGAGTAACCTATATGAATGAAAAGTGGGATAACGTTATACAATTAGTTAAAACAAATTTTAAATTGAAAAAGGCTGCATAAGTGCGAC